>DASSUW010000521.1:0-16451 GCA_035706585.1 Solirubrobacteraceae bacterium | reverse complement strand
CTCGCCGACGCGCCCGACCGGCTGCTGGCCGAGGAGGCGGCGATGCGCCTGCTGGCCGACGCGTTCACGGCAGGCAGCGCCTCCCAGGACGCTGCCCGCCCGCGCACCCGCCGCGGCCACGCCGCGCTCGCGGAGGCGGCGAAGGAGCTGCTGGCCGCGCGCATGGCCGAGCGTCTGTCGCTGGCGTCGCTCGCCGCCGCACTGCACGTGTCGCCGTTCCACCTTGCGCGCGTGTTCCGCGCGCGCACGGGCTTCTCGCTGTCGGGCTACGTCCACGGCCTGCGCCTGCGGACGGCCGTCGAGCGCCTCGCCGCCGAGCCGGACACCGACCTCTCGCGGCTCGCCGTCGAGCTCGGCTACTACTCGCCGAGCCACTTCTGCGACCGCTTCCGCGCGGCGTTCGGCCGCCCGCCGTCGGCGGTGCGCGGCGCGCAACTGCGCACGATCGTGGAAGCGGTCCGCGCGGGCGCCGCATAGAACCCCTCCACGGTCTCGACAGGAGGACGGCATGATGAGGCGCGGCGTGGTGCTCGCGACGCTCGGCCTGGCGCTCGCGGCGCCGGCGACGGCGATCGCGGACGGCGGGTTCGTGGAGCGGGTTCGGGTCCTGCACAGCTGGCACGGTGAGCCCGGCGGCTACTTCGGCTGGGCCGTGTCGGAGCTCACCGACATCGACCACGACCGCGCGACCGATCTGATCATCGGCGAGCCGGCCACCGCCGACGGCGGGAGGACGTGGGTGTACTCGGGCCGCACCGGCCGGCTGATCTACCGGCTGCCCGGCGAGCCCGGCGACTTCCAGGGGAACGCGATCGCCGACGCCGGCGACACGAACGGCGACGGGGTGCACGACATCATCAGTGGCGCGATCGGCGGCGCCGGCAACGGCGGTCCCGGCCGCGCCTACCTGTACTCGGGGCGCAGCGGCCGGCTGCTGCATGTGTGGGATGGCACAGGCGCGAACGACCAGCTCGGCGCCGCGGTGGCGACCGCGGGCGACGTGAACCACGACGGGTACGACGACGTGCTCGTCGGCGCGAACGGCGTCGACGGCGCCGGCGTGGACGCGGGCGCCGCGTACGTGTTCTCGGGCCGCACGTACAAGCTGCTGCGCCGCTACGACGGCGCGCACGCCGGCGACAACTTCGGCACCGGCACCGACTGGGTGGCGCCGCGCAAGCTCGTGATCGGCGCGGCGGGTGAGAGCGGCGGCGGCGGCGTCCACGTGTTCCGCCGCGGCCGCGAGCTGTTCTCGCTCGCCCCGCCGCTCGGGGCGCGGGTGTTCGGCCAGTTCTTCGTCGCGGGCGTCGGGCGGGTCGACGGCGACGGCATCGCGGACGTCTACGCCGCCGACTACGCGGCGCAGAACTTCAACGGCTACGCGGCGGTCTACTCGGGACGCGACGGCTCGGTGATCCACGCGTGGCCGGGCGAGAACGGCGAGGGCACCGGCCCGGGCCGCGAGGCGGGCGACGTGGACTTCGACGGGCGCACGGACCTCGCGGTCGGCTCCTACCGCGCGAGCGACGGGGCGCCGGGCGGCGGGCGGGTCGACGTGCGCTCGGGGCGGACGGGCGGCGTGCTGCGGACGGTCACCTCGACCACGGCGGGCGAGAACCTCGGCTTCGACGCGGTCGGCGTCGGCGACGTGAGCCGCGACGGCCGGCCCGACCTGCTGCTGTCGGCCGCGGAAGGAGACACGGTGTACCTCGTGGCGGGAACATGACCACCTAAAGGGGTCAGACCCCTTTAGGCTCAAGGCTCGGATGGCGGGGCCGATTGCACGGGTGATGGGGGTTCGTCTGTTGTTCGCGAGCGTCGTCGCGGCGCTCGTCCTCGCTGCTCCGGCTTCAGCCAGGACCGGCAAGTGCATCGCCGGCGCGAGCTGGAGCCCGACCTGCACGTTCTGGACCGGCAAGGTCACGTTGGTCGCCGACGGCGACACGATCGACGTCGACATCAAGGGCGACGGCACGCACCGTGCGCGCCGCGTGCGCATCACCGGCATCAACGCGATGGAGCTCAGCGTGTACAGCCACACGCCGTCGCGCCGCCGCGGCGACTGCCACGGCGTCGAGGCGACGGCGCGGATGGAGCAGCTGATCCGCCGCAGCCACTGGCGTGTGCGGCTGGCCGCGCAGGATCGCCGGAGCCACTCCAACGTCCGCCTGCGCCGCCAGGTCTCCGTGCGCCGGCACGGCAAGTGGGTCGACGCCGGCCGGATCATGGTCGCCGAGGGCCACGCGCTGTGGCTCGGCAACCCGATCGAATGGGCCTGGAACCGGCTCTACGCGCGCGCCACCGATCGCGCGGCGGCCAGGCACCTGCGCCTCTTCGACCCCCAGGGCTGCGGCGCCGGCCCGGCCGCCCAGCTCGCGCTGGAGCTCAACTGGGATGCGCCGGGCAACGACCACGACAACGTCAACGGCGAGTGGGCGCGCATCCGCAACACCAGCTCCCAGCCCGTGAACCTGCACCGCTGGTGGTTCCGCGACTCCGACCTGCGCCGCTTCACGTTCCCGGCCGGCACGGTCATCCCCGCGGGCGGCGCGATCACGCTGCACATGGGCCGCGGCACGAACACCGGCGACACGTTCTACTGGGGCCTTCCGACGCCGCCGCTGGACAACATCTCCTACGACGACAAGGCCCGCGGCGACGGCGGCTACCTGTTCGATCCGCGCGGCAACCTGCGCGTCTGGTTGATCTACCACTGACGGGCGGGCCGGTAGTCTGCCCGGCCTCGTGACCACCCCGATCCTGATCGACTGCGACCCCGGGCACGACGACGCGATCGCGCTGCTGCTCGCGCTCGCGAGCCCGGAGCTGGACCTGCTCGGCGTCACGACGGTCCACGGCAACCAGACGCTCGACAAGACGACCGCGAACGCGCTGCGGGTACTCGAGCTCGCCGGCCGCGGCGACGTGCCGGTCGCGGCCGGGGCCGACCGGCCGCTGACCCGCGAGCCGGCGGTCGCCGCGTCGGTGCACGGCGAGAGCGGGCTCGACGGGCCGGACCTGCCCGCGCCGGTCGGCTCCCCGGTCGCGCAGCACGCCGTCGACTTCCTGGCCGAGCGCCTGACCAGCGCCGACCAGCCGCTCACGCTCATCGCGACCGGCCCGCTCACGAACATCGCGCTGCTGCTCGCCCGGCATCCCGGCGTCGCGGGCAAGATCGAGCGGATCGTGCTGATGGGCGGAGCGATCGCCGAGGGCAACGTCACGCCCGCGGCCGAGTTCAACATCTGGGTCGACCCCGAGGCGGCGGCGCGCGTGTTCGCCGGCGGGGTCGACGTGACGATGGTCGGGCTCGACGTCACACATCGCGCGCTGATGACCCCGGCGCACGCCGAGGCGCTGCGCGCCACCGGCCGGATCGGCACCGTCGTCGCCGAGTTGTGGGCGTTCTACCACCAGTTCCACGTGCGGGTCTACGACTTCCCCGGCACGCCGATCCACGATGCGCTCGCCGTCGCTCACGTCATCCGCGGCGACCTGCTGAGGACCGAGCACCGCAACGTCGAGATCGACTGCGCGTCGGAGCTGTGCCGCGGCCGCACGGTCGTCGACCTGTGGCGGGTGAGCGGCCGCGACGCGAACGCGCACGTGGCGGTGGAGGTCGACGGGCCGGCGTTCCTCGACATGCTGGTCGAGCGCATCGGCTCGCTGGACTGAGCGCGGCCGGCGGGATCGAGCGCCGGCGGTGGCGCGCGCCTACGCGACCCGGCCGGCGTGGACCCTGGCCTCGCGCTCGGCGGCGGTGAGCACCGCGTCGAGGAGGCCCGGGAAGCGCTCGTCGAGGTCGTCGCGCCGCAGCGACACGAACCGGTGCGTGCCCTCCGGCCGGGTCAGCGTGATGCCGGCCTCGCGCAGCACGCGGAAGTGGTGCGAGCGGGTCGCGGGCGAGACGCCCAGGTCGAGCACCCCGCACTGCGTCTCGCCCTCGGCGGCGAGCGCGCGGACGATCGCGACGCGGACCGGATCGCTCAGCGCGTCCATGACGTCGGCGAGCTTGAGCTCGTCGGTGGCCGGATGGGTGAGGCTAACCCCCATATTTCGATCATGATCGTAGCAAGCGTGCTACCGTCGTGACGCGTGTTTCGAAGCTCGTCGAAATTCCTCCCCAGCCTCGTCCCGGCATTCGGCTGGGGCGCGATGTTCCCGATCGCCGACTCGGCGATCGATCACGTCGACCCGTTCCACCTGACCGCGATCCGCTATCTGATCGCGTCGCTCGCGTTCCTCGCCCTGCTGTGGGCGTTCGAGGGCGTCCGCGCGCTGCGGCTCGACGGCCGCGGCCTGGAGCTGTTCTTCTACGGCTCCGCGGGCTTCGCGGGGTTCAACCTGCTGGCGTTCGCCGGGCTCGAGCACACGACGCCCGAGCACGTGGCGCTGATCGTCGCGACGAGCCCGCTGATCACGCTGCTGGCGTCCGCGGCGCTCGCTCGCCGGGCGCCTTCGGTGACGACGCTCGGCTTCGCGATCGTCGCGCTGGCCGGCCTGCTGCTCGTGATCGGGCACGGCGACCCGCTCACGCTCTTCCACGGCGGCGTCAACGGCGGCGACCTGCTGGTGCTGCTCGGGACCATCAGCTTCGTCGGCTACACGCTCGGGGCGCGCCGCTTCAGCGACTGGTCGGCGCTGCGCTACACGGCGCTGAGCGCTCCGCTCGGGACGATCACGGTGGTGGCCGTGACCGGCGTCGCCACACTCGCGGGCTGGTACGCGGCGCCCTCGGCCGGCGACGTGGCCGCGATCTGGTGGCAGCTGCTGTACGTGATCGTGATCGGCGCGCTCGCCGCCGTGCTGGGCTGGAACGAGGGCGTCCGCCGGCTCGGCGCCCCGAACGCCGCGCTGTTCATGAACCTCGTGCCGGTGGTCGCGTTCGCGATCGCGATCGGCCGCGGCTACCACCCGGACGGCGCCGAGCTCGGCGGCGCCGCGATCACGGTGGCGGCGCTGATCGGCGCGAACCTCGCCGCCCGTCAGGAGATCGCGCGGCCCGTCAGGGCGGCGTGGGCGACCACGCGCTCGGCGAACCCCGCGAAGTCGCGCGCGTAGAGCGCCTGCGGCCCGTCGCAGAGCGCCGCCTCGGGGTCCTGGTGGACCTCGACGATGATGCCGTCGGCGCCGACCGCCGCCGCGGCTCGCGCCAGCGGCTCGACGAGCCGGCGGTCGCCCGACGCGTGGCTGGGATCGACGATCACGGGCAGGTGCGTGTGCAGCTTCAGCCATGGCACCGCCGACAGGTCGAGCGTGAAGCGCGTCGCCGTCTCGAACGTGCGGATGCCGCGCTCGCACAGCATCACCTTGTCCATCCCCTCCTTGAGGATGTAGTCCGCGGCCATCAGCAGCTCGTCGAGCGACGACGAGAGCCCGCGTTTGAGCAGCACCGGCTTGCCGAGCTTCCCGGCGACCTCGAGCAGCGCGTAGTTCTGCATGTTGCGGGCGCCGATCTGGATCACGTCCGCGTGCTCGGCGATCGCGTCGGCGTGCTGGGTGTCCAGGAACTCGGTCACGACCGGCAGCCCGGTCTCGGCCCGCGCCTCGGCGAGGATCTCGAGCGCCGGGACGCCGAGCCCCTTGAACGCGAACGGCGACGTGCGCGGCTTGAACGCGCCGCCACGCAGCATCGATGCTCCGGCCGCCGCGACCGTGCGCGCGACCGCGAGCGTCTGCTCGCGCGACTCGACGGTGCACGGCCCGGCGATCAGGCAGAACGCGGTCGCGCCGCCGACCGTCCGCCCGTCGACGCTGAACACGGTCGGCTCGTGATGTGCGAGCTCTGACGATGCGAGCTTGTACGGCCGCGAGATCGGCACGACCCGATCGACCCCCGCCATGCCCTCCAGGCCGAGCTCGCGAACGCCCTCGGGATCGCCGATCGCGCCGATCGCCGTCGTGAGCTCCCCGGGCAGGACCAGCACGTGCACGCCGGTCGTCTCCAGGCGCGTGCGGACCGCCGCGATCTGCGCCTCGGTCGCCTCCGGTGTCATGACGATCATCACGGCGCGCCTATCGTTGCATGACAACCCGTCTTGACAAGTCGACCGCCGACGCCATATACCCCCGGCCAACACGGGGGGCGACACGCACGGACGGCCGGCGGTGGGGGCCTCCCCGACAGTCTTCAAGGGGAAGGACGCACACACATGCGCAGATTCGCTCTGGGCGCGGCCGTTGCCGCGGCCGCCCTCGCGACGCTGGTCTCGCCTGCCGCACCACAGCAGCGAGGGAGGGACCCGGAGCGGGTCGTCACCAAGTCCGACGCGGGCAAGGCCAAGCTCGACGAGGCGCTGCGCTCCCGCGTCGACGACGGCTCGACCGCGCCGGTCTACGTGTTCGTCACGGTCTCGGGCACCGAGACCGGCCGTGTGCGCGCGCTGCTCGACGACGACGCCGCCGCCCGGAGGCGCGGCAAGGCGCTGGTCGTCGGCCGCATCGGCACGCAGGCGGTGCAGAAGCTCGCGAGCCTGAAGAACGTCGTCTCCGTCAGCCTCGTGCAGCTCAAGCAGACCGGCCGGCCGCTCGGCGATCCGGACCCGCTGGTCGGCCGCCCGCGGTCGCAGGCGATCGCCACGGCCGCGATGAAGGAGCTCGCGGCGGACGAGGTCCCGTACAGCGACGCGCCGCCGCCCCGGGGCTCGAACTTCGAGCAGCTGCGCAAGCTCGGCGTCATGGACGCCGAGACCCACAACTTCAAGGGCGCCTGGGACGCCGGCTACGCCGGTGAGGGCGTCACGGTCGGCGTGCTCGACGGCGGCACCGACTTCGGCCATCCGGACCTGCTGAACACGTGGCAGACGTGGTCGGGCGTCGCCGACACCGACTTCACCGACGACGGCTGGAACGGCTGGCCGAAGGCGTTCGACCCGTACGGCACGCTGCAGTGGCTGGCCGCGCCGAACCAGGTCAGCGGCGGCCTCTCGTGGTACACGCCGACGACCGCCGTGACCTGCCCGGCCGGCAGCGGCGACTGCGCGGTCTCGTTCGGGACCCGCACCGGCCCGTCGCGCAACTTCAGCGCGCCGACCGGCCGCGCGACCCACACGTACACGTTCCCGCGCGCCTGGAGCAAGTCGGGCCGCGTGCGCATGGGCAGCCATCCGGACGACTACCTGCTCGAGCTCTACAAGGAGCGCCCGGCGTTCCTCGTGACCGATCCCAACACCGCCGGCGTCTACGACACGGTCTACGTCGACCTCGACCACGACAACGACTTCGGCGACGAGAAGCCGGTCAGCAAGCAGTCGCCGGCGTCCTACCGCGACGTCAACGGCGACGGCTACACCGACATCTCCGGCGGCCTGCTGTACTTCATCTCCGACGGCGAGACCCGCCTGCCGGGCGGGCTCGCCGAGTTCTTCGGGGCGGACACGCCGGTGTTCGGGCCGGGCGCCATGCTGGCCTGGTCCGGCGACTATGACCCGGCGATCGACGGCCACGGCACGCTGACCGCGTCGAACGTCGTCGGCCAGGCCGTGATCAACGGCGGCGCCCCGAGCTTCTCCGACCTGCACACGAAGGACGGCCGCGTTCCCGGCGCCGTGCTCGGCGGCTCACCGCACGCCAAGCTCGCGCCGTACGGCGACATCTACTTCGGGTTCGACTTCTCGACCCAGTTCGGCTATCTGCTGTCGACGCTGCACGGGATCGACGTGACGTCGAACTCGTATGGCAACTCGGACGTCGACAACGACGGCTACGACGCCGCCAGCCAGGAGGCGGACATCATCCACGACGGGTCCGCGACGACGCCGCTGTTCTCGACCGGCAACGGCGCCCCGGGCTTCGGCACTGCCACGTCGCCGCAGCCGAGCGCCGGCGTGGCGGTCGGCGCGTCGACCCAGTTCGGCGCCACCGGCTGGGACTCGATCGCGAAGATCCGCCAGGTCACCGACAACGACGTGATCAGCTTCTCCAACCGCGGCCCGGGAGCGACCGGCGCGACCGGCCCCGACGTCGTGGCCGACGGCGCCTACTCGTCCGGCGACGCGACGCTGAACACGGTGCTCGACGGCCGCAACGCGTGGGAGACCTGGGGCGGCACGAGCCGCTCGACCCCGGTCGCCGTGTCGGCGACCGCGCTCGTCTATCAGGCCTACAGGAAGGCGCACGGCGGCAGCGTGCCGAAGGGCTTCTACGACACCGCGCGCACCATCCTCAAGTCCTCCGCCCAGGACCTGCACTACGACGCCTTCACGCAGGGCGCCGGGTCGGTCGACGCGGGCCGCGCGGTGCGGGCGGCGGCCGGGCGCGACACGACGGTCGCGCCGGACGAGTGGCGCGCGGGCGACTATCGTGGCAGCGAGGATCGCGTGTTCACGAACGTGATGGCGCCCGGCGGGAGCGACACGCAGAAGTTCACGCTCAGTCGCCGCGGCACGTGGCTCGTGAGCGATCGCCAGCTGCGCCGCTACGACAGCGACCGCTTCTCGTTCACCAGCTCGTCGCAGGCGCGCGAGAGCGCGTTCAGCTTCAACGCGCCCGACTACCTGCTCGACCTCTCGCGCGAGGTGAGGCGCCATCGCAGCGCCGACCTGATGGTCGTGCGGGCGATCTTCCCGCACGACGAGTTCGACAAGGACGCGAACTACGAGGCCGATCAGGCGTGGCGCATGCTGGCGTACAACTGGACCGACACCAACCACGACCGCAACCTGTGGAGCGACCGTGACCGTGACGGCGCGGTCGACCACACCGACTCCGGCGACACGGACATCGACGGCAACCCGATCCCGGACTTCCGGCGGTCGGAGATGGACAAGGGCGAGTACGTCCGGTTCATGTACCACCGGCCGGGGGCGAACGAGCTGACCGTCTCCGTCCGCGATCCGAGCCGGCGGATGGACGACGGCCTGTTCCTCGGCCTCCAGCACCAGATCCACAACGCCGGGATCGACCGCACGCACTTCACGATCCAGGTCGACTGGTACAGGACCAGCGACTGGTCGTGGGTGTCGCATCCGTTCCTGGCCAACGGCTCGTTCACGGCGAAGATCAACGTGCCGCGCGACACGCCGTACGGCATGTACGACGGCGCGGTCGTGCTGCGGCGGGCCCGCGAGTCGATGGTCGTGCCGATCTCGGTCGCCGTCGCGGCGCAGCCGGACCAGGACGCCGACGGCAACATCACGGGCAGCGCGCTGCAGTTCGGCGGGCCGGCGGTGGCCCACGCCCAGCGCAACCTCCGCTACAACAACGGCACGGTGTTCGGCGCGACCGACTGGACGTGGCGCGCCGAGTCCGGCGACTGGCGCTTCTTCTTCTACGACCTGGCGAAGAAGCCGCCGGAGGGCACGCAGTTCCTGGCCGACACGACCTGGGACGACAGGGCCCCGTTCACCGACCTCGACACCCTCGTCATGGGGCGGTCGGCGAACACGTACCAGCTGTTCAACGGGTCCGACCCGTTCGGCGGCCCGTACATCCTCGACACGGTCGGCAAGAGCGAGAACACCAACACCGGCGCCGGCGTGTGGCAGTTCGACACCGCCACCGGCACGAACCGCGAGCTCGTCACGGCGCCGGCGCAGGAGGGCCTGCACTCGCTCGTGCAGCACCAGGTCGGCTGGGACGGCGGCAAGTTCGACGTCCCGTTCACGACCAAGCTCGGCTCGGCGACGGTGACGCCGTCGGCGGTCGACACGACGACGACCACGGACAGCGGCTCGTTCGACGTGACATTCAAGTCGAGCGTCGACCTCGACGGGCTGAACGCCGAAGGGTTCGGCCTGAGCCAGCCGGAGACGACGCAGGAGCCGGTCGCCCAGGACAACCCGGACGACCCGACGACCGCGAGCAACAAGAAGACGGTCACGCTCGCGCACGCGTCCAAGCTCGAGGTCACGACGGCGCTGGATAGCAACGACATCGACCTGTACGTCGTCTACGACGCCAACAACGACGGCAACTTCACGGCGTCGGAGATCGTGGCCTCGTCGGCCGGCGGCACCGCGAACGAGCATGTCGAGCTGATCCGGCCCGCCGACGGCAACTACCAGATCTGGCTGCACGGCTGGCAGGTCGCCGGCACGCCGAGCGTCAAGATGACGGTCAACGCCATCCAGGGCAACGACCTGACGGTGACCGGTCTGCCGTCAGGGCCCGTCCCCGCCGGCACGCCGGTGACGCTGCACGTGGCGTACGCGAAGCCGATGACCGCCGGTCAGGACTACTTCGGCGAGCTGCTGCTCGGCCCGCCGACCGCCCCGACCGCGTTCACCGTGCCGGTGACGGTCCACCGGGGTTAGAGGCCCAGTTCACGTACCCCGAGCTCGTCCGCCCCCAAGTGGTGGGCGAGCTCGTGGCGTACGGTACGCGTGACCTGCGCGCGCAGCTCGTCCGGGTCGTCGCCGAAGTCGCGCAGCAGCGTGTCGCGGAAGATGATGATCCGGTCGGGGTAGTTGTCGCGCGCCGCGGTGTCGCCCTGGTAGAGGCCGTACGCGCGGTGGCGGCGACCCTTGTCGGAGATCACGACCGCCACGTGGTCGAGCGCCTTGAGCAGCAGGTCCGGCAGATCGTCGAGCGCCTCCCGGACGAGCTCCTCGAAGTCGCGCGGGTTGCGTGGGTCGAGGTCGAGGAACTCGACCTCGTCCGGCTCGGCGGAGAGCCCCTCCCTGGCCAGGCGCTCCGAGCGCTGTACCAGCAGCTCGAAGTCGTCCTCGTCGGGCACGTACGTGTAGTCCGCCAGGCGCCCGGTGATCGCGGCGATGACGCTGGCCGCCACGACGATGAACGCGAGGACGCAGGCGCCGATCTGCATCAGCCGGACCCCGTACATGCTCGACAGGCCGCCGAGCAGCGTGACGATCAGGATCGCGCAGCAGAACGTGAACAGCGCCGACAGCGCGATCCGGCGGCCGACCGGGAAGTTGGCGAACATCAGCGCATCGCCCTCGCGATCACGAGCCGCTGGATCTCGTTGGTGCCCTCGTAGATCTGCGTGATCTTGGCGTCGCGCATGTAGCGCTCGACGGGATATTCGGTCACGTAGCCGTAGCCGCCGAGCACCTGCACGGCCTCGACCGTCACGGCCATCGCCGTGTCGGACGCGAACAGCTTCGCCATCGCCGAGTACTTGCCGGAGTCGGGCTCGCCGCGATCGATCTTCGCGCACGCCCGGTACAGCAGCTCGCGCGCCGCCGCCGTGCGGGTCTCCATGTCGGCGAGCTTGAACTGGATGCCCTGGAAGTCGGCGATCGGGCGGTCGAACTGGCGCCGCTCGCGGGCGTACGCGGCCGCGTGGTCGGTCGCGCCCTGGGCGATCCCGACCGCCTGCGCGGCGACGCCGAGCCGCGAGTGGTCGAGCGTGCCGAGCGCGACGTGCATGCCGCGCCCCTCCTCGCCGATCAGGTTGGCGGCGGGGATGCGAACGTCCTCGAAGATCGGCTGGCCGGTCGGCGAGCCCTTGATGCCGAGCTTGTGCTCGAGCTTGCCGACGCTGAACCCGGCGCGGTCGGCCTCGACCACGAACGCGCTGATGCCGCGCGAGCGGCCGGCGTCCGCGTCGGTCCTGGCGAACACGACGTAGAAGTCGGCGACGCCGAGGTTCGTGATCCAGTTCTTGGTGCCGTTGACGACCCACTCGTCGCCGTCGCGGACCGCGCGGGTGATCATCCCGCCCGGGTCGGATCCGGCCTCGGGCTCGGACAGCGCGAACGCGGGCGACCACTCGCCGCTGGCGCAGCGCGGCAGGAAGCGCTGCCTCAGCTCGTCGGAGCCGAACAGCCGGATCGGCAGCGTCCCGAGCTCCTGGATCATCAGGATCAGCGCGCTCGACGCGCACGCGCGCGCGACCTCCTCGATCGCGATGTTGAGCATCAGCGTGCCGGTCCCGGTGCCGCCGTACTCCTCGGGGAACGGCAGCCCGAGCAGGTCATGCTCGGAGAACAGCTTGCGGATGTCCCACGGGTACTCGGCCTTGGCGTCGATCTCCGCCGCGCGCGGAGCCACGCGCTCGGCGACGATCTGGCGGATCGTCGCCCGGAACTCGAGCTGGTCGTCGGTGAGCGCGTACGTGTCTGCGGCGGCGGTCTCCATGCTCCCTTAGTTTGGCGCACCCCTCGCAAGGGGATGTCGGGAGCATGGGAATAGGAACCTCACTGCTCCTGATTGCCGTCGGAGCGATCCTCTACTTCGCGGTCGACGCGGACATCTCGGGACTCGAGATCTCGACCGTGGGGATCATCCTGATGGTGATCGGCGTCGTCGGCCTGCTGATCTCGCTGTTCATGCTGTCGTCCGCGCGCCGCGAGTCACGCACGGTCGTACGAGACCGCGACGTCTACTAGAGCGAACGGGGATGACGGACGGCGTAGCCGCCCGTGGGACGCATCCTCTCGCTCCAGCGCGGCCCCTTGCCGGCGTTGTTCCAGCCGGTGTCGAACCGCAGGCCGGCGATGACGAGGAACCCGTGGCCGCCGTGGGCGTAGATCGTGATCCACGTGCCCTTGCCGCGACGGCCCCAGGACATGAAGTCACCGGACGTGAGCGGGCGCTTGAGCAGGCCGGCCCCGTGCAGGGCGTAGGACATGGCGCCCGAGCAGTCGTAGCCCGAGTCCCTCCAGCGGCCGTGGCCGCCGCCGTACTTGTACGGCTTGCCGGCGATGCGGTTGGCCGCCGCGATCGCGTCCTTGACCTCCTGCGGCGCTGACGCGGGCGCGACGGCGAGGCCGTCCGGCCCGAGCGTGGCGCTCTCGCCCGCCGGCGCGACGGTCGGCTCGGGAGCGGGCTCGAACACGCGGACGCCGCGCTCGACCTGCGACGTCATCTTGCGTGCCTCGCGCCGCGAGACGCGACCGTTGATCCGGCGGACCGACCGGCGCTCCCACGAGCGCACGCGGCGTGCGGTGTGCGGGCCGTACATGCCGTCGACCTCGGTCCGCAGACCCACCTGCGTGAGATAGCGCTGCAGCGTGCGCACGTCCGACCCCCGGCTGCCCTCCCGGAGCGACCGTTCCCCGAATGAATGCCGCTTGGCCTGGGCCGAGGCGGGCACGACGAGACCCAGGGCGGCGAGCCCCAGTACGAGCGTACGGCTGCGTGGCACGACGGATGCGTCCTTTCTTTCGCGCGCCTACGGGGTTAGCTGTCGGGCTCGCGCGGAAAGAGTCGCGCTACGCCGCACGTCGGCGGCGATTCGCCCCTGGCCGGGTCGTCCGGCCCTTGGTTCCCCCGTTCCCCTCCGGCCGGGCCGGACGGGATTCGGCGTTCATGTCCCCTGACTGAAGCGCGGCACTCTACAACACCGGCCGGATACCCTTCTCCGCCATGGCAGGGGAAGATGAGGTCGACGTGGCGCCGGAGTGGGTCCGCGAGCGCCACGAGGCGGGCGAGATCCAGTTGATCGACGTGCGCGAGCCGTACGAGTGGGACGCCGGGCATCTCAGCGGCGCGCGCCACATCGAGCTCGGCCAGGTGGCCGCGGAAGCGGGCACGATCGCCAGGGACAAGCCGGTCGTCTTCTACTGCGCGGTGGGTGCCCGCTCGGCGATGGCGGCCAACGCGTTCCGGCGCGCCGGCTTCGACGCGCGCTCGATGGACGGAGGGCTCGTCGCATGGGACGCCCAGGGACTGCCGCTCGAGCCGGCCGACGGCCACGTCGCCGGGCACTGATGCGCGCGGCGCTGCTCGGCCTTGCGCTGGCGCTGGTCGCCGCGACCCCCGCCGCCGCCGCGCCGCAGCTCGTCAAGATCGGCGACTTCGCCACCCCCCTGTACGTGACCTCGCCGCCGGGCAGCTCGCAGCTCTACGTCGTCGAGAAGCGCGGCACGATCAAGCTCGTGGGCGGCGGCACGTTCCTGGACATCACGAGCGTCGTCAACGGCGACGACGAGGAGCGCGGCCTGCTGTCGATGGCGTTCTCGCCCGGCTACGCGAGCGATGGCCTGTTCTACGTCTTCTACACCGACCGCGACACCGGCGACCTGAAGGTGGTCCAGTTCCAGCGGTCGGCGGATCCGGCGCGCGCCGACCCGGCGCCCCGCCGCACGCTCCTGTCGCTGCCGCACGGCCAGCAGTACCACAACGGAGGCCAGTTGCAGTTCGGCCCCGACGGGATGCTGTACGTGAGCACCGGCGACAATCACGGCAACCCGAGCCCGGCGCGCGACACCGACTCCCCGCTCGGCAAGATCCTGCGCATCGACCCGGCGACGGGCGGGCCCGCGGCCGGCAACCCGTTCGGGAACACGGTCTGGGCGTACGGCCTGCGCAATCCGTGGCGGTTCTCGTTCGACCGCGGCACCGGCGACATCGCGATCGGCGACGTCGGGGCCGACACGTGGGAGGAGATCGACTGGGGTGCGGCGCCCGGCCGCGGCGCGGGCGTGGACTTCGGCTGGCCCGACAGCGAGGGCGTCGGCTCGGTCGGCACCGACCCGATCGTCGCCCACAACCACAGCGACGGCTGGCATGCGATCGTCGGCGGCTACGTCGTGCGCGACCCGGGACTGCCGACGCTGCGCGGCCGCTACATCTACGGCGACTTCGCCCACTCGCAGCTGTGGTCGGCGATCCCGCGCACGGGCGCCGACGACAAGCCGACGGGACTCGCGGTGACGGCTCTGACCTCGTTCGGCGAGGACAGCTGCGGGCACATCTACGCGGCGTCCTACAACGGGCCGGTCTACCGGATCCAGGACGGCGCCGTCTCGTCATGCACGTCGAGCCTCGCCGACACGACGGCGCCGGTGCTGGCCGTCCGGCTGGCCGGCGTGCGCAAGCTGCTGCGCAAGCGCGTGCTGCGGATCGGCGTGCGCTGCAGCGAGGCGTGCCGGGCGGCGGTCGGCACGCGGCTGCGCAAGGTCAGGCGGCTCGCGACGCGCCACCGCACGCTCGCCGCCAACCAGCGCAAGGTCGTCCGCCTCAAGCTCGGCAAGAAGCTGACCCGGAAGCTGCGCAAGCGCGTGCGGCGCCGGGGCTTCGTGCGGATCGCCGTGACCGTGCACGCGACCGACGCGACCGGCAACGTCGCGACGAAGACCCGGCGCGGGCGCGTGAAGCGCCGCCGCTAGCCGCTACTCGTCGCCGCTGGGCGCGTCGGGCAGCCGCTCGCCCTTGTAGTCCTCAGGGCGGTCGACCGTCTCGCCCTCGATCGTCACCGACCCGTCCTCGTGGTGCTCGAGCGAGGACGGACCGAGCTTGGCCGTCGGGCCCTCGTCGTAGCCGGACGTGCCCTCGGGGCCGCCGTAGGTGAGGTACTTCGCGCGCCCGTCGGGCCAGTCCTCGAGCTTCTCCGGAGGATCGCCCTCTTCCAGGCGGCGCATCTCCTCCTTGGCCTCCTCGACCTCGCGCTCCTCTCGATCTGCCATGAGTTGGCGCGTACCCGTCGGCTCGGAAAAGAGAAACGGCCGTGTGGTCTCTCACCACACGGCCGTTTCAAAGCGAATCCTTCCGCGCCTCCTCCGTGAGTGGGCTGTCAAGCCCTAAATCCGTACGCCCTCCAGACGCTGTTCAGCCTGTCACCAGGCCGGATTCTCGGCCATAGGACATGCGTCCACAGCGTCCGTTTCCTAACTCAGGAAACCGGAGCGTCGGCGAGGGGCTCGCGCATGCCCACCGTGTCGGGTGCGCGCTTGTACGGGTGCTCGTCCGCGACGTCCTCCTCGTGGTACACGGACTCCGCGTTGACCGCCCAGATGTCGTGATCGGCGCCCATCGTGATGTTGTCCACCGCGCGGATCGCCGTCAGCATCGAGTGGTCGGAGTTGTTGTAGCGGTGCAGGCCGTTGCGGCCGACCTGGATGAGGTTCGGCACGGTCTGGAGCCAGTTGCGGATCGCCTGCACGCGCTCGCCGTAGTCGGCGTCGTACATGGGGTACGCCTTCGGGACCCGGGTCACGTAGCCCTTCTCGACCTTCGCCGGGTCGGCGAGGCCGAGCTTCCCGAGCTCGCGCTTGGCCAGCTCGACGAGCGCGTCGTCGTCCATGTCCCACAGGTCGTCGCCCTGGAAGCAGAAGTACTCCAGGCCGACCGACGCCTTCGACTCGTCCGGCACCATCCACGGGCTCCAGGAGCGGAAGTTCTGGATGCGGCCGACGCGGACCTCGGGGTCGTGGATGTAGATCCAGTTGTCCGGGAACAGGTCCTCGCCGTCGACGATCAGGGCGACCGTGAGGAAATCGCGGTAGCGCAGGCCCCGCGCGGCGGCCTGCACCTCTCCGGGCGCGGCGGCGCCGGCCATGCCGACGGTCGCGCGCAGCGGCAGCGACGAGATCACGTGCGCGGGCTCGATCCGCTCGCCGCCCGCCTCGATCGCGACGACCCGGCCGTCGCGCACCTCGAGCTTGGTGACCGGGCAGTTCATGCGGACCTCGCCGCCCGCGGCGATGATCTCGTCGGCCATCGTCTCCCACATCTGGCCCGGGCCGAAGCGCGGGTAGTGGAACTCGTTGATCAGCGACTTGATCTTGTTGCCCTTGTTGCCGAAGAACGCGGCCTTGGCGGCG
>DASSUW010000520.1:0-7786 GCA_035706585.1 Solirubrobacteraceae bacterium | reverse complement strand
GAGGCGGAGTGGGAGGTCGGCGAGCACGGCTACGAGAGCCGGTCGGAGAACTGCTGCTTCAGCGGGCGGACCCTGCGCGGGCGCGTGCTGGCGACGGTGGCGGCCGGCGGGATCGCCTACCGGGAGCGCGCGTTCGCGGTGGTGGCGTGACGGCCTACGTACTGCTGGAGGACGGCGAGCGGTTCGACGGCGATGCCGTCGGCGCGGACGGCCACGTGACCGGCGAGGTGGTCTTCACGACCGGCATGTCGGGCTACCAGGAGTCGATGACCGACCCGAGCTTCGCGCGCCAGATCATCACGTTCACGACCGCGCACGTCGGCAACTACGGCGTGAGCGACGCGGCGTGGGAGTCGGACCGGATCCACGCCGCCGGTGCGATCATGCGCGAGGCGGTCAACACGACCGACGCGCCCGCGGCCGAGCAGGGGTGGCTGGACTGGCTGGCCGCGCACGAGGTTCCGGGGATCGCGGGCGTGGACACGCGCGCGCTGGTGCGGCACATCCGGTCGGCGGGCGCGATGCGCGGCGGGATCTTCCCGGGCTCGATGTCCGCGGCCGACGCGCACGATCTCGTCCTCGCCGAGCCGCCCATGGTCGGCCGCGATCTGGCCCGGGAGGTGACCGTGGCCGCGCCGGTCACGCACGGCGAGGGCGCGCTGCGGATCGTCGCGCTCGACACCGGCATCAAACGCTCGATCATCCGCAACTTCACTCACCGTGGAGTTCAGCTCGAGCTTCATCCGTGCACGACGCCGGCCGACGAGCTGCTCGCCACCGACCCGGACGGGTTCTTCCTCGTGCCCGGGCCGGGCGACCCGGCGGCGCTCGACTACGTCGTCGCCACGATCCGGGCGCTGCTCGTGCGCAAGCCGGTGTTCGGGATCTGCCTCGGTCACCAGCTGCTGTCGCGGGCCGCGGGGCTGGACACGTTCAAGCTCCCGTTCGGCCACCGCGGCGCCAACCACCCGGTCAAGGACCTCGCCACCGGCCGGATCGCGATCACGTCGCAGAACCACGGGTTCGCGGTGGCCGGCGAGGGCGGCCGCCGGATCGAGTCCGACCTCGGCGCCGCCGAGCTCACGCACGTGAACCTCTACGACGGCACCGTCGAGGGGTTCCGGCTGCTCGACGCCCCGGCGGCGTGCGTGCAGTACCACCCGGAGGCCGGCCCCGGGCCGAACGACTCGCTCGGCCTGTTCGACTCCTTCATCGAGGAGTTCGACCGTGCCGCGTAGGAACGACCTCCACAAGATCCTCGTGCTCGGCTCGGGGCCGATCGTCATCGGCCAGGCGGCCGAGTTCGACTACTCCGGCGCGCAGGCCTGCAAGGTCCTGCTCGAGGAGGGCTACGAGGTCGTGCTCGTGAACTCGAACCCGGCGACGATCATGACCGACCCGGAGTTCGCGACCGCGACGTACGTCGAGCCGCTGCTGCCCGGGCCGGTCACGCAGGTCATCGAGCGCGAGCGGCCCGACGCGCTGCTCCCGACGCTCGGCGGCCAGACCGCGCTCAACCTCGCCAAGGCGCTGCACGAGGACGGCACGCTCGAGCGCTTCGACGTCGAGCTGATCGGCGCGAACTACGACGCGATCAACCGCGCCGAGGACCGCGATCTGTTCGACGAGACGATGCGCGCGGCCGGCCTGCGGACGCCGCGCAACACGATCGCCACCAGCGTCGCGGAGGCGCGCGCGGCGCTGGAGGCCTATGGGCTGCCGCTGATCGTGCGGCCGGCGTTCACGCTCGGCGGCCGCGGCGGCGGCATCGTGCGCTCCGAGGACGACCTGGTCCGGATGGTCGAGAGCGGCCTCTCCGCGTCCCCGATCGGGCAGGTCCTGATCGACGAGTCGGTGCTCGGCTGGGGCGAGTACGAGCTCGAGGTCATGCGCGACGGGGCGGACAACGTCGTGATCGTGTGCTCGATCGAGAACGTCGACCCGATGGGCGTCCACACCGGCGACTCGGTGACGGTGGCGCCGCAGCAGACCCTCACCGACCGCCAGTACCAGCGGCTGCGCGACCAGGCGATCGCGGTGATCCGCGCGGTCGGCGTCGAGACCGGTGGGTCGAACGTGCAGTTCGCGGTCAACCCGGCGACCGACGAGGTCATGGTCATCGAGATGAACCCGCGCGTGTCGCGCTCGTCGGCGCTGGCGTCGAAGGCCACGGGCTTCCCGATCGCGAAGATCGCGGCGCGGCTGGCGGTCGGCTACCGGCTCGACGAGATCGACAACGACATCACGAAGCGCACGCCCGCATCGTTCGAGCCGGTTCTCGACTACGCGGTCGTCAAGTGGCCGCGGTTCGCGTTCGAGAAGTTCCCGGGGGTGGACGCGGGGCTCTCGACGCACATGAAGTCGGTCGGCGAGGTGATGTCGATCGGCCGCACGTTCCGGCAGGCGTTCGCGAAGGCCATGCGCTCGCGCGAGCTCGACGCGCCGGCGGACCTCAGCGGCGACTCCGAGGCGCTTCTGCGCCGCATCGAATCGCCGTCTGCCGAACGCTTCGACGTGATCCTCGAACTGCTGCACCGAAGGGTGTCCGAGGAGGAGATCAGGGCGCGGACCGGGATCGACCTGTGGTTCCTGCGACAGCTGCGCGAGCTCGACGGCGCGTTCGACGGCGAGCGGACCTATCGCGCGGTCGACACGTGCGCGGCCGAGTTCGAGGCCGAGACGCCGTACTTCTACTCGGCCTGGGAGCGGCCGCCCGTCCGCAGCGAGATCGAGCGCGGCGACCGGCCGAGCGTGATGATCCTCGGCTCCGGGCCGAACCGGATCGGGCAGGGCATCGAGTTCGACTACTGCTGCGTCCACGCGGCGATGACCGTCCGCGAGTCCGGGCGCGACGCGGTGATGGTCAACTGCAACCCCGAGACCGTCTCCACCGACTACGACACGTCCGACCGCCTGTACTTCGAGCCGCTGACGCTCGAGGACGTGCTGGCGATCGTCGCGGTCGAGCAGCCGGAGGGCGTGATCGTCCAGTTCGGCGGGCAGACGCCGTTGAAGCTCGCGGCCGGGCTCGAGGCGGCGGGCGTGCCGCTGCTGGGAACGCAGCCGGAGGCGATCGATCTCGCCGAGGACCGCGGCCGCTTCGGCGCGCTGCTGGACGAGATCGGGCTGCACGCCCCGCCGTACGCGCTCGCGCAGTCGGCCGACGAGGCGCTGGCCGCCGCGTCCGGGATCGGCTGGCCGCTGCTCGTGCGACCCAGCTATGTGCTCGGCGGCCGGGCGATGGAGATCGTCTACGACCTCGACGGCCTGCGGAGTTACCTCGCGCGCGAGATGACCGGGGCTTCGCCCTCACAGCTCCGCTCCGCTCCGCCGTTCGGCCACGGTACGTATCGCGAGATCTTCCTCGACCGCTTCCTGGAGAACGCGATCGAGGTCGACGTCGACGCGATCTGCGACGGCGACGACGTCTGGATCGGCGGGGTCATGCAGCACGTCGAGGAGGCGGGCATCCATTCCGGCGACAGCGCGTGCGTGCTGCCGCCGCACTCGCTCGGCGCGGAGATGCTCGGCGACATCCGCGAGGCGACGCGCCGGATCGCGCGCGCGCTCGGCGTCGTCGGCCTGCTCAACGTGCAGTACGGGGTGCTGGGCGACGACCTGTACGTGATCGAGGCCAACCCGCGCGCGTCGCGCACGGTCCCGTTCGTCAGCAAGGCGACCGGGCTGCCGCTGGCCAAGCTCGCCTGCCGCGTGATGCTGGGCGAGAAGCTCGCCGCGATGAACCTGCCCGACGATCCCGGCGGGGACCACGTGTCGGTCAAGGAGGCGGTGCTGCCGTTCGACCGCTTCGCCGGCGCCGACGCGCTGCTCGGCCCGGAGATGCGCTCGACCGGCGAGGTGATGGGCGTGGCGGCCGACTTCCCGGCCGCGTTCGCGAAGGCCCAGGCCGCCGCCGGCGCCCGGCTCCCGCACGCCGGCACGGTGTTCCTGAGCGTCACCGACACCGACAAGTCGGCGGTCATGGGGATCGCGGCCCAGCTCCACGACCTCGGCTTCCGGATCGTCGCCACCCGCGGCACCGCCGCCTCGATCTCGCGCATGGGGATCCCGGTCGAGCGCCTGAACAAGATCGGCGAGGGCCACCCGCACGTGGTCGACTGGATCGAGAACGGCGACGTCGACCTCGTCATCAACACCCCGACCGGCACCGCCGCCCGCACCGACGGCTACGAGATCCGCCGCGCGGCCATCGCCCGGGGCGTGCCGTGCATCACGACGATCGCGGGCGGGTTCGCGGCCAGCCGCGCGATCGCCGCGGCCCGCCTGGGCGAGCCGGAGGTCGTCTCACTGCAGGAGCTGCACGCCGGCCAGAACCCCGCATTGAGGGAGGCGTGAGCGTGAGCTCCGAGGCCGTGGCGCATTCACGTCGCTATGCGACGTCAATGCGCCAGGCGGACGATCCGCGAACGCTGGCACCACTCGGCCGCCGCTCTACATGCGTGGTTGAACGCCGGGACTACGGGCCGTACCGGGTCCTCACCGTCGCCGACCCCGACGGGCCGCGCCCGGACCCCGGCCAGTTCTACATGCTCACCGCGGCGGAGCGCTGGGGCGGGGGAGTGGACGAGCGGCCGTTCCTGCCACGGGCGTTCAGCGTCATGCGCGCGGGTGCCGGCACGCTGGAGTTCCTGCTCGACGACGTCGGCCCCGGCACGAACCGTCTCTGCGAACTCGACGCCGGCGATGAGCTGCTGCTGCTCGGGCCGCTCGGCAACGGCTTTGCGCCGCCGGGCGAGGGCCGCCGGCCCGTGCTCGTCGGCGGCGGCGTCGGGATCGCGCCGCTCGTGATCTGGAGCGAGCACCTCGGCGGCGCCGAGACGCTGCTGGGGTTCCGCGACGCCGCCCATGCCGAGGGCGCGGCGCTCATCCCCGGGGCCCGGGTCGCCACCGACGACGGGTCGGTCGGCCACCACGGCGTCGTGACCGATCTGCTCGACCTCGACGACGCGATCGAGCTCTACGCCTGCGGTCCGCCGCCGATGCTCGCGGCGGTCGCGGCCCTCGGCGTGCCCGCGCAGCTCGCGATGGAGTCGGGCATGGCCTGCGGCTTCGGCGCGTGTTTCGGCTGCGTCGTCCCGACCGCCGGTGGCTACGTCCGCCTGTGCGTCGACGGGCCGGTGATCCACACGTGATCGAGTTCTGCGGGATCCCGCTCGCGCACCGGATCGTCAACGGCTCCGGGACGTTCGACGCGATCGCCGCGCGGCGCGTGTTCGGCGACGCGCTGCTCGAGCGGTTCCCGTTCGCCGCCTTCGTCTCCAAGACCGTCACGCTCGAGCCGCGCCAGGGCAACCCGCCGCCGCGGCTGTGGGAGCTGCCGGGCGGGCTGATCAACTCGATCGGGCTGCCGAACAGGGGCCTCGATGGGTACCTCGCGCACGACCTCCCGCAGCTCGCCGAGCTGCCCGTGCCGCTGATCGTCAACGTCATGGGCTCGACGCGCGAGCAGGTCGCGCAGCTCGTGTCGGCGTTCGCCGAGCGCGACGAGGTGGCGGCGCTCGAGCTCAACGTCTCGTGCCCGAACGTCAAGACCGGCCTGATCATGGGCGCCGATCCCGGCGAGCTCGCCGGCCTGCTGGACGCTGTCCGCCCGCGGACCGACAAACCGCTGATCGTCAAGCTCACGCCCAACTGCGCGTCGCCGGCCGACGTGGCGGCAGCGGCGCAGGACCACGGCGCCGACGCCATGAGCCTGATCAACACGCTGCGCGGCATGGCGCTCGACCCGCACCGGCCGGGCGAGCCGTGGCTCGGCGGCGAGACCGGCGGGGTGTCCGGTCCGGCGGTCCGGGCGATCGCGCTCGCCCAGGTGCGCGAGGTCCGCCGGCGGGTCGCGCTGCCGATCATCGGCATGGGAGGCGTCCAGACTGGACGCCACGCAGTCGACCTCAGCACCGTTGGCGCAGATCTAGTCGGCGTTGGTACAGAATCGTTCCGCGACCCGCTAGCCGCAGCTCGAATCGCTGCCGAGGCGGCCACGCTGAGCGAAGCTTTCCCTGCAAACGCGGCACCCCGCGTGGCGGTCGTGCGTTCTTAGCACAAAGTCCCCTGAAAAGCCCTGCAAAGCCCCCGGTTACCGTCAACTCCCCTTCACGCGGCTTCACCTCAAGTTGAGGTCGAGGCGAATTCGTACCCAGGTGCTTGTCGAACCTGGGAACAGATGTAGACTCGCCGCCCATGCCGCCCGCGACCAAGACGCCCGCCAAGCCCCTCGTGGCTGCCCCTGAGCGCTCCCTCGTCCAGCGCATGGAAGCCCTCCAGCGCGCGAACGAGATCCGCACGCGCCGCGCTCAGCTCAAGCGGGATCTCAAGGGCGGTCGACAGAGCATCCACGACCTGCTGCTCGAGCCACCAGAGTACGTCGAAACCGCCAAGGTATTCGACATGCTGCTGGCGGTTCCCAAGTACGGCCGCGTGAAGGTCAACAAGGTCCTGCAGCAGTGCCGGATCTCGCCCTCGAAGACTATCGGGGGCCTCTCGCAGCGCCAGCGCACCGAGCTGGTCAGCATGCTTCGGCGCTAGTGGCGCCCAAGGTTTTCGTCATCACCGGTCCCTCCGGCGTCGGCAAAGGGACGCTGATCCGCACGCTGCTCGACCGGGTGCCCGAGCTCGAGCTGTCGGTCTCGGCGACCACGCGCAAGCCGCGGCTGGGGGAGACCCACGGCGTCGACTACCACTTCCTCGACGACGCCGAGTTCGAGCGCCGCGTCGGCGCGGGCGACTTCGTCGAGCACGCCACGTACTCCGGCCGGCGCTACGGCACGCTGCGCTCGGACCTCGACCAGCGGCTCGCGCGCGGCGCGCCCGTCGTGCTGGAGATCGAGGTCCAGGGCGCGCGCCAGATCGCCGAGACGATGCCCGAGGCGGTGCGGATCTTCATCGCCCCGCCGTCCGAGGACGCGCTCCGCACCCGGCTCGTCGGTCGCGGCACCGACGCTCCCGAGGACGTCGAGAAGCGGCTCCGGACCGCCCGCGAGGAGCTGCTCGCGCAGCAAGAGTTCCCGCATGTGGTCTACAACGACCGGCTCGACGATGCGGTGGCAGCCCTGGAGGAGGTCGTCCGCTCGGCGCTAGGATCTGACGGGACGAATCCGACGGAGGAACCCTCTTGATCTCACCCCGCGTCGACCGCCTGCTGGAGAACGTGGACTCCCCATACGCCAGCGTGATCGTGGCCGCCAAGCGCGCGCGCCAGATCAACTCCTACTACCACAACCTCGGCGAGGGCACGTTCGAGGAGTTCCCGCCGCCGATGGTGGACACCGGCTCCAAGAACTACCTGACGATCGCCCTGGAGGAGGTCGCGGGCGGCAAGGTCAAGTACCGCTACCGCGGCTGACGCCACCGCCATGGCCCGCCTCCTGCTCGGCGTCAGCGGCGGAATCGCCGCGTACAAGGCGCTCGAGCTGGCGCGCCTCGCGATCAAGGCGGGCCATGCCGTCCGGGTGATCCAGACCGAGGCGTCGACGCGCTTCGTCGGCACCGCCTCGTTCGCCGGCATCACCGGCGCGCCGGTCCTCATCACCGAGTGGGAGGACGACCCGCTGCGGGGCGCCTTTCCGGGCGATCCGCCGGCCGAGCACGCGCCGATGTCGCACCTGGAGCTGGTCGAGCGCGCCGACGCGTACCTGATCGCCCCCGCCTCGGCCAACACGATCGCCAAGCTCGCCGGCGGCCACGCCGACAACCTGCTGACCGCCGCCGCGCTGGCGTGCCGGCGACCGCTGATCGTCGCTCCGGCCATGAACGGAGCGATGTACGAGCA
>DASSUW010000519.1:0-8217 GCA_035706585.1 Solirubrobacteraceae bacterium | reverse complement strand
CGCCAGCCGTGGTGGTAGGTGGCGGCGACCGGCTCGAGCTCGGCCGACAGGAAGACATGGTCCAGGCGCCAGCCGCCGCCGTGGGAGAACACCCACGTCCGCTGGCGGTCCGCCGCGAACGCATCCGCGAACCCGAGGTCGCGAAGCCCGGGGACGACGCCGAGCTCGGCGCGGTCCCAGCGCTCGCCGCGCTCGGGCCGCAGCCGCTCGCGCGTGTCGCGGGCGAACGAGATGACCGTGCCGTCCGGGTGCTCGCGGCGCGGCGTGTTCAGGTCGCCGCACAGCACGCGCGGGCCGCTGCCGGTTGCGAGCCCGGCACGCAGCGCCGCCAGCGTATCCGGCTTGACCCAGCCGTTGGCGGCGTTCGGCACGTGGGCGGTGTGCACCGTGACGCCGGCCACCCGCGCCGCGAGCGTCGTCTCCGGCCACGGGACGGCGAGGCTGTCGGCCGGCGCGAGCGGCTCGCGGGCCGCGATCATCACGACCGTGCGCCGCGGCCGCGGCGGCCACGACCAGATCATGTGTGCGAGCCCGATCGTCGTGAACGCGGCCTTCCAGAGGTCGCGCGAGCGGGCGGTGACCTCCTGCAACGCGACGACGTCCGGCTCGCGCCCGGCGAGCGCGTGCGCCTGCTCGGCCAGCACGCTCGTGCGGCGGTTGACGTTCCAGCTAATCAGCCGCACGGATGCGCTCGGCGACCAGCGCGGGCGCCTCCTCGGGGAGGAAATGCCCGGCGCCGTCGACGATCTCGACCTCGCCCTTGAAGTTGGTCGCGACGTAGCGGCCGAGCGGCTCGCGGTAGCCGATCATCAGCCGCGCCGGCATCGCGAACCGCCGGTCGCGGAAGTCGCCGAAGACCTCGGAGGCGAACGAGCGGTACAGCCGCGAGGTCGCGCGCGCCTGGCCCCGGATCACGTCGACGTAGGCCTCGACCTCGCCGGGGCCCCAGCCGGCGTCGTCGCGGCGGGCCACCTCGAGGATCCGGCGCGGGAGGCCGCCGTGGCTCGTGACGGCCGGGAAGTACAGCGGGACCATGTACGCGAGGCGGTAGGCGTTGCGGGCCGCCACCGCCCGCGGCACCCACGGGTGCCCGATGCCCAGCACGAGCACGCTCGAGAAGCGCTCGGGGGCGCTCAGCGCGGCCAGGATCGCCGCCCAGCCGCCCCAGTCGTGGCCGGCGAGCCTCACCCGCTCGAGCCCGAGCGCGTCGAGCAGCGCGATCGCGTCGTCGGCGACCCGCTGCTTGCGGAAGTCGCCGTCGGCCGGCCAACCCGACCAGCCGAAGCCGCGCATGTCGGGCGCCAGCACGCGCAGCTCACCATCGAGCGCGCGCATCACGTCCCGCCAGGCCCACCAGTGTTGCGGCCAGCCGTGCAGCGCCAGGACGGCCGGGGCGTCGCGCGGGCCGATCTCCGCCACGTGCACGCGCACGCCGGTGGGGAGCGTGTGGAACGTATGCTCCACGCCGTCGATGCTGGGAATGGGAAGCGACATGTGTGCGCTATCCTCACATGCCGACCTCGCGCCGGTGCGGGGTTTTTCCTTGCCCGGCGCCAGCTAGACCACGACCCTCGGAGCGCGCCGCAACATGGCCCGTGGAGACGTCCGGATCGCCGTCACCCTCGCATGCGAGGAGTGCAAGCGCCGGAACTACCAGACCAACAAGTCCAAGCGGAACAACCCCGACCGCATCACGCTGCGCAAGTACTGCAAGTGGTGCCGGCGTCACACGGGGCACCGCGAGACCCGCTAGGGAGCGATTCGTCGTGGCCCGCGACCGACAGCGCGCGAAGCAGCGCCGGCGTCGCCAGCCGGGTTCCGGCGGCGGCACCCAGGCGGGAACGCCGCGGGCGCGTGCCCGTGACACCGAGGCCGCCGGCGATACCGTCTTCCCGACGCGCGGCGCCGTCGAGCCGGTCGAGCTCCCCGACGAGGAGGTCGGGGCTCCGCTCGACGCCGAGGCCGAGGCGGCCCCCGTCGAGGACGAGGCGGTCATCGAGGAGCGGCGCGAGCGGCGCGAGCACAAGGAGCGTCGTGGCAACTTCATCACCTTCCTGGGCCACGTCATCGACGAGCTCCGCCGCGTGCAGTGGCCGGACCGCCGTCATGTCGGACAGGGCACCGCGGTGGTTCTCGGCTTCGTCGTCATCGCGGGGAGCTACCTCGGCCTGCTGGACGCGATTTGGAAACCGTTGATAGAGGCAATTCTCTGAATGTTCCGCTGGTACGTCATCAACACCTACTCCGGGCACGAGAACAAGGTCAAGCAGAACCTTGAGCACCGCGTGGAGTCGCTGAATCAGAAGCGCTCCGTGCGGCGCGTCGTCGTCCCGACCGAGACCGTCCAGGAGCTCAAGGACAACCAGAAGGTCACGGTCGAGAAGCGCACCATGCCCGGCTACGTGCTGGTGAACATGGACATGAACGAGGACTCGTGGGCCGTCGTGAAGGGGACGCCGGGCGTCACCGGCTTCGTCGGCGCGTCGAACGAGCCGATCCCGCTGACCCAGACCGAGGTCGATCGCCTGATGCACCGCGAGGCGCCCGTGCGCGCGCCGAGCCGTGCCCAGTTCGCGATCGGCGAGTCGGTCAAGGTCATCTCCGGTCCGCTCTCGGACTTCTCGGGCGAGATCTCCGAGATCAACGAGGACGCGAGCAAGCTCAAGGTCCTGGTATCCATCTTCGGGCGCGAGACGCCCGTCGAGGTTGGGTACGACCAGGTGAAGAAGATCTAACGTCGCCGCTCTGCGTCAGAGATAAGGCGAAAAGGGATTTCAATGAAGAAGGTTCTGACCACAATCAAGCTGCAGGCCCCCGGCGGACAGGCGTCGCCGGCACCCCCGGTGGGCCCCGCGCTGGGCCAGCACGGCATCAACATCATGGAGTTCGTCAAGGCGTTCAACGCCCAGACGGCGAACGACATGGGCACGACGATCCCCGTGGAGATCACGGTCTTCGAGGACCGGTCGTTCACGTTCATCACCAAGACGCCGCCGGCCGCGGTGCTGATCCGCCAGGCCATCGGCATCGAGAAGGGATCGGGCGAGCCGAACCGCAACAAGGTCGGCACGATCTCCAAGGACCAGGTCCGGCAGATCGCCGAGAAGAAGCTGCCCGACCTCAACGCCAATGACGTCGATCAGGCGGCCAAGATCATCGAAGGCACGGCGCGCTCGATGGGCGTGGAGGTGGTGGCGTAATGGCCAAGCACGGTCGCGCGTTCCTCGAGTCGCGCGCCAAGGTCGACCGCGAGCGCGAGTACTCGCCGCACGAGGCCGTCCGGTTGGTCAAGGAGTCCAAGCGCGCGAAGTTCGACGAGACCGTCGAGGTCCACATCCGCACGGGCCTGAACGTCCGCCACGCCGACGAGCAGCTGCGCGGCACGATCGCGCTCCCGCACGGGCTCGGCAAGGACGTCAAGATCGCCGTCTTCGCCAAGGGCGACAAGGCGCGCGAGGCCGAGGAGGCCGGTGCCGACTACGTGGGCGCCGAGGATCTCGCCGAGCGCGTCCAGAACGAGGGCTTCACCGACTTCGACGTCGCGATCGCGACGCCCGACATGATGCCGGTGGTCGGCCGGCTGGGCCGCATCCTCGGCCCGCAGGGCAAGATGCCGAACCCGAAGGTCGGGACGGTCACGATGGACGTCCGCAAGGCGGTCGAGGAGTCCAAGGCCGGCAAGGTCGAGTACCGCACCGATCGCACCGCGATCGTGCACATGACCGTCGGCAAGACCTCGTTCCCCGACGAGCACCTGCTCGCCAACTACCAGGCCATCATCGAGGAGCTGATCCGCGCCAAGCCGTCGGCGGCGAAGGGCCGGTACCTGCGCTCGGTCGTGCTGGCCTCGACGATGGGTCCCGGCGTGAAGGTCGACCCGTCGCGTACCCGAGACTTGATCGACGCGGAGGCTGCCGCGACCGCCTAGCGCGCGACAGCCCTCCCGAGACTCCGGGCAACAGTAAGTCCCGGTTAGGAGGAACCGTTTGAACCGAGACCAGAAAGCCGCGGTCATCGACGAGGTGGCCGCTCAGATCTCCGAAGCGGAGGCCGTCTTCGCGGTCGACTACCGCGGCATCTCCGTGCCGCAGGCCGCCGACCTGCGCACCAGGCTGCGCGACGCCGACGCCTCCTTCCGGATCGTCAAGAACACGCTGACGCTGCGGGCGGCCGACAAGGCCGGCGCCGAGGGCCTCAAGGAGCTGCTCGAGGGCCCGACGGCGATGACGTTCGTACGCGGCGACGCGGCCGCGGCCGCCAAGGCGCTGTCGGACTTCCGGCGGGCCAGCGGCGGGACGCTGCTCGAGTTCAAGGGCGGCTGGATGAACGGTGGCCCGCTGGGCGCCCCGGAGATCGAAGCCATCGCCAAGCTGCCGTCGCGCGAGGTGCTCTACGGACGCCTCGTCGGCATGGTCGCCTCGCCGCTCACCGGCCTGGTGACGAGCCTGAACGGGCTCATCGGCGGCCTCGCCCGCCAGCTCTCGCAGATCGCCGAGCAGGGCCTGGTCGGCGGCGACGCCGCACCGGCCGCCGAGGCGGCTGCGCCCGCCGAGACCGAGTCGCCGGCCGCCGAGGCGCCGCCGGCCGAGCCGGATCCCGATCAGGGCGGCACCGCGTCCGCCGAGGATCCCGGGCCCGAGCCCGACCCCGAGCCCGGCGAGTCGCCGGCCGAGGAAACCCCTTCCACTGAGAACCAGGAGGACTGAACCCAATGGCAACCAGCACCCAGGAGTGGATCGACGAGCTCAAGTCGATCTCCGTGCTCGAGCTCTCCGAGCGCATCAAGGCGCTCGAGGAGGAGTTCGGCGTCTCGGCGACCGCGGTTGCCGCGGCGGCACCGGCGGCCGCCGGCGGCGGCGGCGCGGCCGAGGACGGCGGCGGCGAGGAGCAGAGCGCCTTCGACGTGGTCCTCACCGGCGCCGGCGACAAGAAGATCCAGGTCATCAAGGTCGTCCGCGCGGCCACGGGTCTGGGCCTCAAAGAGGCCAAGGCGCTCGTCGACGAGGCCCCCAAGCCCGTCAAGGAGGGCGTCGAGCGCGAGGAGGCCGACAAGCTGAAGGCCGAGCTCGAGGAGGCCGGCGCCTCCGTCGAGGTCAAGTAGATGTAACGTCGCCGAAGGCACCCGCCGTCACCGCGCGCCTCAACGCAGGCACGAGATTGTGAGGGCGGGTGCCTGGCAGGCGAAACCCGTATCTATACGCCCACTTCTCCCACGATTGCGCGCGAGAACTTCGTGAGTGGGCGGGCGCGCTTGCGCCCGTCCACCGTCACGTCGACCAGCTCGTCGAAGAAGCACAGCAGGCCCTTGATCGGGGCCGCCTCGGGCAGCGGATCCTCGTAGGTCCAGACGAGGTCGAGGCCGTCGACGCTGTGGTAGCCGGCCTCGCCCTTGTAGGCGCAGATCGTCCGGCGGTCCGAGGGCTCGAGCGCGGCGACGACGTCCTCGCGCGGGATGTAGAAGCGCGTCGGCAGCGACGTCTCGAACAGCAGCGTCGGCCGCGTCGTGTCGGCCAGGAGGCGCCCGTCGTGCTCGATCACGACATGGCGCGAGCTGCGGCGCATGTCGATCCGGTGGAACGGGTCGCGCGGGTGGCCGAGCAGCGGCTCGTCCTCCTCCAGCCAGCCGTCGAAGGCGCTGAAGTCGACGATCACGTAGCCGTCGAAGTCCTCGTCGGCCGGCGTGAACGCCGCCTGCGGGAGCGTGCGACCGCCGATCCGGAGGTCGAACGACGAGCCCGGCGTCGAGTGCGCGGCGAACGCGATTCCGGGGTGCAGGACGTCCGACTCGGACTCGTCGCCGGCGCTGGCGGGCACGAGCTCGCCCGCGACGTCCTCGGCCGGCACCGCGAACGCCGGGACGACCCGGCGCGGCTCCCACACGAGCAGCGCACGCGTGGTGTCGATCGCCGGTCGGCCGTCGAGCTGCGCGCGCAGGCGCTTCTCCGTCGGCTCGTACCGCAGCTGCCGGAGCTGCTCCCTCATGGCGTCTCGCATGCGCGTGCTCATATGACGAGTGTGTCATCCAGCTGCGCGTCGATCGCGACGGCGCCGCGCGCGCGGGCGACCGAGACGCGATGGTGGCCGTCGCGCAGCGCGTACCAGTCGCCGATCGGCACGACCGACACCGGCGGCAGGCCGGTGCCGCGCTGCTCGGCCATCCACACGCGCTGCCAGCGCTGACGAGCGTGCGGGGCCGGGCGGAACTCGGCGTCGAAGTCGGCTGCGCGCGTCGGCTCGACCGTGCCGCAGATCCGCTCGATCGGGATCTCGTGGACGCCGCGCCGCGTCGTCACGCGCCGGGCCGCGGGGTGGTAGATCGGCAGCGTCCGCCGGTCTCGACCGCGCAGACGCGCGATCAGCGAAGCGAGTCGCCGGCCGCGCGCGGCACGGTCGAACGCGCGCTCGGCGTCGATCTGGACGGAGCCGGTGAGAAGCATGCATCCATCGTGGACTGCGACCGGCGCGCGCACATCGGCAGCATGGAGCGACCTCGCGCCGACCATCCCTTACGCCACTTATCTGACCCCTTAGGCCGCCTACAGTGAGGTTGGTGAGCGATGATCGCCGCACCGCCGCCGAGCGCCTCGTGGCCGAGAGCCTCGAGGATCCCCGCAGCGCGGGACGCCCGTTCTCCAGCCGCACGCGCCAATCCCGCCGCTCGCTCGAGGACTACCTGCGCGCCGGCATGCGCCCGCGCTGGATGGAGCGGCTGATCGAGATCGAGCGCGGCACCAAGCGCGAGCAGCGGCGCCTGGCCAGGGCCTATGACCAGCTGCGCGAGGAGTGCGGCGACGACCGGCGCGCGTTCGCCCCCCGCTGGCGCGCGATCGCGGCCGCCTGGCGCTTCGACGAGCTCAACGAGCTCATCCGCACCCACAACGAGTGGTATCCGGTCGAGCGCGACCTGCCGATGGACCTGCGCACGCGCGACTACGTGCTCATCAACGGCCGCTCCTACCGCCGCCGCGAGCTCGGGCCCGACTGGGTGCTGGAGAGGTTTCCCGTCTAGCCGTTGGGGAACAGCCGCGCGATCGCGTCCTGGTAGGCGGCCGCGTCGCGGATCACCGGGGCACCGCCGTGCTGCGCGGCGATGCTCAGCAGCGCGCGGTTCGCGGCGGTGACCGGCAGACGCTCGTAGGTCACGAACCGCAGCACGGTGCCCCCGCCGGTCCCCTGCGTGCGCAGCTCGATCGGGTCGTAGCTCCGCGCATCGACGATGTACGCCGTCCCGGCGCGCATGACGATCTCCGGTTGTATCCGCACTCGTCGCCGCGCGCGTGCCGGTCCGGCGGCTCGGCCGGCCCGAGGAGGTCGCCGACCTCATGCTCGGGATCCTGCGCAACGGCTACCTGACGAACCAGGTGATCTCGATCGACGGCGGGATGCACCCGCGATGAGCACTGGTGGGCTCGGCGCTCGGCGTCCGCGGCGCGCCGGGCGCTGAAAGTAAACGAGGGGCGGCCGAGCAAGTCGACCGCCCCTCCTTTGTTCCCTCCGTTGACCCGCGAGTCTGTGTCTGGATGCCGGTGCTGCACCGGCTGGGCGCCGGGATCAACGCTCTCCTCACGGCGAAGCAGCACGGTAACGGCCGCTGACCGGTCCGACCATCCCCCGGAAGTGGTAATCCGGCGTGAGGTGCGCGCGTCGCGCGATTAACCACTTCTTGGACGCTTGTTCGACTTGGAAGTTCGGGCCCGGACCCTAGTTTTGACGCTGTCGCGATGGTCAGGGACGACCGGCGTCGGAGGGGAGACACGGATGGCGCGAGCGCCCGCCGGCACGAAGCCAGGCGGGCGTTTCGCATTTCGGGGCGGCGCTACAATGTTGTGTACTCGGCCGATAGTCGTAGCCGTCCACCGCGCCCTTCCCGCCACATACGGGACCCGGGCCGGGCGGGGTCCGTGAGCGCCGAGCGCCCCTCACAGGGGTCCGGTACCCCCTGTGCTATCTTGGCTGGTCGCGCTTTATCAGGCTTGTCGAGCCGGTGAGCGCGCCGCTCTCTCGTCCTCCGAGCCACCCCTGAGGAGTCGCCGTCTTGGCTTCCGTTGACGCTCCCCGCATCCGCCGCAGCTTTGCGCGGCTGGACAAGGTCCTCGACGTCCCCAATCTCATCGATATCCAGAAGAAGTCGTTCGCCTGGTTGGTCGATCCCGAGGGTGGTGGGCTGCGCGAGACGATCGATGACATCTCGCCGATCGAGGACTACACCGGCAACCT
>DASSUW010000518.1:0-4030 GCA_035706585.1 Solirubrobacteraceae bacterium | reverse complement strand
GATCGTCCACGCGATGCCGGCAACCAGCCACAGCCACCAGTACGAGGCGACATCGGGCCGGTCGCGCGGGACTTCACGGACGACGAATCCGGAATCGCCTCCGCTCGGGGTAGTGACGCGGATCTGCATGGCTCCTCCTTTCCGGGACGACGATTGGCCGCCGCGTGCGGCGGCGCGCTTCGATCGTCGTTCACCGGCAGCCGGCCGTCATCCGTACCCGCTGCTGGTCCGCTCACCGGAGTAATCCGCCGCCCGGGACTCCCTCGCGCCGCCCGCGTCCGAGCGGGGCGCCGGCGGATCCGGGGCGCTGGTCCTGAGCGAGGACGGAACCTGCTGGATGGGGGATGGGATCCAGTCTCTGTCGATGAACGGAGCGGCGCCGCCTCCCGGGCCCTCGTGGCACTTGGAGCACCGACACGGCGGTTCAGCGATCGAGATCGGTTCCGGCCCCGGATCCGCGGCATCTGCAAGCGTCGCGCACGGGGCCGCGCGTGCCATCCGTGGGAACGACGCATCGGCCTGCCGGGCCGACTACGGAAAGCGCTCGCCTCACCTGAGAGCCAGCGCGAGCAGCAGAGCGAAGCCGTAGCCGATCGTCAGCGCTCCGAGCACCCAGAGCGCGGCGTCGACGTGCCGCTGCGTGCGAGTGGCGAGGTCGAGATCGAGGGCGATCCGGTGCACGCCGATCAGGCCGTGGACGGTGACGGTGACCAGGAAGCTCGATTCGATCGCCAGGATCAACGGGTTGCCGATGTAGTCGAGCACCTGCCGGTAGTCGCGCAGCCCACCGGCGTCGCCGACGACGAAGTGCTGCGCGATCAGGTGGACGGCGGTGAGCACGACGAGTGCGACGCCGGTGCCGACCGTCCAGCGCCATGTGCGGTCCATCAGGCACCGCCCAACAGGTGCAGCGCGGCGTACGCGGTCGCGATCGCCCCGATCGCGATCGCGGCACGCAGCAGCGTGCGCTCGTGACGGACGGCGACGCCGCTGCCGACGAGCGCGACGCGGATGCCGTTGAGCGCGTGGAAGAGCACCGCGCCGATCAGCACGACGTCGAACACCAGGAAGCTCTTGGCGGTCACGATGCCGAGGAAGTCGCGCCACGACGACTCGCCGAACAGCAGCAGCGAGAGCACGCCGAGGTGCACGTACAGGTAGACGACGAGTGCGACGCCGGTGAGCCGCTGGAGCACGAAGCCGCGCAGACCGGCGGTGCGTCCGCGCCATGCCGGCTTGCGCCGGATCGGACCGGCGGCGGCGCGTTCGACGTCGCCCGGCAGCGTCGCGCTCATCGCGGGCCCGCGATCAGCTCGCGCCGGAGCGCCATGATGCGCTCGACCGGTAGCGCCCCGGTCGGGCACGCGTTCGTGCACTCGAGTCCGAGGTGGCACTGCCAGGCGCCGCCGGGTCCCGACGCCCAGGCCAGCACGGCCTGCGGCTCGGCGCCGCGTGGCTCCTCGAGCAGCCGCTGCGCTGCCACGAGCGCCGCTGGGCCGACGTACCGGTTCGACGCCGCGATCGGACACGCCGACAGGCAGAGCCCGCATTCGATGCAGTCCTCGAGCCGCACGTAGTCCTGTCCTTCGGCCACTGAGCGGACGATCGGATGCGGCTCCGGGAAGCGCGCGAAGAAGTCGCCCATGTCCACGACGAGGTCGGCGAGCACCGGCAGGTTGGCGAGCGGCTCGACCGTGATCTCCTCGCCGAGGCCCGCGACTTCGCACACGCACGCGAGCTGCTCGCGGCCATCGACCTGGACGCCGCACGTGCCGCACGACGCGTGCATGCACGAGTGCCGCACCATCAGCGTGCGGTCGCGATGCCGCTGGATCCAGTGCAGCGCCTCGAGGATCGTCGTGTGCGGCCCGACCGGCACGTCGAAGTCCTCGAAGCGCTCGGGCGAGCCGTCGCGCCTGTAGCGGTAGACCCGCAGGCGACGCGTGCCGCTCATGCGGCGGCGCTCCTGGGCTGCATCGAGTACGCGCTATGGGGCAGCAGGACGGTGTCGCGCGTGCGGCACGGCTCGTCGATGTCGAGCTTGCGGCAGATCACGTCGGCGCACACCTCGGCCATGCCGCGCAGCGTCGTGGCCTTGCCGCCGGTGATCGTCACGAAGCCCTCGACGCCGTCGCGTTCGCGATGGTCGAACGTCTTGAAGGTGCGCGAGAGCTCGCGGCCGCTGTCGGCGTCGCGCGCGCCGATCAGCGGGCGCGCCGCCGACCAGGCGGCGCGTCGCGTCGCGCCGCGGATCGCCGGGATCAGCTTCGCACCCTCGGTGTACATGCGCTCGACGTGGTCCTCGGGCACCGACAGGTCGTCGGGATCGTCGACCACCCAGGAGCTCGTACCGACCACCGACAGGTTGCGCTGCGGCACCACGATGTCGCCGTCGGCGGGCTTGTGCATCCGGTTGACGACCATGTTGCAGAACCGCCCGCGGAGCGCCAGCAGCACGCCCGGCGACGGGCTGATCGGCACATCGACGCCGGCAAGCCGCGCCACGCGCTCCGACCACGGACCGGCCGCGTTGACGACGATGTCGGCTCGCACCTCGCCGCGCCGGCCGCTGATGCGGTCGGTGACGACGGCGCCGCTTACGAGGCCGTCGTGGACGACCAGCTCGTCCACCTCCATGTACGGACGGATCTGCGCGCCGTTGTGCTGGGCGGTCGCGAAGAAGCGCAGCGCGAGGCGCATCGCATCCATCGACGCGTCGGGCACGCGCACCGCGAGCCGCAGGTGCGGGTTCAAGTGCGGTTCCAGCCGCAGCGCCTGGTCGCGCGTGAGGCGCTCCGCCGGGATGCGCGCCGCCGCGCAGGCGTCCAGCAGCGGGTCCAGGTACTCCAGATCCTCGTCGTCGACCGCGACGAACAGGCCGCCGTTGGCCTCGAACGTGCCCGGGCAGATGCGCTTGAGGATCGTGCTCTCCTCGATGCACTCGACAGCGGACTCGCGATCGCCCACTGCGTAGCGTGCGCCGCTGTGGAGAAGCCCGTGGTGGCGGCCGCTCGTACCCGAGGTCAACTCGCCTCGCTCGACCAGCGTGACGCGGATGCCGCGCAGCGAGAGATCGTGCGCCAGTGCCCCGCCGGTGTTGCCTCCACCGACGATCAGCACGTGCGCGTCGTGCATCAGATCTGCTCCGGCTCCATCGCGATCGCGCCGCACGGGCACTCCTCGGCGCACAGGCCGCAGCCCTTGCAGAAGTCGAGGTCGATCTCGTACCGGTACGGGCCGGGCTGATCGAGCTTGATCACCGCGTTGTCCGGGCAGACGCCGTAGCAGTTGTCGCACGCGAAGCAGTTGCCGCACGAGAGGCAGCGGCGCGCCTCGAACAGGGCGGTGGACTCGTCCAGCCCGCTGACGACCTCGTCGAACGTCGAGCTGCGCCGGGCCAGCTCGAGCTGGGGGCGCACGGTCCGCGGCGCGTCGGAGTAGTACCAGGGGTTGAGCTCCTCGAACGCGATCACGCCGGGCCGCGGCGGATGCGTCCACGGCTCGTCGCGCAGCCACGAGTCGATGCAGCGGGCGGCCAGCTTGCCGTGGCCGATCGCGACGGTCACGGTGCGCTCGGCGGGAACCATGTCGCCGCCGGCGAAGATGCCCGCGTGGCCGGTCATCATCCGCTCGTCGACCTGGACGACGCCGTCGGCGATCTCGACCCCCGCGATGCCGTCGAGCAGCGACAGGTCGGTCTCCTGGCCGAGCGCGAGCACGAGCGAGTCGGCTTCGAGCTCCTCGAGCTCGCCGGTGCCCTGCGGGAAGCCGCTGTCGTCGAGCTCCATCCGCTCGAGCACGAGCTTGCCCTCCTCGGCGTGCTTGATCGTCGACAGCCACTTGACGAGCACGCCCTCCTCGAGCGCCTCCTCGACCTCGAAGTCGTGCGCGGGCATCCGATCGCGCGTGCGCCGGTAGACGACCACGGCCTCCTCGGCGCCGAGGCGCCGGGCCGTCCGGGCGACGTCCATGGCGGTGTTCCCGCCTCCGTAGACGGCGACCCGTCGCCCGAGCAACGGCGGCTCAGAGT
>DASSUW010000517.1:0-2414 GCA_035706585.1 Solirubrobacteraceae bacterium | reverse complement strand
CCGGCGTCACGCTGCTCGCCGCCGGCGACTTCACCGAGATCCTCGAGGCGGCGAGACGAGGACGCTGGGTCGTGGTCGACGACGTCAGCGGCCAGCCGGCGCCGGCGGCCTTCCTGGCCCGTGCGCCCGTCACGCTCGACGGCGACGAGGTCACGGCGCCCGACAGCTGGCGGATCATCGCCACCGCCGGCACACCGCCGCAGCTCAGCCGCTTCGCCGCCGTCGACGTCGGCGACGCCCCCGACCTCGCCGCTGCGATCGACGAGGCCGCCGGCGACCCCGTCGCCGCCGCAGCGGCCAAGCGGCTGCTGCCGCTCGGCGACCTGGCGCCGCTCGGAGCCGGCCTGTTCCTGGCCGCCGCCGCGCATGCCGCCGCGCGCCGCGCCGAGCAACCCGCGGACGAGGCGACGCTCGCCCGCGAGATCTACGCCGCCTACTTCGCGCCTCGTCTGGCCGCGCACGCCGACCGCGCGCGCGAGATCGTCGGGTGAGGCCGACGCGCGGGCCAGATCGTCGGGTGAGGCGGACGCGCGGGCCGGATCGTCGGGTGAGGCGGACGCGCGCGCGAGATCGCCGGCCGGCGCGGCGCGCGAGCGCGGTGGCCTGATGCGCCGCAGCCCCGAGGAGATCGCCGCGCTCACGCGCGCCAAGCAGCGCCTCGACCGGCTCGACTTCCACCCCCGCCCGGTCAGGCTCGACCACGTGCGGATCCTGCACGTCCCGTGGCTGTTCCGCCTGCCGTGGTTCCGCCGCTTCCATGGCTACGAGATGGGGCCGCTGATCCTCATCCGCAAGCCGCTGCGCCAGACCTCCGACGACCTCATCACGCACGAGCTGTGCCACGTCTGGCAGGACCAGCATCAGCGGCTGCGCCTGTGGACCTCCTACCTCGTCAAGGGCTACCGCAACAACCCGCACGAGATCGAGGCCCGCAAGGCGGTCGCGGAGACGCGCTAAAGCACCCAGGTGTCCTTGGCGCCGCCGTTCTGGGACGAGTTGACGACCAGCGCGCCCTCCTCGAGCGCCACGCGCGTGAGCCCGCCCGGGTAGACGGCGCCCTCGTCGCCGGCGCCGAGGAACACGAACGGCCGCAGGTCCACGTGGCGCATGACCACCTCCCCGTCGACCACGGTCGCGTGCTCGGACAGCGGGACCAGCTCCTGCGCGATGTAGTCCTCCGGCGTCGCGCGCACCGCCTCGCGGGTGCGCTCGACGTCGTCCCGCGACGCGTGCGGGCAGATGACCACGCCCTCCCCGCCGTAGCCGGCCCGCGGCTTGACGACGAGCTCCTCGATCCGGTCCAGCGCCTCCTCGGCCACCTCTGGCCGCCCGAGGTCGTATGTCCGCACCGAGCCGAGCCCCGGCTCCTCCCCGAGGTAGTAGCGCACCATGTCCTCCACGTAGGCGTGCGCCAGCTTGTCGTCGCCCACGCCGACGCCGTACGCGTTCACGACCCGGACGCGCCCGTGCAGCAGGCGACCGACGTCCGAGTCGAGCTGCCAGGCGTCGGTGCGGCGGTAGACGACGTCGACGCCGGCAGGATCGAACCCGTCGACCTCGGCCAGCGGGATCTCGAGCAGCTCGGCCAGCCACTGGTGCTCCCAGTACGCGGCGTTCGACGGCCCGTCGGTCAGCACGACCGCCCGCCCCGGGCCGAGCGCCAGGCGCAGCATCGCGCGCAGGCCGTCGACCGGCACCGGCGGGTGCTCCGGCTGCCACAGCATCAGGGACACGACGCGGGCCGCGACCGCGTACGCCATCCCGCTCGGCGTCCGCAGGTTGTCCTCGAGCACGAGGAAGCGCCCGTCGGGGGCGCGCACGAGGTCGAGCCCCGCGATCCCGATCCAGCGATCCTGCGACGTCCCGCACAACGCGGGCTCGAGCGTGTCGATCGTCTCCACGACCCGCGCGGGCACGACGCCGTCGCGCACGATCCGGCGCGCCCCGTAGACGTCGGCGCAGAACGCGTCCAGCGCGCGCACGCGCTGCAGCAGCCCCGCCTCGAGCGACGCCCAGTCGGCCGCCGAGATCACCCGCGGCACCGGATCGAGAACGAACGGCCCGTCGCCGAACGTCACGTCCGCCGCCGCCACGCCCGCGGCGCCCGCGAGGGCGGCCGGGTCGTGCCCGTCCAGGTCGGGCGCGCGCTCTCGGAACGGCGTAGCCACGGCGGACCCCTACCCACCGTGGCAGGATCCCAGACCGTGGCCGAGGACATCCAGGAGGCGCTGGCGCGCCACGCCGAGGCGGTCGCCACCGTGCGGGCGTTCGCCGAGCGCTCGGGCGCCGAGCGGGTGGTCCTGCTCGTCGACCCCGGCGACGGCACCACGGCCGCGATGATCGACTGGGCTCGCGGCGCGATCGAGCTCACGGTCGGGGTCGCGACCTGGCACGTGCCGGCCGGCATGCGTGCC
>DASSUW010000516.1:0-6679 GCA_035706585.1 Solirubrobacteraceae bacterium | reverse complement strand
CCACGGCGGTCGCGCGGCCGACGCCGGCCGACGCCCCGGTGACGACGACCGTGCGACTCATGCAAGGACCGCCTGCTGCCGCGCCACCCGGGCGATCGCGTCCGCCGCCACGATCAGCCCGACGTGCGACAGCGCCTGCGGCGTGTTGCCCTGCGGCTCGCCGGTCCGCGGATCGGCCATCTCGGCCAGCAGCCCCACGTCGTTGGCGCAACCCGCCGCGCGCTCGAACGCCGCGCAGAAGGCGCCGGTCAGGACGCCATAGGCGGCGAGCGGGCGCTGCTCCCCGTGGGCGTAGCCGGTGGTGGGGTCCGGCACGGCGTGCCGGACGTCGTCACTGGTCGCGCTCACGCGGGTGGCCTACCCGGCCGCGCTCGCCGTTACCCGTGCCGGTGAGCCTCGTCCCGGCTCGTGTACAGCGGCAGCGCATCGTCGAGGCCGGTCAGCCCGAACGCCCGGCGGATCGGGCCGATCGGGCAGATCACGGCCAAGCGCCGGTTCAGCGCCTCGACGCGACCGCGCACCTCGAGGAGCACGTGGATGCCCGTCGAGTCGATGAACTCGACGTCCGAGAGGTCGATCCAGAGGTCGTGAGCGCCCCGGTCGAGCGCGGCGTCGGCCGCCTGCCCGAGCCGCTGCGCGGTGACGAGGTCGATCTCGCCGGCGGCTGCGACGACCGTACGCTGACCCACCTGCGTCGTGTGCAAGGTGAGATCGCCCACCTCATCCGGGAGCCGCGAACCCGAGCCGGCCACGAGACATGGGTATACACCCCCGGCGGCCCGGCGGCCGCCGGAGGTGTCGGAATCGAACCGTTCAGCGGTTGACCGCGTTCATGTCCGCATAGCGGTCACCGCTCGCGCCGCCGAGCTCGGACAGCCGCGCGAGATCGTCGCCGGTCAGCGCGACGTCCAGCGCCGCGACGTTGCTCTCCAGGTGCCGCCGGGTCGTGGTGCCGGGAATCGGCACGACGTCCTCGCCCTGCGCGTGCACCCATGCGAGCGCGACCTGGGCGGCGCTGGCGCCCTTGTCGGCGGCCACCGCCTCGACCGCCTCGACGATCCGCAGGTTGTCGTCCAGGTGCCGGTCGCCGAAGCGCGGCACGGTACGCCGGAAGTCGTCATCGGCCAGGCCCTCGAGCGACCGGTAGCGGCCGGTGAGGAACCCGCGCCCGAGCGGGCTGTACGGCACGAAGCCGATGCCGAGCTCGCGGATCGTCGGCAGGATCTCGGCCTCCGGTGCGCGCTCCCACAGCGAGTACTCGGTCTGCAGCGCGCTGATCGGATGCACCGCGTGGGCCCGCCGGATCGTGTCGGGCGCCGCCTCGGACATGCCGAGGAAGCGCACCTTGCCCTCGCTCACCAGCTCGGCCAGCGCGCCGACGGTCTCCTCGATCGGCGTGTCGGGGTCGACGCGGTGCTGGTAGTAGAGGTCGATGTGGTCGATGCCGAGGCGCTGGAGCGACGCCTCGCACGCGCGTCTGACATAGGCCGGGCTGCCGTCGATGCCGTGGCGCGCGCCGTCCTCGTCGCGGACGACGCCGAACTTGGTGGCCAGCATCACATCGCCGCGCCGGCCGGAGATCGCGCGGCCGACGAGCCGTTCGTTGGTGAACGGGCCGTAGATGTCGGACGTGTCGAGCAGCGTGACGCCGAGCTCGATCGCCCGGTGGATCGTCGCGACCGACTCCGCCTCGTCGGCCTCGCCGTAGAACTCCGACATGCCCATGCAGCCCAGGCCCTGACGGGAGACCTCCAACCCCTGCGATCCGAGCTTGACGGTCTGGATCATGCGATCAGCTCCCGGTAGAGGTCGATCTTCGCGTCGATGGCCGCGAGGCTGCGCTGCACCTCGTCGAGCTGCTCGAGCACCGCGGCGCGGTGGGACTCGAGCAGCGCGAGCCGCTCGCGCTCGTTGCCGTGCCCGGCCCGGACGAGGTCGGCGTACTCGCGCATGCGCCGGATCGGCATCCCGGTCGCGCGCAGGCGGGTGAGCAGGATGACCCAGCGCAGGTCGTCGTCGGTGTAGCGCCGGTGCGTCGCCGCGTTGCGCTCGACGGGATCGAGCATCAGACCGGCGCGCTCGTAGTAGCGCAGCGTGTGCGCGCTCAGGCCCACCGCGCGGGCGGCGTCCGAGATCGTGAGCAGTTCGACCGTGGCCATGCCTCCACGGTACGGCTTCGAGTGCGCTCTAAGTCAAGCGGCGCCACGACTGCCGCGGGATCCGCCGCCGCGCAGCGGCTCCCAACGCCCGGACCCGCCAAGATGCCACGGTTTTGACAGTTCTTTGGCCAAAGTCGCTTGACTTCCGACAGAAAACGCTGGTAGAGCTTCGCATGGCGGGTCGTAGTGCGATGTGCTGAGCATCACAACGGCCAGGCGCGGAGGGTGCGCCCGAGGAGGAGGGACACATGAAGGGATCCAGACGGCGTGTGCTCGGAACGGTGGCCGCGGCCGCCGCCGGCGCCGTTCTGTTGGTGACCGCCGGCCCTGCGGCGGCACAGAAGCCCGAGAAGGTCGGCGACGGCATCAAGACCGGCCAGATGGGCGTCCAGCTGTTCAACTACGGCGGCTTCATCTCCAATGCCGGCGGCCAGGGAGCCGCGAGCCCGATCGTGATCGCGCGTCCGGAGTGCGCGCAGGGTGGCGCTCAGGCGACCACCACCGACTGTCGCTGGTACCGGCTCGAGCTGCTGTTCAAGTACCTGGCGTCCAAGGGCGTCACGAACGTCGAACTGTTCGGGCATGCGGCGTTCCCGCCCAGCTCGGCCACGGACCCCAACGATCCGGTCGGCCTGTACGCGTACCGGGCTCTGCTCGACAAGTACGGCCTCCACGCCGGTGGCTGGCACGGCGACATGAGCGAGTCCGGGTGGGACGCTCGCCTGAACGCGGCAAAGATCCTCGGCGCCGACTACGTCGGCTCCGGCGGCTACCCGAGCCCGGGCCTGAGCTCGTACGCCAACACGCTGGCGACGGCGCAGGCGCTCAACCGGCTCGGCAAGCGAGCGGTCGAGGCCGGTGTCGGGCCGACCTACCACCACAACCATCAGGACGAGTTCCAGTTCAAGTACGTCGACGACGGCGTCCTGAAGACGGCGTGGGAGATCATCATGGACCACTCCGATCCCCGCTACAGCGTGGCGGAGATCGACGTCAAGTGGTCCTCGGACTCGCTCGACGACCCGAGCGGCCAGCAGACCGCCGCGCTGATCAACAAGTACGGCACCGCGGTCCAGCTGCTGCACATCAAGGACGGCAACAACATCGACGAGGTCAAGTACCCGCAGTCGGCGCCGTTCGCCCCGGTCGGCAACGGTGAGATCGACTTCCGTCCGATCTTCGCCGCGGCCGCCAACAAGGTCCGCTACTACCACCAGGAGCACGACGGCGGCACGCTCACCGACGCCGAGATCAGCCTCACGAACCTGCACGGCCAGGGTCCGGCGGTCACCGGCACGGTCTACGGCGCGCCGACGACGTTCCCGTCCGTGCCCGCGGGCACGCCGGCGGCGACCAACGTCGTGCCGGTCACGCTCACGAACACGGGCGAGGCCCCGCTCACGATCAACCCGGCGACGCCGGCGAACCAGAACGGTCTGTCGATCGTCGTCAACGCGCTCGACGCTCCGGTCGCCCCGGCGTCGGACTTCCAGATCGTCAGCGACACGTGCCGCGGCCAGACCCTGGCTCCGGGCACGGCCACGACGCCGCGTGGCAGCTGTGTCGTGAACATCGGCTACGGCCCGTCCAAGTCGGGCACGACGTCGGTCGCGCAGCTGCTGGTCCGGTCGAACTCCGACGACGCGACGGAGCGGATCCTGCTGGTCGGCAAGAGCACGAACAGCTCGCTGGGCACCATCGGCGGCGACGTGCCGAGCCTGCTCCAGCTCACGATCCCCAACGTCGGCGGCAGCTTCGGGACGTTCGTCCCGGGCGTCGCGCGCGACTACCTCACGCAGCTCGCCGCGACGGTGACCACCACGACGGGCGACGCGACGCTGTCGGTCAACGACCCGAGCACGAACGCGCCCGGCAGGCTGGTCAACGGCGCCTTCTCGCTGGCCTCGCCGGTCAGCGTGCGGGCGGTCGGCCTGGGTGACAGCCCGCTGCCGGCGTACACGCCGGTGCCGACCGACAACACGTCGTTCCCGCTGCGCAACTGGTCGACCCCGGTGACCGCCGCGCCGCTGACGCTTGGCTTCCGCCAGCCGATCAGCGCCACGGAGGCCCTGCGGGCCGGCACGTACAGCAAGACGCTGACGTTCACCCTGTCAACCACGACCCCGTGATCTAGCCGCACCGATCACGGACAAGCACGCCCGAGAGCGCCGGCCTCCCCGCCGGCGCTCTCGGCGCTTTTTCGAAGTGAGGAGTAGGAGAGACTTGGCGAAGCTGATCGCCACCGCAGTGCTCGCAGTCCTGATCGCCGGCTGCGGCTCGAACAAGCAGACCGAGCAGACCGCCGCGCCCGCGCCCGCCCCGACGGCGACGGTGTGGGAGGGCGACCTGGACGTCGAGGAGGAGTACGACCAGCCGCCGCAGCCGGCGAGCGGACGGATCGGCGACACGATCACGCTCACCGGCAGCAACGTCGGCGTGCGGATGCGGGTGACCGTGACCGGGCTCGTCGACCGCACCGGGCCGGCCGGCCGCTACCTCGCCGTCAAGCTGCGCATGCGCAGCACCGGCATCGCCGTCTACGAGTCCGAGCTGCGCAACGCGCTCGTGCGGTACGCGGACGGCCGTCGCGCTCGCGCCGCCTTCGGCGTCAAGACCTCCTGTTCGCACGGCTTCCAGCGACACCTGCGGGTCGAGGTCGGCGCGTCCGTCACGGGCTGCGTCGCGTTCCGGCGCCCGGCCGGCGGCGCGACGCCGAGGACCCTGCGGCTCGCGCTCGAGACCGAGCCCGTGCGCGACGGCGGGCTGTGGAGGCTCGGATGAGACGCGCGCTGCTCGCTGCCGGTGTCGTCGCGCTGACTCTGCCCGCGACGGCGCAGGCGGCCGCGTCCGGTGCGGTCGGCGGCGTGCGCGATCCGGCCGGTGGCGTGCTGGAGCTGACGGTCCAGGCCGTCGAGAACGAGGGCGTCGGGCTCCGCCGCGCGAGCGTGACGCTCGGCGGCACGGCGCTCGACACCGCGACGTTCGCCGACCCCGACTGCGCGCCGGGCGCCTGCCCCGCCGTCGGAACCGTCGCGCTGACGGCTCCGACCTACCGGGTTCCCGACGGACCTGCCCGATTGGAGGTGACGGTCGAGGACGCCGCCGGTACGGTCACGCATGTGGTGGACCAGACGATCACGATCGCCAACCGGCAGCCGACATCGACGTCGACGGTCACGGTGAGCGTCGGCGCGGGCGCCAAGAACCCGCAGACCGGACCGGGCGGTCCGGGCGGTCCCGCCGGCCCGCCGGGGACGCGCGGCTGCGCGTCGCCGCGGCTGTCGATGTTCCTCGCCCAGCGGCCGCTTCGCATCAGGCGCGGCGTGCCCGTGCTGGCCGCCCGGCGCAAGTACCGCTTCCGCGGGCGCCTGACGTGCGTCGTCGACGGGCGCCGCAGGGCCGCGAAGCGCGGCACGCTGGTCCAGGTGCGCGACCGCCGCAAGGGACGCACGATCGAGCGCCCGGCCGCGCGCGTGAAGACCGGCGGCGCGATCGTCGTCCGGCTCGCCCACCGCCGCTCGTGCGCGGTCGTGTTCCGGATCCGCGGCGCCGGCGGCCACCTGGTGCGCGTGCGCATCCCCATCCGTGTCGTCCGAGCCAAGGGAGCGCGCTCGTGAGAACGCTCGTCCTGGCGGTGCTCGCGCTTGCCGCCGTGCCCGCCGTCGCCCAGGCGCAGGACACCGACGTCGGCGGCAGCGTCCCGAGCATGCTCGAGCTGACGCTCAACGATGTCAGCCTCGGCCGCCTCCCCGCGCAGGGCGACCTGACCGCGCGCGTGCGCGTGACGTCGACCACCAACCGGACCGCGTTGAGCGCCGTCGACGAGCGCCGCGGGCGCTCGCCGATCGAGGCGCGCATCGGCGCGGCGGCGTTCCAGCCGCTCGATCTCAGCATCGATCCGCTGCTGGCGGTGTTCAGGCGTCCGCTGGCCAACGAGCGAGCCACGATCCGCCTGCGCCGGCGCTCCGGCGCGCGCGTCCCGTCGACCACGACCGTCTTGATCACCGTGTCCCCGGATGGACCCTGAACCGCCCACCTAGGAGTCTTTGATGTTCCGAAGCCTTGCCGTTCTCGGCGCCGCGCTCGCCGCCGCGGCCGTTCTCGCCGAGACCGCGTCCGCCGCCGGCGGCCTGTCCGTCTCGCCCAGCCGCCTCGAGGTCACCGCGCGGTCCGGCGCGTCCGGGACCGTGACGATCACGAACTCCTCGACCCGCAAGCTGCGCGTCAGCGTCCGGGCGCGGCCGTGGCGACAGGCGAACAACGGCACCGTGGCCGCCAACCGCAGCCGGCGGCTCGGCCGCGTGCGGGTGAGCCCGGCGAAGTTCAAGCTGGCGCGCGGCGCCTCGCGGACGATCTCGGTCAGGCTGCGCCGCGTGCCCGCGCGCGGCTCGCTGTACGGGGCGCTCGACATCCTCGGCAAGCCCGCCAAGCGCCGCTCGGGCATCAACGTCGCCTACCGGCTCGTCTCGAGCCTGCGCTTCAACCCGACCGCGGGCCGCCGCAAGCTGCGGCTGTCCGCC
>DASSUW010000515.1:0-6164 GCA_035706585.1 Solirubrobacteraceae bacterium | reverse complement strand
CGGACCGCGATGTCGATCTCGCCGCCGGCGGCCGGCACGCCCTTGAGCTCGAACGGCGGCCAGTCGAGCAGCAGCGCGAGCGACAGCGAATCCCACGTCCAGATCAGCCGCTGGTTGCGGCCGACGAGCTCCGGATCGGCGCCGAGCGCGCCGACCAGCCGGTCCTGCAGTTCGCGCTGGCCGGCGAGGAACGCCTGGACGCGGTCGGCGTCCGCGGCCGGTAGGCGGGTGAGGTCGCGCCGCTCGTACAGCGCGCTGCCGTGCATCGAGACGAGGACCGCGGCGTACGGGCTCTGCGGCATCACGAGCGGCGCCGCGCTCCACCAGATCTCCAGGTGCTCGTCGAGGCTCAGCTCCATGAACGACCGCGGCAGGCCGGTCCGCTCGTTCAACGTCGGGCTGACCTCCCACGCCGCCATGCCGATGTCGTGCTGCTCGGCGGCCAGGCAGACGTCCTCGTACGGCTCGACGGCGCCGAAGCGCGGGTTGCCCCAGGCACGGGCGAGCTGCCCGGAGATCCAGGCGTGTGCGGGCTGCCCGATCGCGATCACCCCGTCGCCGTCGCGGCGGAGCAGCACGCGTCAGCGGCCGGCGAGCGTCGCCGTATCGCGATCCTGCACCGGCTCGTCGCGCTCGGTCACCATGCCGTGGCGCGCGATCCGGCGATAGCGCGCGAACAGCCGGCGGATCTCCTCGAGGGCCTCCCGGTCGTCCGATTCCGAGGTCTCGGACTCGTGCGTGCGGTCGTCGTCCATAGAACGATTTCAACCATACGCCCTACCGGCGGCAACGGTAACCGTAGTCGCTACGGTCCCGAGGATGCTCGCGCCGCTGCTCGCCGCCGCCGCTCTCGCGGTGCCGATCCCGAACCCGCTCGGCACGACGCTGCCGCACTACCGCGGCGCGCCGGCCACGCCGAATGGGTTCCCGGCGACCAGGGCGCCGCGCAACCCGTTCCTGGCACCCGACCCGCGCAGCAACATCCACAACGACACGTGGATGACCGACGCGTACCGGCGCCGCGGCCCGCTGGGCCGGTCGCCGCGCGCGACGTCGGCGTCGATGCCGCCCGGCGTGTGCGGCTCGCTCACGTTCACGTCGGGCGGCTACCTCGTCAGCGTGTGCCCGACGCTGACGGCGCCGCAGGCGCGCGTGATCGACCCGGCGACGCTCGACATCCTCGCGAGCTACGACCTCCCGTTCGCGCCCGACCCGCCCGGCACCAGGACCTACCAGAACTTCGCCGGCGGCGGCTACTTCTTCCTCGATCGTCACGACCAGATCTGGAGCGCGACCAAGACGCAGCACATCGTCGTCCTTCAGGTCGCCGCCGACGGCCGGTCGATCACCAAGGTCGGCGACTACGACCTGACCGGCGTGCTCGCCGGTGACGAGCGGATCACCTCGGCGCTGCCGGACTTCAGGGGCCGCCTGTGGTTCGTCTCCAAGCAGGGCGGCAAGGTGGGGATCCTCAACCCGCGCACGCGCGCGATCCGCGTGAGGCGCCTCGGCGAGGACGTCCAGAACTCGTTCGCGGTCGGCCGCCGCGGCGTCTACATCGTGTCCAGCCGTCGCATGTACCGCCTCAGCGCGCGCCGCGGCCGTCCGCGGATCGACTGGAAGGCCCGCTACCGCAACTCCGGCATCGTCAAGCCGGGCCAGGCCGACGCCGGGTCCGGGACGACGCCGACGATCATGCGCGGCGGCCGCGTCGCGATCACCGACAACGCGGACCCGATGAACGTGGTCGTCTACCGGACGGCCAAGCGGCTGCACGGGCGCCGCCGCGTCGTCTGCCGGGTGCCGGTGTTCGACCGGGGCGCGAGCGCCACGGAGAACTCGCTGATCACGGCCGGCCGCTCGCTGTTCGTGGAGAACAACTACGGCTACCAGGACCCGTTCGGCCCGCGCTCGGGCGCGCTCTCGCAGCCCGGCTTCGCCCGCGTCGACGTCCGCCGGCACGGCTGCCGGACGGTCTGGACCAACCGCGCCGAGCGGGCGCCGTCGGTGGTGAGCAAGCTCTCGACGCGCACCGGCCTCATCTACACCTACACGCGCGATCCGGCGCCCGCGATCGACCAGCCGTACTTCTGGACCGCGATCGACGCGCGGACCGGCACGACGGTGTGGAAGGTCTACGCGGGCAGCGGCCTCGGCTTCAACAACAACTACGCGGGCCTCGCGCTCGGGCCGGACGGCACCGCCTACCTCGGCGTGTTCGGCGGGCTCGTCGCGCTGCGCGACGGCTAGCGCCGCGCAGTCAGCAGGAGGCGCGTGAGGCCGACCCGCGAGTCGACCTCGATCTTGCGGTAGATGCGCTTGACGTACTGCGTGACGGTGTGGTGGCTGAGGCACAGGCGCTCGGCGATCTCGCGGTCGGCCAGGCCGTCGACGACCAGCACCGCGACCTCCTGCTCGCGCGGGGTGAGCGCCGCCAGCGGGCCGGGCGCCAGACCGGGATGCTCGCGCTCGAGCTCGAGCACCGCGAGGACCTCGCCGTCCTCGAAGGGCATCGGAGTCGAGTGGCCGTGGATCGTCGCGTGCTCGCCGTTCGCGAGCTCGACCTCCAGGCGGCGCGAGAAGCCCGCGCCCGACGCCGGCCGCGCGAGCAGCTCGCGCAGCCGCGCGTCGCCGTCGACGACCTCGGCGAGCAGCCGCCGCGCGGCATCGTTCAGCCGCGGCCCCGCCGCGCCGGGATCGGTGGTCACGACCGGCGCGCCGGTCAGCGCGAGCGCGGCCAGCGCGCGGTCGCGTTCGCGCTCGAGGACGCGCTGCGCGTCGAGCCGCTCGGCCGTGCTCGCGATCACCGCACCGAGCGCCTCGGCGAGCGCGATGTGCTCGCGGCCGGTGAAGTGCAGCCGCCCCACGACGCGGGCCGCGGTCAGCAGCGGCAGCTCGACGAGGGGCTCGGCGGGCGCTTCCGCGGCGGTCGCCCGCGTGGACCAGACGATCGCGCCGGTCGCCGGGTCGTACAGGTCGTAGCCGTAGAGCGGCGTGCCGAGCAGGGGGCCGAAGCCGGCGAGGAACGCGCGCTCGAGCTGCTCGAAGCTCGTCGCCGATGACAGCGACTGGGTGAAGCGGACGAGATCGACACCGCCGCGCAAGCCGCGCAAACGCTACCGGACTGCTGCGGAGGTGCCCAGGAGCGCCACCGGACTGCTCCGGAGGCGCCCAGGAGCGCTACCGGACTGCGGCGGAGGCGCCCAGGAGCTGTTCGCGCGACGTGAGCTTGACGCGCGGGCGGTCCGCCGCGCGGCCGCGCTCGCGCTCGCGGGCGTCGATCGCATGCCAGCCCTCGACGGTCACGACGCCCGCGGGCAGCCGCGCGTCGATCCCGCCCTCGTCGGGCGGCGCGGGCAGGTCGCGCAGATCCTCGACCAGGCGCTCGACGGTCTCGTGCGCGTCGCGCTTGTTGGTCCCGAGGATCCCGGTCGGCCCGCGCTTGATCCAGCCGACGGTGTAGACGCCCGGGAGCGGCTCGCCGTCGGCGCCCAGCACGCGGCCGTGGTCGTTGGGCAGCACGTAGGCGCGCTCGTCGAACGGGACGTCTGGCAGCGGCACGGCGCGGTAGCCGACCGACCGCAGCACGAGCCCACACTCGATCGTCTCGACCGCGTCGCCCGCCGCCCGCGCGCGGATCGCGCCGTCGTCCGAGCGGACGATCTCGTTGCGCTGGACGTCGATCGCCGCCACGCGCGCGTCGCCCCTGATCGCGACCGGCGAGCGCAGGAAGCGCAGCACGATCCGGCGGGGCGCGCCGCGCGGCTCGCGGGCCGCGAACTCGCGCAGCAGCTGCACGTTCTTGCGCGCGGTGAACGTGCCGTCCTCGTCGAGCCACTGCGCGGACACCGGGTCCAGCTCGAACGGGTCGACGTGCAGGTCGACGCCTTCGAGGTTGCCGAGCTCGCGCAGCTCGGCGCTGGTGAACGCCGCCTGCGCCGGGCCGCGGCGGCCGAGCACGACGACCTCCTCGATCGCGCTTTCGCGCAGGGCGGCGAGCGCGTGGTCGGCGATGTCGGTCCGCGCGAGCGTGCCGGGATCGCGCGTGAGCACGCGTGTGACGTCGGCGGCGACGTTGCCGTTCCCGATCACGACCGCGCGCGTGACGGAAAGGTCGAACGCGCGCTCGCGGTAGTCGGGGTGGCCGTTGTACCAGGCGACGAACTCGGTGGCGGGATGGCTTCCCGGCAGGTCCTCGCCGGGGATGCCGAGCGACTTGTCGGTCTGCGCGCCGGTGGCGTACACGACCGCCGTGTAGTGGCGCATGAGGTCGGCGTGGGAGAGGTCGGTCCCGACCTCGACGTTGCCGAGGAAGCGGCAGCCGCGCCGCAGCGTCTGGCGCTCGAACGTCTCGTCGAGCCGCTTGATCTCCTGGTGATCGGGCGCGACGCCGCCGCGCAGCAGCCCCCACGGCGTCGGAAGCCGCTCGATCACGTCGATCCGGACGTCGCCGCGGGCGCGCAGGAGCGCGGCCGCCGTGAACGCTCCGGCGGGCCCCGCGCCCACGATCGCGACCCGCGGCGCCATCACGCGGCGGTCCGCTCGGCGGTGCTGCCCGTCTGCGCGAAGAACTCGGCGTTGAGGTCGAGCGCGTACGCGAACTTCTCGGGCAGTTCGAAGTCGGGGTAGATCGCGTCGACCGGGCAGGCCTCGACGCACGCGTCGCAGTCGATGCACACCTCGGGATCGATGTACAGCTGCTCGGCGGCCTCGAAGTCGCCCGCCCCCGGCTTCGGGTGGATGCAGTCGACGGGGCAGACCTCCACGCAGGAGTCGTCCTTGATGCAGCTGCCCGTGATCACGTACGTCATGCGCGCATAGCCTACAAACCTGCGAAAGCCGACTGGGTTTGACTAGAAATGGGGTGCCAGCCGGCCGCCTCGGTGAACCGGCGGTTCGAGACGTACTCGCCGTCGCGGCAGACGTTGTAGATGCCGGCCGCCAGGTCGAGCGCCGACAGCAGCGCCAGCGCGGCGTCGCCGACATGCAGCGTCGCGCCGAAGCTCGCGACCGGCGTCGCGTGGCCGGTTCCGGGCCCGTCGAGCAGGCCGAGCCGCAGCACCACGCCGCGCCGCCCGGCGTGGGTGAAGCGCGCGGTCTCGTGCTCGGCGACGAGCGCCGACCGCACCGTCGGCGTCACGTCGCCGACCGGCGTGTCCTCCGTCGTCCGGCCGCCCGGCGGGTAGACGAACGCGACCGTCGGCATCACGAACACGCGGACGCGGGCGGCGAGGCTCGCGTCGACCAGCAGCCGCGTCGCCTCGATTCGCAGGCGGTCGTTCTCGTACCACGCCTCGGGATCGGTGAGCTGGTCGAGCGGAAGGATCCGCGTGGCGAGGTGGAGAACGGCGTCGGGGTCGGCGTCGCGGATCGCGCCGGCGACCGCGAGCGGGTCGAAGAGATCGAGCTGGTCGTGGCGCGGCATCACGAGCTGGTGGCCGGCCGCGCGCGCGACCGGCCGCAGCGCGCGGCCGATGACGCCGGTGGCGCCGGTGACGAACAGACGCATGTCAGGTCCTTTCTCGTTGGAGGACGACGACCGCTGCGCCGGCCAGCGCCCAGGCGGCGAGGACGAGCAGCGGGACGGTGGTGCCGGCGCCGCCGAAGTAGACGGCGCCGCGGAGCGCGCTCTGGGTGGCGCCGGCGGGCAGCGCGCCGGAGAGGGCGCCGAAGAACCCGGGCACGAGGTCGGCGCCGAGCGCCCCGCCGCTCGCGCCCTGGCCGAGCGGGATGAGCAGCAGCACCGCGAGCGCCAGCCCGGGCGGCCCGAGCAGGCGACCGAGCGCGTGCGCGGCGGCGCCGGTCGCCGCCGCACCGAGCGCCACGATCGCGGCCGTGGCCCAGAACGCGCCGGTGAGCGCGCCGACGAGCGTGTCGACCGTGAGCGCGACGACGATGCCGGTCGCGACCGCGAACAGGCCGATCGCGAGCAGCCGCGCCCGCCGGCCGAACAGCGTCAGCAGCGCGGCGAACGCCACGCCCGCGACGGTCATGCCGACCACGGTGAACACGGCCGACAGTCCGCGCGCGTCGTGGGCGGGCAGCGGCGCGACGTCGGCGACGGCAGCGCGCGGAAACGCCGCGCGCACGGTCTGCGCCTCGACCGCGCCGCGTGCGCTCGCCACCAGCAGCCGCCCCGGCAGCAGCACCCCGCGCACCTTGCC
>DASSUW010000514.1:0-10364 GCA_035706585.1 Solirubrobacteraceae bacterium | reverse complement strand
CCGACGAGGGCCCGGCCGCCGAGCGGCGCGGGCAGGTCGAGGCCGCGATCGCGACCGAGCGCCGGCTCCTCGAGCGGGCCGAGCGCGAGCGCGCCGAGCGCGAGCAGCGGATCGCCGCCGAGCGCGAGCGACTGGCCCGCGACGAGGCACTGCAGCCCGCGGCGGTCCGGCTCTCGGAGGTCCTCGCCGAGGCCGGTGCCGCGGTCGCGGTCCGGATCGAGGCGGTCGAGGCCGAGCTGAAGGCCGACCGCGAGGCGGGCGAGCGCCTGGCCGGCGAGCTGCGCGAATGCGCGGCCGAGGAGAGCCGGGTGCAGGCGCGGCTCAAGGAGCGCGGCGAGGAGGTCACGCGCAACGAGGTCCGCGCCCAGCAGTCGCGCGACCGCGCGGCCGACGCCGGCCGCGAGCTCGCCCGCCTCGCCACCAAGCTCGGGCTCGAGGCCGAGCCGGCCGAGGAGCCGCTGGCGGACGTCGACCGCGCCGATCTCACGGCCCGGATCGAGCGCCTGCAGCGCCGCCGCGAGCAGCTCGGTCCGGTCAACCCGCTCGCCAAGCAGGAGTACGAGGAGGCGCTCGCGCACGTCGAGGAGCTCGAGACGCAGCGCGAGGACCTCGAGGCCGCGATGCGCGAGCTCGAGAGCCTGATCCGCGACACCGACCGGCGCATCAAGGAGGCGTTCGAGGAGACGTTCGAGGCGGCCGCGCGCAACTTCGAGGAGGTCGCCGAGAAGCTGTTCCCCGGCGGCCGCGGCCGCCTGCGGCTCGTCCGCGAGGACGCCGGCCCGCGCCCGGTGCTCGGCGGCGGCGAGAAGGACGAATCCGAGCGCGACGAGGACGCCGACCTCGCGGCCGAGATCGAAGAGGAGCAGGAGGAGGACCGCACCGGCGTCGAGATCGAGATCACGCCCGCCGGAAAGGCCACGAAGCGGCTGACGCTGCTGTCCGGCGGCGAGAAGTCGCTGACCGCGCTGGCGTTCCTGTTCGCGGTATTCCTCGCGCGGCCGTGCCCGTTCTACATACTCGACGAGGTCGAGGCCGCGCTCGACGACCTCAACATCGACCGCTTCCTCACGGTCCTGCGCAGCTTCTCCGACCGGGCGCAGTTCATCATCGTCACGCACCAGAAGCGCACGATGGACGCGGCCGACTGCCTGTACGGCGTCTCGATGGCGGGCAACGGCGTGTCCAAGGTCGTGTCGCGCCGGCTGCCGCCGCGCGCCGAGGGCGACTCGCCGGCGCTCGACCCCGCGGGCAAGGCGGAGCAGGCGGCCTGACCGCCGCCGCGACCCGTCGCCAGCGCCTCCGCGCCCAGCGGCTCACCGGTCCGCGCGACGCCGACCCGGTCGCCGCCGTCAAGGCCGTCTTCGCCGTCCAGGCCCAGGACCGCCGCGCCGCGCAGCTCGCGGTCCGCGCCCGCACGGAAGGGGCGACCGCCGACGCGGTCGAGGCGGCGCTGCGGCACGGCGCGGAGACGACCGCTCGGGGCGGCGGTCTCGTGCGCACCTGGGCGATGCGGGGCACGCTGCACCTGCTCGCGGCCGACGACCTCGCCACCGTGCTCGCGATCTACGGCCCGCTCCACCTCAGGCGCGGCCGCCGCCGCCTCACCGAGCTCGGCCTCGCGCCCGACGCGGCCGAGCGCAGCACCGAGCTCGCGGCGGAGATCGTGCGCGCGGACGGACCGCTGACCCGCCACGAGCTCGCGGCGCGGCTGCGCGAGCGCGGGGTGCCGGTCGCGGCCGCGGGGCAGGCGCCGATCCACGTCGTCGCCCGCGCCGCGCACGCGGGCGCGCTGATCGAGGTCGGCGACGGGGTCTACGGGCCGCTCGAGCTCGCTCCGCTGCCCGATCGCGAAGCCGCGCTCGTCACGCTGGCGCGCCGGTACGCGGCCGGCCACGCGCCCGCCACGGTGGAGGATTTCGCGGCCTGGTCCGGGCTTCCGAAGGCGGACCTGCGCTGGGGGGAGCCCGAGCTCGCCGGCGAAGAGGAGGGCGGCATCCGGCTCCTGCCGGCGTTCGACGAGTGGCTGCTCGGCTGGAAGTCCCGCGCGCTGATCCTTCCGCCCGACCACGCAAAGCGCGTCGCGCCCGGCGGCGGCATCATCCGCCCCGTGGCGATCGCCGACGGCCGCGTGTTCGCCACCTGGCGCCTGGACCGGCCCGGGCGCCGTGTCGAGGTCGACGCGTTCGGCCGCGTCACGAAGGCGATGCGGACCGGCATCGAGGACGAGGTCGCAGCGCTCGGCGCGTTCCTCGGCACCTGCTTATCTCTCCAGTTATGAAGATCCTCGTCACGGGCAGCGCGGGCCACCTGGGCGAGGGGCTGGTCCGCACGCTCAGGGCCGACGGCGTCGAGGCGGTCGGGCTCGACATCCTCGCCTCGCCGTACACCGACATCACCGGCTCGATCGCCGACCGCGCGCTCGTCCGCACGGCCATGCAGTCGGTCGATGCCGTCGTCCACGCCGCGACGCTGCACAAGCCGCACGTGGGCTCCCACAGCCGCCAGGAGTTCGTCGACACGAACATCACCGGCACGCTCAACCTGCTCGAGGAGGCGGTCGCCGCCGGCGCGAGCCGCTTCGTCTTCACGAGCACGACCAGCACGTTCGGGCGCGCGCTGACGCCGCCGCCCGGGGCGCCCGCCGCCTGGATCACCGAGGACGTCGCGCCCGTCCCCCGCAACATCTACGGCGTCACCAAGACCGCGGCGGAGGACCTGTGCGAGCTGTTCCACCGCGACCAGGGCCTGCCGTGCGTGATCCTGCGCACGTCGCGCTTCTTCCCCGAGCCCGACGACCGCGACGAGGTGCGCGCCGCCTACGAGGACGCCAACCTGAAGGTCAACGAGCTGCTGTACCGGCGCGTCGACCTCGAGGACGTCGTCGGCGCCCACCGGCTGGCGCTCGACCGGGCGCCGCAGATCGGCTTCGGCCGCTACATCGTCAGCGCCACGACGCCGTTCACCCGCGACGACCTGCAGTCGCTGCGGGCCGACGCGCCCGGTGTCGTCGCCCGCCGCTTCCCGCACTACGAGCAGATCTACGCCGCGCGCGGCTGGCGCATGTTCGCAGGCATCGAGCGCGTCTACGTCAACGAGCGCGCCCGCACCGAGCTCGGCTGGCGGCCGCGCTACGACTTCGCCCACGCGCTCGAGCTGCTGAGCCGCGGCGAGGAGGCCCGCAGCGACCTCGCCAGGCAGGTCGGCGCCAAGGGGTACCACGCCGAGTCGACCGGGATCTATACGGTGCGCTGATGCGGGTCTGTCTGATGATCGAGGGGCAGGAAGGCGTCACCTGGGACCAGTGGCGCGGGCTGGCGGAGACCGCCGAGGCCGGCGGGTTCGAGGCGCTCTTCCGCTCCGACCACTACGAGTCGCTCGGCGGAGGCGTCAACCGGGGCTCGCTCGACGCCTGGGGCACGATCAACGCGCTGGCGGCGCTCACGACGACGCTGAAGCTCGGCACGCTCGTGTCTCCGGTCACGTTCCGGCACCCGTCGGTCCTCGCGCGCAGCGTCGTGACCGCCGACCACGTGTCCGGCGGCCGCGTCGAGCTCGGCATCGGCGCCGGCTGGCACGAGGGCGAGCACCGTTCGTTCGGCTTTCCGTTCGACACGCGGCGCGACCGGTTCGACCGGCTGGCCGAGCAGATCGAGATCGTGAGCCGCTCGTGGGACGCCGAGCCGTTCGACTTCGCCGGTCGCTTCTACCGGCTCGAGCAGTGCGACGCGCAGCCGAAGCCGAGCACGCGGCCGCACCTGATCCTCGGCGGCAGCGCGCAGCCGCGCGGTGCCGCGCTCGCCGCCCGCTGGGCCGACGAGTACAACACGGTCTTCCCGAGCGTCGAGGAAGCGCGCGAGCGCAAGCAGCGGATCGACGACGCCTGTCGCGAGGCCGGCCGCGACCCGATGCCGTTCAGCGCGATGATCCCGCTGGAGGGAACGCCGGACGAGCTCGTCGAGCGGCTACGCGGCCTGGCGGAGGCCGGCGTCGAGCGGGTGATGCTTCAGCATCTCGCGCACGAGGACCTCGCGACGGTCGAGCTCGTCGGTCGAGAGGTCATAGGCGCCGTCTAGCCGCTTCTCGAACGAGGTCGCCCGCGGGTCGGCGCCCCAGGTGCCGTAGCCGGAGATGCGCGTATAGCCGGCCGACTCGTAGAGGCCGATCGCCGCCTCGAGCCGGCCGCCGGTCTCGAGCCGGAGCGTGTGGTAGCCACGGCGCACGGCGGCGGCCTCCAGCGCCTCCAGAACGCGACGCCCGTGGCCGCGGCCGCGCTGGGCGGGCGCGGTCCACATGCGCTTGATCTCGCCGATGCCGGGGCCGAGCCGGCGCAGGGCACCGCCCGCCGCCGTGACCCCGTCGATCTCGAGCACGATGAACGCGCCGGCGGGCGGGAGGAACTCGACGATCGAGTAGCGGTCGAGGTCGGAGACCGCCGCAGGTCCGTATGCCTGCATGTATTCGTGGCGCAGGCCGGCGAGAAGCGCGGCTGCCGCGGGGTGGGTGGGCGTTACGAGACGGAGGTTCACGACCTGACAGACGCCGCGCACCGCCCGTGCATTCCCTATCCTGCCCGCCGTCGTGGCGCGGGACTGGCACGAGCTCTTCCTCACCGACGGCGGCCACGCCGCCGAAGACGCGCCCGACCCCGGGGCTCCGGAGCGCCGGCGCGGCTTCTTCGGCCGCCTGCGCGACTCGATGCGCAAGACGCGCGAGGCGCTCGCCGCCGAGGTGCAGGCCACTCTGTTCGAGGGGGACCTCGACGAGGCGACGTGGGAGCGGCTCGAGGAGGCACTGATCTACGCCGACGTCGGCGCCCGCACGACCGCGCAGGTGGTCGAGCGGCTCGAGCGCGAGGCCGAGGAGGGCGAGCTCGTGGGCGGCGAGGCGCTCACCGGCCGGCTGGCCGAGCTGCTCGCCGAGCTGGCCCGCACGGGTGACGACACGATCGACATCCGCCACGAGCCGGCGGTGATCCTCGTCGTCGGCGTCAACGGCACCGGGAAGACGACCACGATCGGCAAGCTCGCCTGGCACCTGCGCCACACGCTCGGTCAGACGGTCGTCGTCGGCGCGGCCGATACGTTCCGCGCCGCCGCCGTCGAGCAGCTCGAGCGCTGGGCCGAGCGCGCCGACGTCGACCTCGTCAAGGGCGCCGAGGGCTCGGACCCGGGCGCTGTCGCGTTCGACGCCGTGGCCCGCGCACGCGAACGGGGCGCCGACGTCGTGATCGTCGACACCGCCGGCCGCCTGCACACGCAGCACAACCTCATGGAGGAGCTGGCCAAGGTGCGGCGCGTGATCACCAAGCAGATGCCCGACGCCCCGCACGAGACGCTGATGACCGTCGACGCCACGACCGGCCAGAACGGCGTCCGGCAGGCGAAGCTGTTCGGCGAAGCCGTCGGCGTCACCGGGATCGTGCTCACCAAGCTCGACGGGACGGCCAAGGGCGGCATCGCGCTGGCGATCGCCAACGAGCTCGGCATCCCGGTCAAGCTCATCGGCATCGGCGAGCAGCTCGAGGACCTGCGCCCGTTCGACGCCGACGACTTCGCCAAGGCATTGCTCACGGCATGACGAGCCAACGCTCCGCTGGGGGCAATGCCCGCATTGCTCACGGCATGACGAGCCGTCGGTTCACGCCGGCGGCGATACCCGTGCTCCTAACGGCATGATCGCCGCCCTGGTCGCGCTCGCGCTCGCGCCGTCGAGCTTCGTCGCGCTCGACCGGGTCGACGCCACGATCGTCCAGGACATGCGGTACGCGACCAGGCACAACTTCGTCGGCCGCCGGATCGCCGGCTATCGCGAACCGGTCTGCATCCTCACCCGGCGCGCCGCCCGCGCCCTGCACCGCGCGCAACGCCGCCTGAACCGCACGGGCTACGGCCTCATGGTCTACGACTGCTACCGGCCGACCCGCGCGGTCGCGCACTTCGACCGCTGGGCGCGCGACCTCGACGATCAGAAGATGAAGCGCGAGTTCTACCCGCGCGTCGACAAGCGGCGCGCGTTCGTGGACGGCTACATCGCGCACCGGTCGGGTCACAGCCGGGGCAGCACCGTCGACATCACGCTCGTCAGGCTGCCGGCCGAGCCGCCGCCGCGCTGGGACGGCCGGCGGCGCTCCTGCATCGCCCCGTACCGCCGGCGGTTCCGCGACACGAGCGTGAACATGGGCACGAGCTACGACTGCATGGACCCCCGCGCCGCGACGCTGCACCCGGGGATCACGGGCCGCCGGCTCCGCAACCGCCTGCGGCTCGCGCGCACGCTGGAACGCGTCGGGTTTGCGCCGTACGCCAAGGAGTGGTGGCACTTCACGCTGCGCGACGAGCCTTATCCTGAGAGGTACTTCAACTTCCGTGTCGCCCGCAATCAGGTGAAATAACAGCCATGGACCCATGGATCATCTGGCTCATCGCAGCCGTGATCTTCGGCGTCGGGGAGATCGCGACGCTCGGCTTCTTCCTGGCGCCGTTCGCGGGCGGGGCGCTGGTCGCCGCGATCGTGACCGGGCTCGGGGGCGGGACGTTCGCCGGCTGGGCCGTGTTCCTCGTCGTCTCCCTGTTCCTGCTCGCGGCGCTGCGGCCGCTGGCCCGCGCGCACCGGCGGCTGCCGCCGGTCCTGCGCACCGGCACGGCGAGCCTGGTCGGGAAGACGGGAATGGTCGTCGAGCGCATCGCCAACGACGAAGGCGTCGGCTGCGTGAAGATCGACGGCGAGGTCTGGACCGCCCGCGCCTACGACGACGACGAGGTCATCGAGGCCGGCAAGCGGGTCCAGATCGTCGAGATCAAGGGCGCCACGGCGCTCGTGACGGAATAGGAGGCCGTAGTGGACCCCGGAGTCATTGCCCTGATCGTGCTCGCCGTGTTCCTGTTCATCATCGCGATGTCGGGCGTGCGGATCGTGCCGCAGGCGCGCGCGGGGATCGTCGAGCGGCTCGGGCGCTACTCGCGCACGCTCGACCCGGGCCTGACGCTGATCGTGCCGTTCATCGATCGCGTCAAGCCGCTGCTGGACCTGCGCGAGCAGGTGGTCTCGTTCCCGCCGCAGCCCGTCATCACCGAGGACAACCTCGTCGTCGGGATCGACACCGTCATCTACTTCACGATCACCGACCCGAAGTCGGCCACCTACGAGGTCGCCAACCCGCTGCAGGCCATCGAGCAGCTCACGGTCACCACGCTGCGCAACGTCATCGGCGGCCTCACGCTCGAGGACACGCTGACCTCGCGCGACCAGATCAACTCCCAGCTGCGCGTCGTGCTCGACGAGGCGACGGGCAAGTGGGGGATCCGCGTCAACCGCGTCGAGCTGAAGTCGATCGAGCCGCCGCGGACCGTCCAGGAGGCGATGGAGAAGCAGATGCGGGCCGAGCGCGACCGCCGCGCCACGATCCTCAACGCCGAGGGCGTCAAGCAGTCGCAGATCCTCACGGCCGAGGGCGAGAAGCAGTCGGCCGTGCTCAAGGCCGAGGGCGCGCGCACGGCGGCGATCCTCCGTGCCGAAGGCGAGGCGAAGGCGATCGAGACGGTGTTCGACGCGATCCACGCCGGCGCGCCCGACGAGCGGCTGCTGTCCTACCAGTACCTGCAGATGCTGCCGCAGCTCGCGCAGGGCCCGGCGAACAAGATCTTCGTGATCCCCGGCGAGTTCAACCAGGCGCTGGCGAACCTGACGCAGAAGCTCGGCTCGCCGCCCGACGGGCCGCCGCCGAAGCCGCGTCCGCGGCAGGTGTCCTCCGAGGCCGCGGAGGCGGCGCTCGCCGACGCGCAGGCCGCCGCGGCGGCCGCGCGCGAGGCCGAGCAGGAGGCGTCGAGCGCGCAGACGCCCGGCCGCGAGCCCCCGCCTACGCCATCGCCCTGATGCGGTTGCTCGCGTCGAGCGCGGCGACCTTGTAGGACTCGGCGAACGTCGGGTAGTTGAACACGGCGGTCACGAGGAAGTCGATCCCGGCGCCCCCGCCCATGACGGCCTGGCCGATGTGCACGAGGTCGGTCGCGCCCGTGCCGATCACGTGCACGCCGAGCAGGGAGCGCTCGTCGGGGTCGACGAGCAGCTTGAGCAGCCCGTTCTCGTCGCCGCTCATCAGGCCGCGCGCGAGCTCGCTCCAGCGCGCGATGCCGGTCACGTAGGGGACGGCCGCGTCGGTCAGCTCCTCCTCGGTGCGGCCGACCATCGCGATCTCGGGGATCGCGTAGACGCCCGTCGGGACCAGCTCCGGCAGCGTGTCGACGTGCTCGTCGAACGCGTGCAGCGTGGCGATCCGCCCCTGCTCCATCGCCGTGGCGGCGAGCCCGCCGCCCGACACGTCGCCGACCGCGAAGATGTGCGGGATCTCGGTGCGCTGGCGCTGGTCGACCGGGATGCGCCCGCGCGAGTCGGCCTCAAGGCCGGCCTTCTCGAGCTGGAGCCCCTCGACGTCGCCCTGCCGCCCGGTCGCGTACAGCACGGTCTCGGACACGATCTCCTTGCCCGACTCCAGGCGCACCTTGGGTCCGCGGGCGTCGGTGTCGAGCTCGACGCCGGCGACGCTCTCGCGCATCCGGAACGTCACGTTCTTGCGCCGCAGCATGTACTGGAACGCCTCGCCGATCTCCTGATCGAGGAACGGCAGCACGCGGTCGCGCTTGTCGACGACGGTCACCTTCGTGCCGAGCGCGCCGAACATCGACGCGTACTCGAGGCCGATCACGCCGGCGCCGACCACGGTCATCGTGCGCGGGATGTGGTGCTCGAGCTTGAGCAGCCCGTCGGAGTCGATGACCGTGCGGTCGTCGAACTCGACCGAGCTCGGGCGCGCCGGCCGTGTGCCGCACGCGATGATGATGCGGCGGGCGCGGATCGGCTCGTCGTTGTCCTCGATCTTGACCGTGTTCGCGTCCTCGAACCGCGCCTGGCCGGGCAGCAGGCCGACGCGGTTGCGGCGGAACTGCTCACGCACCACCGAGGTCTCGGCGGCGACGACGCGCGCGGTGCGGTCCATCAGCTGCTCGAGCACCTGCTGGTCGGACTCCTCCACGCGCGTGGGATCGAGCACGTCCAGCGGGCGCTGGGCGAGCACCTCAAGCACGGCCTCGCGCAGCGTCTTGGACGGGATCGTGCCGGTGTGGATCGAGACGCCGCCGAGCCGCTCGCGGCGCTCGGCGACCGCGACGCGCTTGCCGAGCTTGGACGCCTGGATCGCGGCCTTCTGGCCGCTGGGCCCCGATCCGATGACCAGGAGGTCGAGCTCCATTGTCCGGCACCGTACCCTGTGAGACGCATTGTTCGACTCGTTGTCAGAGAAGCTCCAGGGCACGCTGGCGGGAGTGCGCCAACGCGGCGCGCTGACCGAGGACGACATCACCCGCGCGCTGCGGGAGATCCGGCTCGCCCTGCTCGAGGCCGACGTGAACTTCAAGGTCGTCAAGCAGTTCACGGCGACCGTCAAGGAGCGTGCGCTCGGCGTCGAGGTCACCAAGCAGCTCAATCCCGGCCAGCAGGTCGTCAAGATCGTCAACGAGGAGCTGACCGCGCTGATGGGCGGCTCGTCGGCCGGGCTGACGTTCTCGCCGCGGCCGCCGACGGTCGTGCTGATGGCGGGCCTGCAGGGCTCGGGCAAGACGACCGCCACCGCGAAGCTCGCCCGGTACCTGCGCGAGCAGCACGGCTCCTCCGTCGCGGTCGCCGCGTGCGACGTCTACCGGCCGGCCGCGGTCGAGCAGCTGATCAAGGTCGGCGGCCAGGCCGGCGCGACCGTCTACGAGCAGGGGACCGACCGCGATCCGGTCGACATCGCCGGCTGGGCTCTGGAGCAGGCGACGCGCGACGGCAAGGACGTCCTGATCGTCGACACGTCCGGCCGCCTGCACGTCGACCAGGCGCTGATGGAGGAGCTCGCGAAGATCAAGACGCGGGTCAAGCCGACCGACGTGCTGCTGGTCGTCGACGCGATGACCGGCCAGGATGCCGTGAACGTCGCCGAGCAGTTCGCCGAGGTCGCGCAGTTCGACGGCGTGATCCTCTCCAAGCTCGACGGCGACGCCCGCGGCGGCGCCGCGCTGTCGGTCAAGGCGGTCACGGGCAAGCCGATCCTCTACGCGTCGACCGGTGAGAAGCTGCCCGACTTCGACCGCTTCCACCCCGACCGCATGGCCCAGCGGATCCTCGGGATGGGCGACGTCCTGTCGTTCATCGAGAAGGCCGAACAGACCGTCGAGGAGGGTGAGGAACGCGAGCTCGAGCGCAAGCTGCGCAAGAACCAGTTCACGCTCGAGGACTTCCTCGACCAGCTCAAGCGCGTGCGCAAGATGGGCCCGCTGACGTCGATCCTCGGGATGATCCCCGGGCTGGCGGGCCACCAGCTGTCCAAGCTG
>DASSUW010000513.1:0-2945 GCA_035706585.1 Solirubrobacteraceae bacterium | reverse complement strand
CCGGCGAACGCCGCGTCCCGGTCGAGGCTGCCCACGCACGTGCACCGCCACGGCAGGTCGCCCACCGTCGCGAGCGCGTCGACGAGGACGTCATGGCCCTTGCCGGGCGTCACCGCCGCGACGCACAGCAGCGCGCCGCCGCCGGCGGTGCCGGCGGCACGGCCGGCCGGGTCGACGCCGGGCGCGGCCACGTGCACCCGCTCGGCGGGCAGGCCGTACAGCTCCCGCAGCCGGTGCCGGGTCCAGTGGCTCGTCGTGACGACCGCGGTCGCGGCCTCGAGCACGCGGCGCTCGTCGTCGTCGCCGAGCGGCATGTGCATGAGCACGACCTGCCGCAGCCGGCGGGCGTGCGGCACGAGCGCCGCGGGCGCGGGGGAAGCGAGCAGGCCGTCGATCAGCACGACGGCGCCGTCGGGGACGCGCGCGATCGCGGCGGCGTCGCGCACCGCGTGGACGTGCACGGTCCAGCCGAGCGCGGCGAGGCCGTCGCAGACGCGACGGTCGTACGTGTTGCCCCCGCTCGGCCGCGACGGGTCGTCGATCCCGTGCGGGACGATCATGTGGACGTCCATCACAGCGGCCGCTCGTAGCTCGCCCACGCGACATGCGACTCGTGCAGCGTCACGGCCAGCCCGTCCAGCCCGAGGCCGCCGACGCGGTCCGCCAAGCGGTCGGCGACGAGCTGCGCGAGCACCTCGGTCGTCGTGTTCAGGCCCGCGAGCTCGTCGTCGAGGTTGCGGTAGCTGAGCGCGCCCACCACCGCGCGGAGCGCGTCGGTCGCCCGTCCGATGTCGATCACGATGCCGTCGGCGTCGAGCGCCGCGCGGCGGAACGTGGCGTCGACGACGTAGGTCGCGCCGTGCAGCTGCTGCGCGGGCCCGAACACCTCGCCGCGCAGGCTGTGGGCGATCATCATGTGGTCGCGGACCGTGACGCTGAACACGGGCTACGCCCCGTCGTAGCTGATCGTGTGGCAGAGCGCCGGCAGGCTTCCCGCGGCGAGCCGCTCCATCACGCCGGGCAGCTCGTCGAAGCGCGAGCGGCCGGTCACGAGCGCGTCGAACGCCGGGTCGCGCAGCAGGTCGAGCGCGAGCGCCAGCCGATCGGCGGTCGAGCGGCGACCGGCGCGGGCGGGGGACAGCGTCCCGACCTGGCTGGCCTGGATCCGCAGGCGGCGCGCATGGAACGCGCCGCCGAGCGCGAGCCGCACATCGTCGTCGCCGTACCAGCTGAGGTCGAGCACCGTGCCCTCCGGGCCGAGCAGCTCGAGCGAGCGCTGGAGCCCGCCCGCCGTCGCGCTCGTGTGCACGACCAGGTCGCAGCCGCCGGCGGCGTGGTCCGGCCGCGCGAAGCGCGCGCCGAGCGCCGCGGCGACCTCGGCGCGGGTCCCGTCGACGTCGACGAGCGTGACCGCGATCCCCGGGAACCGGGCGAGCAGGCGGGCGACGCAGCAGCCGACCATGCCGGCGCCGACCACGGCGACGCAGTCGCCGACCAGCGGCGGGGCGTCCCACAGGGCGTTGACGGCGGTCTCCACCGTGCCGGCGAGCACGGCGCGCGCGGGCGGCACGTCGTCGGGCACGACGGTCACGGCGCCGGCCGGCACCACGTACGCCGTCTGGTGCGGGTACAGGCAGAACACAGTGCGGCCGCGCAGCTCTGGCGGCCCCTCCTCCACCGCGCCGACGTTCAGGTAGCCGTACTTGACCGGCCCCGGGAAGTCGCCTTCCTGGAACGGCGCGCGCGGCGGCACGCCGCCCCGGAACGCCTGCGTCTCGGTCCCGCGGCTGACGCCGGACCACAGCGTCCGGACGACGACGTCGCCCCGCCCCGGCTCGGGCAGCGCGACCCGCCGGATCTCTCCGCGCCCGGGCTCGCGGAGCCAGTACGCCTGCGCTTCCTGGACCACGTCTATCTCTCGGCTTCGTCCGACATGTCGCTGCCCGGGAAGCGGTACGCGCGAGCGCGGCCCAAAGTTCAGGCGCGGCGGACCGTCAGCCGGCGCAGCCGGCGGTGACCGGTCCCGCGACGGGGTCCGGGCATGGCGTCAGGTCCCACGACGCCGTGACCGCGTCGGCGTTCGGGCTCGTCGCGTCCGTGGCGCCGACGGCCCGCAGCCGGAATCCCGGTTCGGCCGCGCGCGGCGCGGCGTCCAGGTAGGCCTGCACCGCGCCGGCGAAGTCGGGACCGGGGTGCTCGCAGCCGACCCAGCGGAGCGTCACGTCCGCGATGTCGACGTCGATGAGCAGCGTGTAGGTGACCGTGCCGTCCTTGCCGCGGGTCATCGCGACCGCGCCCGCCGTCCAGCCCGTGCCGCCGCCGGCGCCCTCGAAGCCGCAGCCGTCGCCCATGTGGTTGAAGACGCTCGGCAGGTGGTAGGCGGTCATGTCGTAGGTCGCGGTGACCGACCCGTCCGGGTTCGCCGTCACCTCCTGCAGGTCGTAGGCGACGGTGCCGGCGAACGTCGCCTTGAATCCGAGCGCGGTCTGCGTCGAGGACACGGGGCCGTGGATGCGCCACGGGAACGGCTCGCGCTCCCCGGCCGCGAACCACGAGTGCTCGGCACGCCCGGCCGTCGAGGTGGCGACGACGCTCGCCGAGACCGTCTCCTTGTCGCTGTCGGGCTCGCCGGCGGTCGCCGAGAACAGGGCGGGCGCGCCGGGCGCGGTCGCCGCGCGGACGGCCACGAAGCGCCCGCGGCGGACGCCGGTGATCGTGAACCGTCCGGCGCCCGCGTCCGCACCGGCGGCCGTGACGATCCGGCCCTGAACCTGCCGCGTCGCCCCGGGCGCCAGCCGCGCGACCGGCTCCGGGCTGAAGCTGACCTCGACGCAGCGGTTCGGCACCTCGTACCAGACCGGCTCCCCGTCCAGCAGGCGGCCGCGCGCGCCGTCGACGAGGCCGGTCAGCGCGCCCAGCAGCGATCGGTCGCGGGCCGCCTCGCG
>DASSUW010000512.1:0-6083 GCA_035706585.1 Solirubrobacteraceae bacterium | reverse complement strand
GAGCCGCGACCGCGACCGCCCGACGCAGCGCGGCCGCGCCGGCGATCCGCAGCCCGGCGGCCCGCCGCCCGGCGTCGCCGGCGGCCTGCAGCGCGGGTTCGGGTCAAAGCCCCGGACCGGCCAGGGCCACGAGCACGAGTTCGACGACTGAGTCGTCGCCGCGCGGCCGCGCTGGGGGCGCCGGCGCGCAAAACCCTCGGGTCGCCGCCCGAAAAACTAGCGTTGCCACGGACGGCGGCGTCGTCCACCATGGCGGCCGCGACGTCATCCCCGCTGCCCTGACGGGCACCGACGTCGCGGCCCCCACCTGAATCTGGCTGAATCGGCCAAGGAGGACCGATGCCCGCTCCCCCCACCCCGGCGACGTGATGGAGTCGCCGACGAGTCTGCTGGCGGCGGCGACGATCAACGCGCGTACGCCGCCGCGCGTCCCGAGACCACGCCGCTCGGCGCCGTGGCGCATCCGCCTGCGCGCCCGCTTCCGCGTCCGGGAACCGGCGGTCGCCCGCTCCGCTGCCGAAGTAGGGCATCGCCCGATGCCTCCGCTGATGCGGCGCCCGTAGCGTCGCCGCACTCCCCATCCCCCGACAAGGAGCTCCTCCATGCAGTCAACCCGTGTAGGCATCCTCAGGCCATTCGCGGCACTGGCGGCGGTCGCGCTGGCCGTGGCGTTCGCGGCCTGCGGCTCGGACAGCGGCGACGCGTCGGCGTCGGCGCCCGAGCCCGCCGCCACGCCGGTCGAGGTGCCCAGCGACTCCTCGGCGCCTGCCGGCTCCGACGACGGCGTGCTGCCGCTCGGCAAGCGCGCGGTCACCGACTACATCGACTACACCGGCGCGGAGCCGAAAAAGAGCAAGCTCGGCGTGACGGTGGTCAAGGTCCGCAAGGGCAAGATCTCCGACCTCAAGGACTTCGATCTCGACGCCAAGCAGAAGAAGACGGTCCCCTACTACGTCGACGCGAAGTACGAGAACCTCGGCGACCGCGCGCTCACCCGCAGCGTGATCGAGCCGTCGATCGAGGATCGCGCCGGCGACGAGTACCGCCCGATCCAGCTGATCGTCCTCAGCGGCACGTTCAAGCCGTGCCCCGAGTACAGCGACGCCAAGCTCAAGCCGGGCGAGAGCTTCACCGGCTGCTCGCCGGTGCTGCTGCCGAAGGGCAAGCAGTTCGACCGCGTCCGGTTCGAGGGCGACGTCACCAAGGATCCGCTGTTCTGGAGGCCGCAGTGATCGCCCGGCGCACGGCGTTCACGGTCGGCCTCGCGGCGGCCGCCCTCGGGCTCGCCGCCGACCAGGCCGCGGCCTCCTACTCCGGCCAGGTCGTCGACGGGACGTTCCGGATCACCGGCAACGGCGCGAGCGACAAGCTCGTGCTGTTCGTCGAGGCCGGCCTGCCCGGCAACCTCCTGGCCGACGTCGGAGCCGACGGGACGATCGACTTCAGCCTCGATCGCGCGGAGTTCACGGCGGTCGACGTCGACGCCGGCGGCGGTGACGACGAGGTGAGGATCCAGAGCCTCGGCGGGATCGCCGACGAGCCGATCACGGTCAACGGCGCGGCCGGCAACGACACGCTGACCGGTGGCGCCGGCAACGACACGCTGATCGGCGGCAGCGGCAACGACACCGTCAGCGGCGGCTTCGGCTTCGACGCCGTCAAGGGCGGCGCCGGCAACGACACGTTCGCCTGGAACCCGGGCGACCGCGACGACGTCGTCGACGGCGAGGCCGGCAGCGACACGCTCGCGTTCCACGGCGCCAACGTCGACGAGAACCTCGACGTGTCGGCCAACGGCACGCGCGTGCGCGTGTTCCGCAACGTCGCCAACGTCAACCTCGACGTCGGGGGCGTCGAGCGGATCGCGTTCGACCCGCGCGGCGGGGCCGACACCGTCGTCGTCAACGACACGGGCGGCACCGAGCTGCAGGACACCGACGTCGACCTGAGCACGTCCGGCGCCGGCGACGGTCAGCCGGACCAGGTCGTGGCCCGCGGCGGCGACGGCGCCGACAGCGTCACCGTCGACGGCGCCGGCGTGGTCTCGGGCCTCGGCGGCGAGGTGCGCGCGATCGACGGCGAGGCCGGGCTCGACACGGTCACCGTCGCGACGCTCGGCGGCGCGGACACGATCACCAGCGGCATCGCTCTCGCGAGCCCGCTCGAGGTCAACGCGGACGGCGGCGACGGACCCGACACGCTCCACTATGCGGGCACCGCCGGCGACGACACGCTCAACGTCGCGCCGGTCGGGTCCGAGATCGCCACGATCGGCCTCGATCCCGGCTCGCGGCTGGACTCGACCGCGATCGAGGACGTGCGGCTCGAGGGCCTCGGCGGCGCCGACACGATCGCCGCGCTCAGCCAGGCGCCGCTTCCCGCGCAGGTCACGTTCGACGGCGGCGCCGGCAACGACACGCTGCGCGGTGCCGGCGGCGGCGACAGCGTGCTCGGCGGCTCGGGCAACGACACGGTCATGCCCGGCCGCGGGAACGACGCGGTCCTGCTCGGCTCCGGCAACGACGTCGTGCAATGGGGCCCGGGTGACGGCAACGACAGCATCGAGGGCGAGACGGGCAGCGACCGGATCGAGTTCACCGGCTCAGCGATCGCCGAGGCCTACGGCGTCTCGCGAAGCGGCGAGCGCGTCGTGCTGACGCGCAACATCGCGTCCGTGGCGATCGACTTCGACGGCGTCGAGACGCTGGCCCTGCGACCGCTCGCCGGGGCCGACACGATCACGGTCGACGACACCACCGGCACCGCCCTGGCCGTGGTCGACGCCGACCTGAGCGCCGTCGGCGGTTCCGGCGACGGGGCGCAGGACACGGTCATCGCTCACGGTACCGACGCGGTCGACTCCGTCCGCGTCCGGCGCCTCGGCTCCCAGGCCGCCGTCGGCGGCATCGGGGCCGAGACACGGGTCAGCGGCGAGCTCGGCCTCGACACGCTGCGCATCCAGACGCTGGGCGGCAACGACAAGGTCGAGGTCGGGGACATCTGGGACCTGATCACGCCGGTCGTCGACCTCGGCGCCGACGAGTAGGGGGATAGGGTCCGGGGGACCTTCCCGCGTGGAGGTCCCCCGGGCTCGCGGCGATCACGCCGCGACGGTGCGGTCCAGCAGCGCGAACAGCTCGCGGTAGTGGCGTTCGGCGGCGGCCTCGTCGTAGGCCGGGGTGTCGGCCATCGTGTAGCCGTGGGCGGCGCCTTCGTAGACCTCGGTGCGGTGGACGACCCCGGCCTCGTCCATCGCCGCGTCCAGCGTCGCGATCTGGTCGGGGTTCATGCTGCGGTCGTTGTCGGCGTGGCCGAAGTAGACCTCCGCGGCGATGTCCGGCGCCTTGTGGTGCGGGCTGTCCGGCGCGTCCGTGACCAGGCTGCCGACGTGGAAGCCGCCGAGCGCGGCCACGCGGTCCGGATACGCCGCCGCCAGGTGCCAGCCGGCCCGCCCGCCCATGCAGTAGCCGGTGATCGCCACGGGCCCGTCGCCGAGCGCGTTCAGGTACGCCGGGCCGTCCCGCACGACCACATCCGGCGTCAGGGCGCGGACGAGCGGCATGACCTTCTCGAACACGTTGCCGCCGGCCAGCTCCTCGGGCGTCAGCAGCAGCCCCTTCGCGTCGCGGTAGAAGACGTTCGGCGCGAGCACGACGTACCCGCGTTCCGCGATCCGGTCGGCCATGCGCTCGATCTGCGGCCGCAGGCCGTACGCGTCCATGATCAGCAGGACGCTGCCGCGCACCTCGCCGTCCGGCCGCGCGCGATATGCGTCGGCGACACCGTCCGCCGTCGTGATCTCAAGGCGATCACCGCTCATCGACGAATGGAGCTAGCCGGACTCGAACCGGCGACCTCCTGGGTGCGATCCAGGCGCTCTCCCAACTGAGCTATAGCCCCACGAGGCGTGCAGGGATTCCTGCGCACGTCGTGAACGAGCGATTGTAGCTGCCAGGATGGTGTCCGCACGGCATCATTCTCGTGCACCCGGGCAACATCGCGATGGGCCTTCGCCAGCTCCTAACCCCGAGTTTCAGGGCACGCCTGCGGCTCTTCTTCGTGGTCATCGTCGTCTTTCCGATGATCACGATCGCGGTGGTCCTCTACCAGCTGATCGTCGCGTCGGAGAGCAGCCAGACCGATGCGCGGCTGTCGGAGTCGCAGACCGTCGCGCTCGGGATCTACGAGGAGCAGCAGAAGCAGGCGGGCGTGCTGGCCGACCAGATCGGCAAGGACCAGCAGCTGGCCGACGCGCTCGCCGCCGACGACCGGCGGGCGGTGCAGCGACGGCTCGACACGCTGACGCGGCGCGCCGAAGCTCGGCATGCGCTGATGGAGATCAACGGCAAGGGGCAGTTCGAGAGCGGCACGCTGCCGGGCCTGGCCACGGCGACGCGGCAGCTCCTGAACGCCGACCAGAAACCCACCGGCGAGCTCACGGTGGCGATGATCTCGCCCGAGGAGTACGCGCGCCGGATCAGCGACCTGACGGCATCCGAGGTGGTGATCGAGCAGGGCGACGAGCAGCTGGCGTCGACGCAGCCGGATGCCGGCAACGCCGACCTGCCCGACAGCGGGCCGGTCGAGGTCGCGGGCGTCGAGTACCGCGTGGCGTCGTTCCCGGCGCCGGTCGAGGACGGGTCCGTCATGGTCACGCTGTTGATGCCCGATCGCGACACGGCGTCGCCCACCTCGCGGGCGTCGCTCGCGGCGGCGGCCGCGTTCGTCGGCTTCCTCGCACTGGCGTTCGCGTTCGCCGTGGCGGTCTCGCGCCGCCTGCAGTCCGAGATCCAGCGCCTGCTGGAGGCCGCGCAGCGGCTCGGCTCGGGCGATTTCTCGGTCGCGGTGCCGGCCGAGGGCAACGACGAGTTCGCGGCGCTCGGCAAGGAGTTCAACTCGATGGCGCGCCAGCTGCAGGCCCGGCTGGAGGAGCTCCAGCGCGAGCGCGAGCGGCTGGAGGAGGCGATCCGGCGCGTCGGCCAGTCGGTGGCCGCCGGGCTCGATCGCGTCGGCGTGCTCGAGATCGTGGTGCAGACGGCCGTCGAGGGCGTCGGCGCGGCGGCCGGCCGCGCCTCGATGCGCGGGCAGGACAACCGGCTGATCGAGGTCGCCCGCACGGGTGAGCCGGAGGCGTTCCGGCGCGCGCTGCACGCCGCCGAGGCGGCGGTCATCGACGCCGGCCAGGTCGCCGAGATCCAGCTCGGGGGCGCCAGCGCGCTGGCCGGACCGCTCGGCGCCAACGAGGCCGGCGACCAGGTCATCGGCATCGTCTCGATCGCCCGCGGCGACCACGCGTTCACCCCGGCCGAGCGCGAGCTGTTCGCGTACCTGACCAACCAGGCGTCGGTGTCGGTCGAGAACGTCGACCTGCACGAGACCGTGCAGAAGCAGGCGGTCACCGACGAGCTGACCGGCCTGTTCAACCACCGCCGCTTCCAGGAGGTGATCTCCGCCGAGGTCGAGCGCGCCCGCCGCTACGGGCAGGAGATGGGCCTGATCATGCTCGACATCGACAACTTCAAGCAGGTCAACGACACCTACGGCCACCTGCAGGGCGATTTCGTGCTGCGCGAGGTCGCGCGCGTCCTGCGCCAGTCGTCCCGCGAGATCGACGAGCCCGCCCGCTACGGCGGCGAGGAGATGGCGGTGGCGCTGCCGCAGACCGATCTCGAGGGTGCGTACCAGTTCGCCGAGCGCGTCCGGCATGCGGTCGAGGAGCTCGAGCTGCCGCTGCCGAGCGGCGACGGGACGCTGAAGGTGACCGCGTCGTTCGGCGTCGCGTCGCTCGCCACCGCCGACCACGCCGACAAGGACGCGCTGGTCGCGGCCGCCGACCGCGCGCTGTACGAGGCCAAGCGCACCGGCAAGAACCGCACGGTGCGCGCGAGCGAGTCGCTGCAGTCCGACCGTGGCGTCCACGGTGTCGCGTCGGCGGAGTAGCCTGTTGGGTTGAAGGCATGGGACTGCTCGACGACGCAATCCGCGAGCACCTCGAGCTCAAGCGCCGGCGCGGGGCTGACCCCGGTGAGGTCGCGCGCCAGGAGAACGAGGCGCTCGGAGCCGCTCGGCGCGCCGAGTTCGCC
>DASSUW010000511.1:0-8374 GCA_035706585.1 Solirubrobacteraceae bacterium | reverse complement strand
CCTGGTCCACGATCCGGCGCGCGGCCTCGACCGCGCGCTCCTCGGCGCGCGAGCCGATCACCACCGGCACGCCCGCCGCCGCGAGCCTGAGCGCGAGCCCCGTGCCGAGCGCCCCGGAGCCGCCGATCACCGTCACCTGGTCCGGCATGGCGGCCCAGGCTATACGCTGCGCGGCCATGCGGCTGGAGGGTCGGATCGCGCTCGTCACCGGCGGCGCGTCGGGAATCGGCGCCGCGACCGCGCGCCGGCTCGCCGCGGAGGGCGCCCGCGTGGTGGTGGCCGACCTCAACGAGGCCGGCGCACGCAGCGTCGCGAGCGAGATCGACGGGATCGCGCTGCGCATGGACGTGACCGACGTCGAGTCGGTGCGCGCGGGCGTGGCGCAGGTCGGCGACGTCGACGTGCTCGTCAACAACGCCGGCACCGATCGCTTCTCGTTCTTCGTGAACACCGATCCGGAGCTGTGGGACTTCGTGCTCGCCGTCAACCTGCGCGGCACGATCGCGGTGACGCACGCCGTGCTCGACGGCATGCAGAAACGCGGCCGCGGAGCGATCGTCAACGTCGCGTCCGAGGCCGGCCGGGTCGGCTCGCAGGGGTCGGTGATCTACTCGGCCGCGAAGGCAGGGGTGATCGGCTTCACCCGCGCGGTCGCCCGCGAGTCCTCGCGCTTCGGCGTACGCGTCAACGCGGTCGCGCCGGGGCCGATCGACACGCCGCTGCTCAACGCGGCGCCCGAGCAGCTCGGCGAGATCGGCGAGCGGCTGAAGGCGGGCATGATCGCGGCGACCAGCATGCGCCGGATCGGCCAGCCGGAGGAGGTCGCCGCCGCGATCGCGTTCCTCGCCTGCGAGGACGCCTCGTTCGTGACCGGGCAGACGATCAACGTCTCCGGCGGCCTGTCGATGGCCTGACGGCCCCGCCTAACATCTCCGCCGTGCAGGTCGCCATCCGAGAGGTCGGGCCCCGCGACGGGTTCCAGAACGAGCCCGAGGTCGTCCCGACCGCCGAGAAGGTCCGGCTGATCGAGCTGCTCGCCCGCACGGGGCTCAAGCGCCTGGAGGTGACGAGCTTCGTGCGCGCCGACATGATCCCGCAGCTCGCCGACGGCGCCGAGGTGCTCGATCGCATCGACGTCCCCGACGACGTCTCGCTGTCGGTGCTGATCCCGAACGTGCGCGGCCTGGAGAACGCGCTCGGGCATCGCTTCCACGAGGTGAACGTCTTCCTGTCGGCGTCGGAGACGCACAACCGCAGGAACGTGAACCGCTCGATCGAGGAGTCGCTGGGCGGACTGGAGACGGTGCTCGGGCGGGCGCGCGCCGAAGGGCTGCGCTGCGAGGGCGTGATCTCGGTCGCGTTCGGCTGCCCCTACGAGGGGCACGTGCCGCCCGATCGCGTGTTCGCGATCGCGCGGCGGCTGATCGACGCGGGCGTGCAGGAGATCGGGTTCGGCGACACGACCGGGATGGCGAACCCGGCGCAGGTGCGCGAGTTCTTCCCGGCCGCGCGCGCGGCGCTCGGCGCTGAGGTGGAGCTCACCGCGCACTTCCACAACACGCGCGGGCAGGGGCTGGCGAACGTGCTGGCCGCGTACGACGCCGGCGTGCGCAGCTTCGAGTCGAGCTTCGGCGAGCTGGGCGGCTGCCCGGTGCCCGCGGGGGCGACGGGCAACATCGCGACCGAGGACCTGGTGTCGATGCTGCACGAGATGGGCGTGGAGACCGGCGTCTCGCTCGAACGGCTGCTCGAGGCGGCGCGCGCCGTGCAGGAGGTGCTCGGCCGGCCGCTGGGCTCGCACCTGCTCACCGCCGGGCCGGTGGTGTGGAACTCGCCGCGCTGACGACGCTGCGGCTCGGCGGGCCGGCGGGGTCGTACGTCGAGGCCCGCGACGAGGCGGAGCTGATCGACGCCGCCCGCGACGCCGCGCTCGTGATCGCCGGCGGCTCGAACGTGGTCGTCGCCGACGGCGGTGTCCCCGGGCGGGTGGTCCGGATCGCCACGCGCGGCGTCGAGCGCGACGGGGCGCGCCTGGAGGTCGCCGCCGGCGAGGACTGGGACGCGCTGGTGGCGGGCTGCGTCGCCGACGGGCTGCAGGGGTTCGAGTGCCTGTCCGGCATCCCCGGTTCGGTGGGAGCGACGCCGATCCAGAACGTCGGCGCCTACGGGCAGGAGGTGGCCGAGACCGTTGTGGCGGTGCGCGTGTTCGACCGGTCGACCGGGCGCGTCGAGGTCATGTCGCCGGCCGAGTGCGAGTTCGGGTACCGCACGAGCGTCTTCAAGTACCACGACCGGCGCGTCGTGCTGTCGGTCACGTTCGAGCTGCGCGAGGCGACCGAATCGGGCCCGCTGCGGTACGCCGAGCTGGCCCGTGCGCTCGGCATCGAGATCGGCGGCTCGGCACCGCTCGCCGACGTGCGCGACGCCGTGCTGGCGCTGCGCCGCGGCAAGGGCATGGTCATCGACCCCGCGGACCCGGACTCGGTCAGCGCCGGCTCGTTCTTCACCAACCCGATCCTCGACGCGGCGCCCGACGGCGCCCCCGCCTGGCCCGAGGGCGACGGGCGCGTGAAGACCTCGGCCGCGTGGCTGATCGAGCGGGCCGGCTTCCACAGGGGCTACGGCAACGGCCGCGTCGGCATCTCCAGCAAGCACACGCTCGCGCTCGTCAACCGCGGCGGCGCCACCACCGCCGAGCTGCTCGCGCTCGCCCACGAGATCGCCGCCGGCGTCCACGACCGGTTCGGCATCGCCCTGCACCCCGAGCCGGTGCTCGTCGGCGTCGACTGGGAGGAGCGATGACGGAGCTCGACCTCGACGCGGTCCGCCGCGAGCTCGTCGCGCGGCGCACGAGCATGCGCGAGCGCGTGGCGACGCTGGCCGAGCGACCCGAGCTCGGTGAGGCGCAGGGCTTCGGCAAGCGCATCGGGGACGGCACGACCGAGGCGATCACGAGGCTGACCGACATCGGGGTCGGCCGCTCGCTGGAAGAGAGTCTGCTCCGGACCGAGCGCGCCATCGCCAAGCTCGACGACGGGACCTACGGCATCTGCGACGCCTGCGGCGAAGCGATCGCGCCTGCGCGCCTGCGAGCGATGCCCGACAGCGTGCGGTGCATCGCGTGCGCGGCCGCCGAGCGCAGCGTCCAGCCGCCGCGCCGGCGCTGACGCGCCGTCTCAGCGGCCGCTGAACTCCGGTTGGCGCTTCTCGCGGAACGCCGACGCGCCCTCGGCGAAGTCGGCGGTGGCCGCGCAGCGCTCCTGCATCGCGACCTCGAGCTCGAGCGTCGTCGAAAGCGCCGGCTTGGCCGACGCGTCCATGACGCGCTTGGCCAGGCCGACCGCGACCGGCGCACAGGCGAGCAGCTCGTCGACGAGCGCGTCCGCGGCGGCGTCGAGCTCGTCCGGCGCCGCGACGCGGTTGGCGAGCCCGATCCGCTCGGCCTCCTCGCCGCCGATCAGCTTGCCGGTCATGATCAGCTCCTTCGCGCGGCCGAGGCCGACCACGGCCGGCAGCCGCGAGGACCCGCCGACGTCCGGGATCAGCCCGATCCGCGTCTCGGGCATGCCGACCACCGCGTCGCTCGCCACCACCCGCAGATCGCAGGCGAGCGCGAGCTCGAGCGCGCCGCCGATGCAGGCGCCGTGGATGACGCACACTGTCGGCTTCGTCATCTCCTCGGCGATGTTCCACGCATCGATGCACTCGCGCCGGAACGCGCGCAGGTTCTCCGGCGCCTCGGCGACCGCCGCCAGCGCAGCGAGGTCCATCCCGGACGAGAACATCGGGCCGGCGCCGCGCACCACGACGCACCGCACCGCGGGGTCGGCCGCCGCCGCGCGCAGCGCCTGGCCGGTCGCCACCACCAGCTCGCCGTTGAACGCGTTGCGCTTCTCCGGCCGGTTCAGGATCACATGGCGCACCGGGCCACGGTCTTCGGTCAGCACGAGGGTCATGCCATGGACCCTACGGGTAGGTTCTCGCGCATGCACCGCCTCGTACGCGCGATCGCCGGCCTCGATGCGCTCGACCCGGTCGGGGAGACGCTCGGCAAGCTCGTGCGCGACGCGACGAAGCCGAAGCGCCTCAAGGAGCTGCTCAGCGGCACCTGGCTCGGCCATCCGGTGCATCCCGTCCTGACCGACGTGACGATCGGGACGCTCACGAGCGCGCTGCTGCTCGACTGGCTCGGCGGCGACGACAGCCGGCCCGCCGCGCGGCGGCTGATCGGGATCGGCCTGCTCAGTGCGGCGCCCACGGTGGCGGCCGGGGCGTCGGACTGGGGCGACGCCGAGCCGGGCGGCGCGTCGGTGCGCCGCATCGGCATCGTCCACGCCACCAGCAACACGGTCGCGGCGAGCCTGTTCGCGGCCTCGTACGCCGCCCGCCGCCGCGGCGCCGACGGGCGGCTGCTGGCGCTCGCGGGCGGCGCGGCGCTGACCGCCGGCGGCTATCTCGGCGGCCACCTCTCGTTCGCCGAGGGGATCGGCGTCGACCACACGGTGTTCGAGGACGGGCCCGAGGACTGGACCGACGTGCTCGCCGAGTCCGAGCTGCTGGACGGAAACGCGCGCTGCGTCGAGGCCGACGGGACCGCGGTCATGATCGTCAAGCGCCAGGACACCCTGTACGCGCTGACCAACCACTGCTCGCACCTCGGCGGACCGCTGCACGAGGGCACGTTCACCGACACGACCGTCACGTGCCCGCTGCACGAGTCGGTGTTCGACCTGCGCGACGGTGCGCTGGTCCACGGACCCGCCGCCTACCCGCAGCCGGCGTGGGACGTCCGGGCGCGAGCGGGGCGCGTCGAAGTGCGCCGTCGCTAGCGTTCCGTCCCGTGCTCGCCGACCTGCTGCGCCCGCCGCCGCACCGCGGACCGCTGATCGCGGCCGGCGCCGTGGTCCTTGCGACCGGCCTCGCCCTGGCCGAGCTCCGGCTCACCGGCGACGAGGTCGCGCCGGTCGTGCACCTGCTGGCGATCGGCGCCGTCGCGGTGCTGACGCTGGCGCTCGGGCTGCAGGCGCCGAACGAGGACGGCAAGCCGCCGGCGTATCAGTCGGTGCTGCTGGTGACCGGCCTGCTGTTGCTCTACGCGGCGCTGCTCCGGCTGGCCGACGTGCTCGGCGCCGAGCTCGGCGACGGGTTTCCCGCCGGCGAGCTGACATGGGTCTCGGCGGTCGCGGGCGCCGTTGCGCTGTTCGCCGGCGTCAAGCGGCGGTCGGCGATCTGCCTGCTGATCGCCGCGATCGCGGGCGCGATCATGCTGCTCGCCGGCTGGGAGTGGATCTTCGAGAACGGCACGTTCACGGCGTCGCGCTGGCTGCTGCTGGCCATTGCGGTCGCGCTCGGGCTCGTCTCGCTCGTCCTGCGCGCCGGCTCGCCGCGGCAGGCCGAGCTGATGGTCGACGGCGCCGGCCTGGCGATCCTCGCGATCGGCGTCCAGGCGATCCTGAGCTTCCTGATCGACTCGCTGAACCTGTTCGAGCAGCCGTCCGGACCGCTGCTCCCCGGCTTCTGGGAGCTCGTCCTGCTCGCGGCCGGCTGCGGGCTCGTCGCCTACGGCGCGATCGAGCGCTCGCCCGGGCCCGCGTGGCTGGGGCTCGCCAACCTGATCGTGTTCGTGATCGCCGCCGGCACGCTGAGCGAGAACACGTTGTACTGGTGGCCGATGCTGCTGATCCTGCTCGGCGCGATCGCGATGGCGGCGGGGCTGCGCCCACGCCAGCCGCTCCCGCCCGAGCCGGACGCCTACCGCGCCGGCGAGGCGCCGATCGCGTCGCGCAGCATCGACGAGGAACCCGTGTACCGCGTGCGCGACGACTCGCCCCCGAGCAGTACCGTGAGCGACCGATGACCGACGCACAGCAGGTCGCCGACGCCTTCGACCGCGCGTACGCGGGCGGGCCGGAGCGGCACAAGGAGAAGTCCGCGCAGCAGGGCAAGCTGCCCGTGCGCGAGCGCGTGCAGCGGCTGCTCGACGAGGGATCGTTCTCCGAGGACGCGCTGCTCGCCAACTGGGAGGCCGAGGGGCTCGGCGCCGACGGCGTCGTCACCGGGCTCGGCACGATCGCCGGCCGCACCGTCGCGCTGATGGCCAACGACCCGACGGTCAAGGCCGGCTCGTGGGGACCCAAGACCGTCGAGAAGATCCTGCGCATCCAGCAGGCCGCGCTCACGCATCGCGTGCCGATGGTCTATCTCGTGGACTCCGCCGGCGCGCGGATCACCGAGCAGGTGCAGATGTTCCCCGGCCGCCGGCACGCCGGGCGCATCTTCTTCAACGAGGTCCGGCTGTCCGGCGTCGTCCCGCAGGTGTGCGTGCTGTTCGGGCCGAGCGCGGCGGGCGGCGCGTACATCCCGGCGTTCTGCGACGTCGTGATCATGCGCGACGGCAACGCGTCGATGTACCTCGGCTCGCCGCGGATGGCCGAGATGGTGATCGGCGAGCACGTGTCGCTGGAGGAGATGGGCGGCGCCAAGATGCACACCGGCGTCTCGGGCTGCGGCCACTTCCTCGTCAAGAGCGACGAGGAGGGCATCGACGTCGCCAAGCACTACCTCTCGTACTTCCCGTCGTCGTTCGCCGACGAGCCGCCGGTGGCGCCGCCGGCCGCGCCGGCCGCCGGGCTGCCGCAGATCCCCGCCGACGAGAACAAGCCGTGGAACATGCACGAGCTGATCGAGGCGCTCGTGGACGAGGGCTCGTTCCTCGAGGTGCACAAGCGCTGGGCCAAGGAGGTCGTGGTCGGCTACGCGCGGCTCGAGGGTCGCGTGGTCGGGATCGTGGCCAACCAGCCGAAGTTCAAGGGCGGTGTGCTGTTCGTCGACTCCGCCGACAAGGCCGCCCGGTTCATCTGGACCTGCAACGCGTTCGGCGTCCCGCTGCTCTTCCTGGCCGACGTCCCCGGCTTCATGATCGGCACGCAGGTCGAGCGCCAGGGGATCATCCGCCACGGCGCGAAGATGATCTCGGCGGTCTCGGAGGCCACGGTGCCGAAGATCTCCGTGATCGTGCGCAAGGCCTACGGCGCCGGCCTGTACGCGATGTCCGGCCCGGCGTTCGACCCGGACAGCACGCTCGCGCTGCCGACCGCGAAGATCGCGGTGATGGGTCCGAGCGCCGCCGTGAACGCGGTCTTCTACAACCAGCTGCAGGCGATCGACGACGACGACGCGCGGTCGGCGAAGCGCGCCGAGCTGATGGAGGAGTACGCCGAGGGCGTCGACCTGCTCAAGCTCGCGTCCGAGATGGTGATCGACGCGATCGTGCAGCCGGAGGACCTGCGCGCCGAGCTGGTCGGCCGCTTCGGCCGCTACGCCGGCAAGGTCGGCGAGTGGCCGGCCAAGCGCAACGCGATCCCGCCGGCGTGACCGTCACGTGAGGCCGGACGCCGAGCATCTCCGGCAGCACGCGGGGCTGGATGCCCCGCGGAGCAACGCAGCTCGCGCGCTGCTCGGCGAGCTGATCGACCACGCGGCGCTGTTCCCGCCCGCGTCGATGGACATGCCGGAGGCGATCGCGGCCGACCGCGCTGCCCGCGGCGGGCCGCACGCGTGGATGCTCGGGCGGTTCATCTGCCCGGCCTCGCGGCTCGGCGAGCTGCCGCCGGCGGCGCCGCGCCTGAGCGTGGTGCTCGACGGCGGCGAGGGCGACCTCGAGGCCGTGCACGACGCGCGCCTGTCCGGCCGCACGGTCGAGCTCGTGGAGGCGCGGATCGATCCGGCGTGGATCCCCGACACGCAGGAGCTCGTGCGGGCGAAGCTGGGGGAGGGCGTGGAGGCGTTCTGGGAGCTCGCGCCCGGTCGCGGCCTGCGCGGCGCCGTGGCGGCGGTGCGCGAGGCGCGCGCGGGAGCCAAGATCCGCTGCGGAGGCGCGACCGCCGCGCCACCGGTGGAGGCGGTCGCCGAGTTCGTCGCGGCCTGCCGCGATGCCGGCGTGCGGTTCAAGGCGACCGCCGGCCTGCACCACGCGATCCGCGCCGGCGACGCCCACGGCTTCCTGAACGTCCTCGCGGCCGCCGTGTTCGCGCACGCCGGCGGCCTGAGCGCCGGCGAGCTGGTGCCGCTCCTGGCGGAGGAGGACCCGGACGCGTTCGCGGTCGACGCCGCCGGCCTCGCGCTCCATGACCTGCGCGCCGACGCGGCGCAGATCGCGGAGGCCCGCCGCGATCTGTTCGTGGCCTACGGGTCGTGCTCGTTCGACGAGCCGGTCGAGGATCTCGTCGGTCTCGGCGTGCTCTGACCCAGCGCGCCGTCGAGCGCGTCGACCACGCCGAGCGCGAGATCGAGCGTCGCGTCGCCCGCGCCGAGCCGGATCGCGGGGAGCGGCGTCGGCGGCATGCGCCGCTCCGGCAGCGCGAGCCCGAGCGCG
>DASSUW010000510.1:0-8324 GCA_035706585.1 Solirubrobacteraceae bacterium | reverse complement strand
CACGCCGCGCGCCCTGCGAGCCCGGTTCGTGCGCGCGTTGCCGACCGCCACGGCGGCCCGCCGGCTCGGCCGCCGGTTGCGACGCCGGCGCAGCTCCGCGCGCGCGGCACAGGCCACCGGATCGCCGCCGCCGATGATCATGCGGGCCGAGTGGGGCGCCGACGCCGTCCCGCCGCGCGAGCCCCCGCAGTACAGCGCGGTGCACATGGCGCTCGTGCACCACACCGTGACCGCGAACGACTACGGGCCCGAGGATTCCGCCGCGATCGTGCTCGGCATCGCCCGCTACCACCGCAACTCCAACGGCTGGAACGACATCGGCTACAACTTCCTCGTCGACAAGTACGGCCAGATCTTCGAGGGCCGTGCGGGCGGGATCGACCAGGCGGTCGTCGGCGCGCAGGCGCAGGGCTGGAACAGCAGCTCGACCGGCATCGCGTGCCTCGGGGACTTCACGACCGTCGCGAACACGCCCGAGGGCATGAACGCGCTCGCCCAGCTGATCGGCTGGAAGCTCTCCGTCCACGCCGTGCCCGTCGAGGGCAGCGTCACGCTCACGTCGATCGGCGGCGCCGAGAACCGGTACCCGGCCGGCACGCCGGTCACGTTCCAGCGCATCGGCGGGCACCGCGACGGCTGCCGGACCGCATGCCCGGGCAACGGGCTCTACGCCCAGCTCCCCGCGCTGCGGGCGGCCGCGGCGCAGTACGCGGGTACCGGCCTGAGCATCGGGACCGTCAAGGAGATCCGCGGCTTGAAGCCGGTCGACCTCAGCGGATCGCTGCGGTTCCAGGACGGCTCGTCGGCGGCCGGCCTGCCGATCGCGCTCGAGTTCCAGGCCGTCGGCGCGTACTACGAGCCGCTCACCAACGTCGTGACCGCCGCCGACGGCACCTGGCGCACCACGGTCACGTTCCCGGAGAGCGGCCGGGTGCGGGCGATCTTCCCCGGTGACGCGGCACGCGGACGGCTCGAGTCGGCCCCCCAGCGCGTGACCGTGCTGGCCAGGCTCAGCGTCAAGCTCCGCCGCCGCCGCCACCGGCTCGGCAAGAGCTTCACGATCCGCGGCACCACCGAGCCGGCCGAGACGGTCCGCGTGCTGCTCAAGCGCCGCGGCCGGCACCGCTGGATACGGGAGCGCAGCCGCGTGCTGCGCGTCCGCAACGGCAAGTACAAGATGAAGCTCAAGCCGCGCCACCGCGGCAAGTACCGGCTGATCGTCAAGGTCGGCCGCGTCAAGCGCCGCCGCACGCTGCGCATCTACTGATTAGGGAACCCCCCGATGCGATCGGGGGTCGCCGGAGGGAGCATGACCGCACTCCCCACTCCCTCCCTCCCCAGGAGAACGCCACACATGCTCATCCCCGAGCGGACCGTCCGCCACGACGTCCGCGCCCTGCGCGCCCGGCTGCGCGGCGAGGTCGTCACCCCCGCCGACTCCTCCTACGACCAGGCGCGCCTCGCCTGGAACCTCGCGGCCGACCAGCGGCCGGCCTTCGTCGTCTTCCCGGAGAGCGCCGACGACGTCGTCGCCGTCGTCGAGCACGCGCGCCGTCACGGCCTGCGCATCGCGCCCCAGGGCACCGGCCACAATGCCAGCCCGATCGTCTGGGACGAGGACATGATCCTGCTGTCGACGTCGCGCATGCGCGGCGTGACGATCGACGTGATGGCGCGCCGCGCCCGCGTCGCCGCCGGCACGCTGTGGCTCGAGGTCACCGAGCCCGCGTCCGAGCACGGCCTCGCGCCGCTGGCCGGCTCCTCGCCCGACGTCGGCGCGATCGGCTACTGCCTCGGCGGCGGCATCAGCTGGCTCGCCCGCAAGCACGGCCTGGCCGCCAACAGCGTGCTCGCGATCGAGCTCGTCACCGCCGACGGCCAGCTGCGCCGGGTCGACGCCGAGCACGACGCCGCGCTGTTCTGGGCGCTGCGCGGCGGCGGCGGCAACTTCGGCGTCGTCACCGCGATGGAGATCGCGCTGTACCCGATGCCGCAGCTGTACGCCGGCGCGATGTGGTGGGACTGGTCGCATTCGGCGCGCGTGATGCACGCGTGGCGCGAGTGGACGCTGACGCTCCCCGACGAGGTCACCTCGTCGGCGCGGATCATGCGCGTCCCGCCGCTGCCGGACGTCCCGGAGTTCCTGCGCGGCCGCGACTTCGTGACGATCGACGCCGCGATCATCGGCGACCGCGCGCACGGCGCCGCGCTCGTCCAGGCGCTGCGCGACCTCGAGCCCGAGATCGACACGTTCGACATGGTCCCGCCGGTCGCGCTGTCGCGCCTGCACAACGACCCGGAGGAGCCGATTCCCGGCCTCACCGAGCACCGGCTGCTCGCCGACCTGCCGGCCGAGGCGGTCGACGCGTTCCTCGCCGCCGCCGGGCCCGAGTCGAACTCGCCGCTCCTGCTCGCCGAGATCCGCCATCTCGGCGGCGCCCTCGGCGTCGCCAAGCCCGGCAACGGCGCACTTGCGAAGGTCGACGCCGCCTACCTGCTGTTCGCTGCCGGCATCGCGATGCCCGAGCTCGTCCCCGCGCTCCAGCAGGCGCTGCCGGCGTTCAAGGCGGCGCTGGCGCCGTGGGACGCCGGCCGCGGCTACCTCAACTTCGAGGAGACGACCGTCGACTCGCGCCAGTTCTACGACGAGCTGACGCACCGGCGCCTCGCGCGGATCAAGACGCAGGTGGATCCGAGCGACATGTTCCGCGCGAACCACCGGATCAAGGGCGCCGAATAGCCCCGGGTTCGCCCCCTGGGCGAACCCGCCAGGTGAACCCGGCCCGCTGGGCCGGCGTTCACCCGTTGCCCGACCTCAGCCAGTCGCCCATCCTCTCGGCAGCGCCGGCGACCTTGTCGCCGGCGCTCGCCACGCCCGCTCCGGCCTCCTTGAACAGCTGCCGGAAGCGCTCGGCGTAGAAGTCGACGGCGTCGCCGGTCTCGGTGCGGACGTCGATCGGATCGCCGCGCCTGACGAACTCGCCGCGCATGATGCGGTCGTACTCGCCGGACCGGACCCACTTCATCAGCTCCGACACGCGCCGGACCGGGAACGCGTGGGTCTGCGTGACCTCGATCCGCATGCGGCTGAGCTTGTCCCACCCCGGCTCCCACTCCTCGTACTCGGCGCCCTGCTTGAGGAACGCGTCGAGGTTCAGCTTGCGCGAGCTGGTGCCGCCGGCGATGACCATCAGCGTGCGTGCGCTGATCTGAGGGTCGCGGTTGACGAGCGTGGCCGCGCGGTCACAGCTCAGCTCGGCCGCGCGGAACCACTCGAGCAGCGCCAGCTTGACCGCGAGCAGCGGCAGGCCGGCCATCATCGGCAGGCCGCGCGTGCCGACGGCGAGCAGGATCATCAGCGCCGTCCGGTACATCACGTGGTCGGACAGGACGTGGCCGGCCTCGTGCCCGAGCACGGTGCGCAGCTCCTCCTCGTCGAGCAGCTCGACCGTGCGCGAGTTCAGGAGCACCATCGGCCGCCCGGACCCGATCGCCGCCGCGTTCGTGATCGGGAACTGCGTAAGCCAGAGGTCCGGCACGTCCCCCAGGTCGAGCCGCGCGCACGCGGCACGGTGCGCCGCCCACGCGTCGGGAAGCTGCTCGGAGCCGAGCTTGACCGAGCCGGCGAGGAAGACCTGCCGCAGCGCGCGCTCGTAGCCGAACTCGATCAGCTTGCGCACGACCACGTCGAGCATCGGGATCGACTGGAGCGCGGCGGTCGCCGCACGGTCCGCGGGATGCTCGTACGCCTTCGGCGAGATGTCCTTCAGGCGCTGGTCGTCGGGCAGAGGCTCGGTCATGCCCGGAAACTAGCGCCGCTGTGCCCTCTTGACCAGTGGGGCGAATGTCCAGGCTACAGCCGGCCGAGCGCGCGCAGGCGCGGGATCACGACGTCGCGCACGGCGGGCGCCAGCGACAACCGCGGCGACTCGGGCCACCAGCGCAGCGCCGCGATCTCCGCCGCGGGAGACGGGACGCCGGCCAGCCGCGTCAGGAACACCGACATCCACATCTCGACGCCCTCGAGCGCGGCCGGTGCGCGCACCTCGGCGAACGGCGCCGCCGTCGCGACGCGCACGCCGAGCTCCTCGGCGAGCTCGCGCTCCAGGCACGCCAGCGGCTCCTCGCCGGCCTCGGGCTTGCCGCCCGGCAGGTAGAACACGCCCGGCGCCGCCCGCTTGGACACGAGCAGGAGCCCGCGGCGTTCCAGCACGGCAGCGGCGATGACGCGCATGTCAGGGGGATGTACCGGCCCGGGCGGCGGTCTCGGCGATCACGCGCGAGAGCTGCCCGCCCTGCCAGGCGAGCGGCGACTTGCCCGGCTCCTCGGTCACGAGCTCGGCACCCGGTATCGCCGCCACGTAGCGCTCGCCGGTCGCGAACGGATGCGCCGGGTCGGCCTCGTCGCGGCTGGCCACGACGGTGACCGGGACGTCGAGCGCGCCGAGGTCGTCCCAGGCCGCGAACGCGCGCGACCGCGGGACCTGCTCGAGCGCGTCGGCCACGGCGTCCGGGTGCTCGTGTGCCGACAGCCGCTGGCGCAGCACGGTCCTCACCGTGTCGCGGAACGACTCCGGCACGCGCGGCTCGCCGTAGGCCGCGACGAACCCCTCCACCCCACCGTCGCGCAGCCCGCGCGCGAGCCGGTCCCAGCGGTCGAGGTCGCGCTCCGGGGTGTCCGGGTCGTACGCGGGCGTGATGAGGACGAGCGCGGCCGCGCGGTCAGGGTGCTCGAGCGCGAAACGGACGAGGGTGTGGGCGCCCATCGACGCGCCGGCCAGCACCGCTCGGTCGACACCGCGCTCGTCGAGCACCGCGGCGAGGTCGGCGGCCAGCGCGTCGTACCCGTATTCGCCGGCCGGCGCCGACCGGCCGTGCCCGCGGGCGTCGTAGGCGATCACCCGGTGGCCGCCGCGTTCGAGGTTCTTGGATCCCATCACGACGTAGCGGCGCGTGGCGGTCAGGCCGTGCAGCAGGACGACGGGAACGCCCTCCCCCGCCTCGTCGGCCGCAAGCCGCCCATCGATCATCAGTTCGCTCACGTTCCGGAGGCTATCCTCGCGTGCGTGATCTTCGACACCACGGAGGCGACGTTCGAGCAGGACGTCATCGACCGCTCGCACGAGCTGCCGGTGGTCGTCGACTTCTGGGCCGAGTGGTGCGGCCCGTGCCGCCAGCTGACGCCGGTGCTCGAGCGGCTCGTGAACGAGCGGCAGGGCAAGATCGCGCTCGCCAAGCTCGACACGGACGCCAACCCGAACATCTCGGCCGCGTTCCGGATCCAAGGGATCCCGGCCGTGAAGGCGTTCAAGGACGGCAAGCTCGCCGGCGAGTTCGTCGGCGCCCAGCCGCCGCCGCAGGTGGAGCGGTTCCTCGAGGCGCTGCTGCCGTCCGAGGCCGACGCGCTGGTCGAGTCCGGCGACGAGCAGTCGCTGCGCGACGCGCTCGCGCTCGAGCCCGGCCGCGCCGACGCCGCGGTCGCGCTCGCGCGGCTCCTGCACGCGCGCGGCGAGGACGAGGAGGCGCTCGCGGTGCTCGGCAACGTCACCGGCTCGTTCTCCGCTGACGGGCTCGCGGCCCGCATCCGGCTCGAACAGGATCCCGAGCTGGCGAACGCGTTCGCCGCGCTCGACGCGGGCGACACCGAACGCGGGCTCGACGAGCTGATCGGCGCGATCACGCCGACCGACGGCGACCGCCGCGAGGATCTCCGCCGCGCCGTCGTCGGCGTGCTGGACGACCTCGGCGTCGACCACCCCGTGGCGCGCGAGTCGCGCCGCAAGCTGGCCAGCGCGCTGTACTAGGAGATCACACCGGCAGCGCGAGCTGACCGGCGGGGGCCGGTGGCGCCCGGCGCGCGTCCGGCTCGACGTCCTCGAAGCCGGCGACGCGGACGCCGAGCAGCCGCACCGGGCGCGGCGGCGCGTAGGCGCGCAGCAGCGTGAGCGCGGTATCGGTCACGAGCGCGGTGTCGTGCGTCGGCGCCTCGACCGTTCGCGCGCGGGTGACGGTGGTCCAGTCGTCGAGCCGGACCTTGATCGCGATCGTGCGCCCACGGCGGCCGCGCCGCTGCAGGCCCTCGCACAGCTCGCGCGACATCTCGCGCAGGAACGCCTCCAGCCGGTCGAGCTCGCCGATGTCCTCGTCGAACGTCCGCTCGGTCGAGTACGACTTGGCCGCCACCGGCTCGGTGTGGACCGCCGAGTCGTCCTCGAACAGCGCCCGGGCCTTCAGGAACCGGGCGGTGTTCGTGCCGAAGCGCGTGGCGAGCTTGGCCTCGTCGGCCTCCTGGAGGTGGCCGAGCGTACGGATCCCGAGCGCGGCGAGCCGCTCGGCGGTCTTGGGCCCGATGCCGGGGACGCGGCTCGTCGGCGCGGTCGCGAACCGCACGCACGCCTCCTCGCGGCCCATCGCGACGAAGCCGGCCGGCTTGCCGAGGTCGCTGCAGCACTTGGCGACGAGCCGCGAGGGCCCGACGCCGACCGAGATCTGGATCCCCGTCTGCTCCTTGACGGCGGCGACCACCGCGCGCAGGACGCGCAGCGGCTTCTCGACGCCCGTCAGGTCGGCGTACCCCTCGTCGATCCCGATCTGCTGCACGCGGTCCAGGCCCTCGCCGACGAGCTCCCAGACGCGCTTGGACGTCTCCCGGTAGGCGGTGAAGTCGGGCGGGATGACGATCGCGTCCGGGCACAGCCGGCGGGCGCGTGAGGCCGGCATCGCGGACCCGACGCCGAACTCGCGCGCCTCGTAGCTCGCGGTCGTCACGACCGCGCGCGGCCCGCTGCCGGCCACGATGACCGGCTTGCCCACCAGCTCCGGCCGGCGCAGGAGCTCGACCGTCGCGTAGAACGCGTCGCAGTCGAGGTGGGCGATCACGCGCTTCACGCGAACAAATGTACGCGTGGCGCCGGACCGGACCCGCGCACCGCGCCGACCGGACCCGCGCACCGCGCCGACCGGACCCGCGCACCGCGCCGACCAGGCCCGCGCAGTGCGCCGACCGGGCCCGCGCGTCTCGCCGGACCGCCTCAGCGCGTGGTCAGGATCGTCCCGTGGCCGCGGAAGTGCAGGCGGCGCGCGGTCCGCTCGGTGAGGTCGAACTCGCGGCCGGCGACGTAGGGGCCCCGGTCGATCACGCGCACGGTGACGGTGTGGCCGCGGTGGCGCAGCCTGACCTTGGTGCCGCACGGGAGCGTCTTGTGCGCGACGCCGAGCTTGCGCGGCGTCAGCGTGCCGCCGCACCCCAGGCGGTTGCCGTACAGGCCCGGCCCGTACCACGAGGCGTGTGCGCGCCGGTAGCCGTTCAGGCGCCCGATCCGGCGCTTCACGCCGTTGACGCTCAAGCGCGCGGACAGGCTCATCGGCCGCCGGACGCGATCGCGCAGCACGTAGCGGCCGGTCGCCGTCATGCGGTCGCGGGCGATCGTGCGCCAGCGGCCACGCCGGCGGACCTGCAGCGCCGCCACGCCAGGTTGCGCGCTGCCGATCACGGCAGCCTTGTTCCCGACCCGCACGTGCATGCGTTTCTTGAGCACGGCGGCGTCGGCGTCGGCAAGTGGAATTGTCAGCGCGCACGCCGCAACGGCGGCGGCACGCGGGATCACGCGCGGTCGCAAGACCTACCTCCTCGGCTCGTGGGCAGGGGCGTACGTCGTCCTCCAGCCCCCACAGACGAAGTCGGGCACCCTAGAAGCTGGCCGGGCTGTGGCGTGTGAGCCGCGTCACGCTGCGTTCTTGAGCGGCTCGGGGACGTACACTGGCGGCGCGGTGGCCAATCCCGACCGTCTCACCGGCCTCGACGCCTCGTTCCTCGCGCTCGAGAAGGCCGGCGCGCACATGCACGTCGGCTCGGTGCTCGTCTTCGACGGCGACGCGCCCAGCTACGACGACTTCCTCGCCGCGATCGAGAGCCGCCTGCATCAGGTCCCGCGCTACCGGCAGAAGCTGGCGTTCCCGCCGCTCGCGCAGGCCCGCCCGGTCTGGGTCGACGACCCGCACTTCAACGTCGCCTACCACGTGCGCCACACGGCGCTGCCCGCTCCCGCCGGCGAGCAGCAGCTGCGCAAGCTCGCCGGCCGCGTGTTCTCCCAGCAGCTCGACCGCTCCAAGCCGCTGTGGGAGATGTGGGTGGTCGAGGGCCTGGACGGCGACCGCTTCGCGCTCATCTCCAAGACCCACCACGCGCTCATCGACGGCATCAGCGGGGTCGACCTGGCCACGGTGCTCTTCGACCTGCAACCGGTGCCGCGCGTGGTGGACGGCGACACGCCGTGGACGCCGCGGCGCGAGCCCTCGGGTGCGGAGCTGCTGCTGCGCGGCGC
>DASSUW010000509.1:0-14753 GCA_035706585.1 Solirubrobacteraceae bacterium | reverse complement strand
TGACGATGACCGTGCTGCTGGCGATGTGGACGTGGAACGAGTTCCTGCTCGCGCTCGTGATGGTCTCGGACGAGGGGCTGCGCACGGCGCCGCTCGGGCTGAGCTTCTTCCAGGGCCGCAACCTGACGAACCTCACGCTGCTCGCGGCCGGCGCGGTCATCGTCGCCGCCCCGATCGTGCTGCTCTACGTGTTCCTGCAGCGGCACTTCATCCGCGGGATGCTGTCGGGGGCGGTGAAGGGGTAAGTGCGCCCTCCCGCAACATTCCATCCGAAATCGGCGACCGCCGATCACCGCCTGGCGGCGTCCTCGACCCTTGAAATCCCAAAGGGATTCCTTCGGGTCTGCGTCCTTGCCAGGCGGCGCCGGCGGCCGGTCTTCCGGGCGCAATGTCACGGGAGGACGCACTGATGGCCGGCGTCCGGTTCGCCGGCGTGGACAAGCGGTTCGGCAGCGTCGAGGCGGTGCGCGGGCTGTCGCTCGACATCGCCGACGGGGAGTTCATGGTGCTGGTCGGCCCGTCGGGGTCGGGCAAGACCACGGCGCTGCGGATGCTGGCCGGGCTCGAGTCCGTCTCGGGCGGCGAGATCTACATCGGCGACCGGCTCGTCAACCGCGTCGCCCCGCGCGAGCGCGACATCGCGATGGTGTTCCAGGACTACGCGCTGTATCCGCAGATGACGGTGTTCGACAACCTCGCGTTCGGGCTGCGGCGGCGCGGCGCGCCGCGCGACCAGATCGCCGCGCGGGTCGCCGACGCGGCCGAGCTGCTCGACATCGGGCGGCTGCTGGACCGGCGCCCGGGCGAGCTGTCCGGCGGGCAGGCGCAGCGGGTCGCGCTCGGGCGGGCGCTGGTGCGCGAGCCGCAGGTGTTCCTGATGGACGAGCCGCTCTCCAACCTCGACGCCAAGCTGCGCACGCAGACCCGCGGCGAGATCAAGCGGCTGCAGGGGGAGGTCGGGACGACGACGGTCTACGTCACCCACGACCAGGTCGAGGCGATGACGATGGGCGACCGGATCGCGGTGCTGCGCGACGGCGAGCTGCAGCAGGCCGGCACGCCCGAGGAGCTCTACGAGCGGCCGGCGAACGTGTTCGTCGGCGGCTTCATCGGAAGTCCCGGGATGAGCTTCCTGCCCGGCGACGACGGCGGCTCGGTCGGCGTGCGGCCCGAGCACGTGCGGCCGTGGCAGGACGGCCTGCACGGGCCGATCGAGGGCCGGGTCGGCTACGTCGAGGCGCTCGGCCGCGAGACGCTCGTCGGCGTGGACGCGGACGGCGGCGTCCGGCTGGTCGCGGTGCTCGAGGGGCGCGCGGACCTGGAGGTCGGCGCGCCGCTGCGCGTGGGACTCGTCCCCGCCGGGATGCAGCGCTTCGACGCCGACGGTCGCCGGATCGGCTAGGACGCCCGGCGCAGCTCCTGGACGATCCGGGCCTCGGTCTCGCTGACGTTGTAGATGCGGTGAGGCGTCGCGGCGGGGATGCGGGCCTCGTCCTCGAGGCTCATGGTGCGCTCGCTGTCCTCGATCGCGAGGACCACGGTGCCGTCGATCACGCGCAGCAGCGTCTCGTGGTGCTCGCGCAGGCGCACGGGTGCCTCGTCGCGGCTCACGGCGCCGATCGACTCGAAGCTCAGCATCGCGCCGTGGATGACCGTCACGGAGGTCGTCGTCTCGATCGTCTCGCTCATACGACGATGCTCGCGGTCCGCGCGCCGCCGCGCATCAGGGACATCCCTAGCGCGCACGGGCGGATAACCGCCCCCTCGTGTCCGACCTGGAGACCGGCGACAATGCCGGCATGGCCTACGACGAGGCGCTCGTCGAGCGGATCCGCCCGATCCTCGGCGCGCGCGGTGAGGCGACCGAGCGCAAGATGTTCGGCGGCGTCGCCTGGATGCTCCAGGGCAACATGGCGTGCGGGGTTCTCGGCGACGACGTCGCGGTCCGGTTGCTGCCGCAGGACGCCGACCGCGCGCTCGAGGAGCCGGGCACCCGCCGGTTCGACATGACCGGCCGCCCGGCGCGCGGGTTCATCGTCATCGCCGGCGACGCGGTGAGCGACGACGCCGCCCTCGAGCGGTGGGTGAACGCCGGCGCCGACTACGCGCTGTCGCTGCCGTCCAAGTGACCGGCGGCTCAAGGCCGCGGCCGTCGCGCCGACTTCCTCGTGCGTGCCCCACGTGCGCCTCATCCCGCAGCGCGACGCGCGGCTCCTGCGCGAATGGGCGCCGCACGAGATCCCCGCTCACAAGCCCCGCGACGGCCGCGTCGAGCGCAGCGCGCGCGTGCCCGCGCCCGCCGACCGGCCGGCCTGCCGCTGCTGCGGGTTCGCGCTCGAGCCGGGCGAGCCGGCGATCAGCGCCGACTACCGGTGGCAGGGCGGCGGCGCGCAGCCGGTCTGGCTGCACGAGCACGCGTGCGCGTGGGGGAGCGCCCACGAGGCGCCGGCGAGCGGCGCGCGCCCGCGCCTGACCCGCACCGAGCAGCTCGTGCTCGAGCTCGCGGAGCTGGGAGCGTCGGTGCCGGCCACGGCCCGCCAGATCGGCCGCGCCGCCCGGACCGTCGAGGACCTCATCACCAAGCTCAACAAGCAGTTCGGCACGCGCACGCGCGCCGAGGCCGCCGCGATCGCGCGCGCCGACGGCCTGCTCCGGCCGCGGGCGCGGTAGCGTCCGCGCATGTCACCGCTTCAGATCCGCCACCACGAACGCGTGGAAGGCCATCCGCATCGCTGGCACGTGTTCCTGCACGGCCGCGACGAGCCGATCCCCGTCGAGCTGGACCCCGACGAGCGCGCCGGCCTGGACCTGTCCGACCAGGAGATCCACGACATGCTCCCGACCGCGCTGGAGCGCCACCACACCGAGAACCGCGACGACGTGCTGCCGGGCGAGGAGGAGTACCAGAACGCGAACGCGGACGCGCCCGTGCGCGTGCTCCAGATGCACTTCAACAACTGAGCGCGCGCACGCCACGCGGGCGAACCCGTGCCTGTCCCGCTTGACTTCGAGCGCGCTCGAAGTCCTACGCTGGATGGATGTCGACTCCCCAGCATCCGATCCATTCAGGCTTTGGCTACCGCACGACCGCGGCCGAGGTGCTCGAGGGCATCGATCTCACCGGCCGCCTCGCGGTCGTCACCGGCGGGTACTCGGGCCTCGGGCTCGAGACCACGCGCGCGCTGACCGGCGCGGGCGCCACCGTCGTCGTCCCCGCACGGCGCCCCGACGCGGCCCGGGACGCCCTCGCCGCGATCGACCGCGTCGAGGTCGACGAGCTCGATCTCGGCGACCTGGACAGCGTCCACGGCTTCGCGGACCGCTTCCTGGAGTCCGGCCGCAGCATCGACATGCTCATCAACAACGCGGCGATCATGGCGTGCCCGGAGACGCGCGTGGGGCCGGGGTGGGAAGCGCAGTTCGCCACCAACCACCTCGGCCACTTCACGCTGACCAACCTCCTGTGGCCGGCCCTGCGCGCCGGCGACGGTGCCCGCGTCGTCGCCCTGTCCTCGCGCGGTCACAAGCGCTCGGGCATCCGGTTCGACGACCTCCAGTTCGAGCAGGGCTACGACAAGTGGCAGGCGTACGGCCAGGCCAAGAGCGCCAACGTGCTGTTCGCCGTGCACCTCGACGCGCTCGGCCAGGACGCCGGCGTGCGCGCGTTCGCCGTCCATCCGGGCGGCATCATGACCCCGCTGCAGCGCCATCTCACGCGCGAGGAGATGGTGGGCTTCGGCTGGATCGCCGAGGACGGCACGCCGAAGTTCGAGTTCAAGACGCCCGAGCAGGGTGCGGCGACGGCGACCTGGGCGGCGACGTCGCCGCAGCTGACCGGCATGGGCGGCGTCTACTGCGAGGACTGCGACATCGCCGAGCCGACGAACCCGAACGCGCCGACCGCCGAGCAGAGGGGCGTGGACGCCCATGCGATCGACCCGGACATCGCCGCGCGTCTGTGGACGGTCTCGGCCCGGCTCACGGGCGTGGACGCGTTCACCGCGGCCTGAACGCTAGGCGCGGCGCGCCGCGACCGACGCGATCGCCGCCACCGCGCGGTCGTAGTGGTCGGGCAGCAGGCGGATGTGGGACTGCTGGCTCATCGAGCGGGCCGCGACGCCGATCGCCTCGACCGGCGGCGCGGCGTCGAGCACCGGCACCACGAGCAGCGTCTCGATCGCGACCGTCCACGGCCAGCGGGGGTGGTCGCGCTCCTCGGGCTCGCCGATCACCTCGCAGACGGCGAACACGCGCCGCCAGACCGACGCGTAGAGCACCAGGCGATCCCCCGCCACGATCCGCGGGCGGCGGGGGAAGCCGGTGCGATGCAGCAGCTCCGGGCGCTCGTCGAGCCAGCGCTCGCTCAGCGGCCCGCGCGCGTGGCCGACCGCCTTGAGCCAGTACATGTCGCTACGGCGTGGGTGCCATCACGTGCGCGGGGTAGATCCGCTCGGCGTACTCGCGCACCATCCGCCGCGCGCTGAACTGCGGGCCGATCGTGCGCAGCGAGTTGCGGACCATCGTCAGCCAGCGCTGCGAGTACGGGGCGCCGTCGCGGTCGTAGAACGTCGGCACGACCTCCTCGGACAGCAGGCGGTACAGCTCGGCCGCGTGGCGCCAATCCTGCGCGCCATGGTCGTTGTCGACCTCGCCGGAGATCGCCCAGCCGTTCGAGCCGTCGTAGGCCTCCGGCCACCAGCCGTCGAGCACGGACAGCTGCAGCCCGCCGTTCTGGGCCGACTTGATGCCGCTCGTCCCGCTCGCCTCCAGCGGCGGCCGCGGCACGTTCACCCACACGTCGCAGCCGCGCACCATCGCGGCGCCGAGCGCCAGGTCGTAGTCGTCCAGGTAGACGACGCGGCGACCCACCTCCAGGTGCGACTTCATCTCGAACAGCCGCTGCACGAGCCGCTTGCCGTCGTCGTCCTTCGGATGCGCCTTGCCGGCCAGGATCAGCTGCACCGCCCGCGACTCGTCGCCGAGCAGCGCCAGCGCGCGGTCGACGTCGCGCAGCAGCAGGTCGAGCCGCTTGTACGTCGCGACCCGCCGGGCGAAGCCGATCGTCAGGAACCCGGGGTCGAGCGCGTCGACCGCAGCCTGCACGTACTCGGCGGTGTCGCCGCGCGCGAGCCGGTCCATCACCGAGCGCTCGCGGACGACGTCGATCAGCGCCGCCCGCTGCGCGCCGCGTGCCGCCGCCAGCTCCTCGTCGGGGATCGAGTCCAGCGGCTCCCAGGTCGCCGGATCGACCGCGCGGTCGGTCCAGCCCTCGCCGAGATAGCGGTCGAGCAGCTCGCGCATCGGCCCGCCGACCCAGGTCGGGATGTGCGCGCCGTTCGTCACGTGCGTGATCGGCACGTCCTCGATGTCGCGGTCCGGCCACATGTCCCGCCACATCTCGCGGGCGACCTCGCCGTGGCGGGCGCTGACGCCGTTGGCCATCCGGCTCGAGCGCAGCGCGAACTGGGTCACGCCGAACGGCTCGGCGTCCTCGTCGGTGTGCGTGCGGCCGCGGCGGACCAGCGCCGCCGGCTCGCAGCCCATCTCGGCCGCGATGCCGGCCAGCACCTCGGCCATCTGCGAGGCCGGATACGTGTCGTTGCCCGCCGGCACCGGCGTGTGCGTCGTGAAGACGGTCTTGCGGCGCACCGCGTCGAACGCGTCGTCCAGGTCGCCGGAGCTCTCCGCGCGCACCAGCTCGAGGCACGCCATCGCGGCATGGCCCTCGTTGAGGTGCACGACGCCGGGATCGACGCCCAGCGCGTGCAGCGCCCGCACGCCGCCGATGCCCAGCACCGCGTACTGGCCGAGACGCATCCCCGCGTCGCCGACGTACAGCCGCGACGTGATCCAGCGGTCGGTCAGGTGGTTCTCGGGCCGGTCGCAGTCGAGCAGCAGGAGCGGCACCCGTCCGACATCCACGCGCCAGACCTGCGCGACGACCTCGCGGTCGGCGATCGGGACCGTCACCGTCACCGGCAGGCCGTCGTCGCCGGTGACCAGCGCGCCCGGCACGCGATCCGGATCGGTCTCGACCCAGTACTCGTGCTGCCAGCCGGACGCGTCGATCCGCTGGCGGAAGTAGCCGTGGCGGTACATGAGGCCGATGCCGATCATCGGCAGGCCCATGTCCGACGCCTCCTTGAGGATGTCGCCCGCCAGCACGCCGAGACCGCCCGAGTACACGGGCAGCGACTTGTGGATCGCGAACTCGGCGCAGAAGAACGCGGCCGGGTTCTCGTCGGTCACCGGCTCGGTGAGCCGCGGCTCGGCGAGGCGCTCGGAGACGGTCTCTTCGAGGGTCCCGAGCCGGGTCAGGAAGTCCTGGTCACCCGCCAGCCGCCGCCAGCGGTCGGGATGCACCTCCTCGATCAGCCGGACCGGATTCCCGAGACACAGCTCCCAGCGCCGCGGATCGACGCTCTCGAACAGCTCGGGGCCGCCGGGCGTCCACGACCAGCGGTAGTTGTAGGCGATGTCCGCGAGCGCACCGAGCGGGGCCGGCAGGCGCGAGCGGAGCGCGGCCGCCGCCGCGCGGAGATCGGAGGAACCTGCTTGCACGGGGGAACGTCTTAGCGCACGCGGCCGGCTTATGCGCCGAGGACTACCCGTTCGGCGGCCGTGACCAGGCGCGGCATGCCGAGCTCGCGGGCCTCCGTGAGCGCGGCCTCGAACAGCTCGGCGGCACGCTCGCGATCGGCCTCGGACTGGGCCAGCACGCGCGCGAGGTCGAGCTGGGCGTGCACCACCCACGGCCGGGCGCGCATCCGCTCGTTCATCGCCAGCGCCGCCTCGAGCCGGTCGATCGCCTCGTCGCGGCGGCCCAGCAGATCGGCCAGCAGACCGAGGTTGCGCGACGCCGAGCCGGTGCAGACGGACGCCCACCCGACCGCGACGTTGCGGTCCGCGTACGGCTCCAGCAGCGCGTGCAGCGCGGCGGCGTGGGTCGGATCGCCGAGCGCCGCCGCCGCCTCGGCCAGATAGGCGAGCGCGCCGAGCCAGATGCCGTCCAGCGGCAGGGCGCGGAACCCGTCGGCCGCGAACGAGTCGATGATCTCGCGCGCCTCGTCCGGCCGGCCGGTCTCGGCCAGCAGCCAGGCGAGCACGCAGCGCCAGCCGGGGATCGTCGCGAACCGCTCGGCGTAGAAGCGGACCGGGCCCTCCAGCCGCTCGAGCCGGCCGCGCTCGCGCCGCAGCATCAGCGACAGCAGCAGCGTGGCGTTGCCGGTGTTGGTGTCCTGGATCCGGTCGCCGACGCGCGCCGCGTCGTTGCCCTCGCGCTCGGCCTCGTCGAAGTCGCCGGCGAACAGCAGCCGCATCGCGCGGTACAGGTGCACGTACAGCTCGTCGGACAGCCGCCGGCGGCGGGCGGCGATCTGCATGTAGGCGTCGATCTCGATGTCGACGGCATCCATGTCGCCGAGCTCGAGCAGGTCCATCATCCGCCAGCGGTGGCCCTGCATCGCGAGCCGCTCGTCACCGGAGCGCTCGGCCAGCGCGAGCATGTCGTTGGCCGTCGTCAGGCGCTCCTGCACGTTCTGCGGGCCCCACAGCGACCAGTGGCGCGCCACCAGCGCGAAGCCGAGGCCGCTCGTGTCGTCGGCCTTGCGCGCGATCTCGACCGCCTCGCTGCTCAGCTCGGCGCGGCGCTCGGTCTGCTCGGAGAAGCTCAGCTCCATCGCCAGCCGCGCGAGCAGCCGCGAGCGCAGCGCCGGATCGCTGTCGCCGACCGCCGCCAGCGCCTCCTCGATCAGCCGCACGACGGTCTCGTCGACCACGCCGCCCGCCATCTGGCCCGCCTGGCCATATCCGAGCGCGGCGAGCGTCAGCAGCGGCGGCGACCCGAGCGCGCGCGCCGCGTCGGCCGCCTGCCGGAACGTGGCGCGGGCGGCGATCGAGTCGCCGGCCTTGGTCTGCGCGTCGCCGCACGCGAGCAGCAGCTCGCAGCGGCGCTGGATGTCGGCCCCCGCCTGGTCGAGCGCGTGCAGCGCGGTCTCGTACAGGCGCGCCGCCTCCTCGTAGGCGAGCTGCTTCTTGGCCTGTTGCGCGGCCCGCTCGGCGTACTCGACGGCCTTGCTCGCGCCGCGGTTGGGCGGCGCCAGGCAGAAGTGGTGGGCGAGCTCGGCGAGCGGTGGCTCGGCGGCGTCGGCCCCGAGCCGCTCGAGCGCCTCGGCGACCCGCAGGTGCAGCCGCGCGCGCCGTGTCGCGGTCAGTCCGTCGTAGAGCGTCTGCCGGATCAGGCTGTGCGTGAAGCTGCAGCGACCGTAGACGCCCGGCACCTCCGCGATCACATGGGCGTTCACGCTCTCCTCGACGACCTCGTCGAGCTCGTCCTCGCCGTAGGCGCCGAGGGCCTCGAGCAGCTCGATCTGGAACTCGCGGCCGATCACCGCCGCGGTGGTCAGCACCTCGCTCGTGCGGTCCGACAGCGTCGCCAGCCGCCGGCCGACGACCTCGCGGATGCCCTCCGGCAGCTCGCTCGGCCACGGCGCGCCGTTGCCGCCGGCGGTCGCCTGGCTCGCGCCGAGGTGGCGGACCATCTCCTCCAGGAAGAACGGGTTGCCCTTCGTCTCCTCCCACAGCGCCCGGTTGACGTGCTCGGGCATATGGTCGGTGCGGAACTCGCCGATCAGCTCGGTGGTGTCGGCCTCGTCGAGCCCGCGCAGCTCGATCGTCTCGTAGTAGTGCTCGCGCCGGAGCTGGACGAGGATCTCCATCAGCACGTCGGGCCGCTCGGTGTCGCGGAAGCTGGCGACGATCAGGATCGGGGAGTCGTCGGCGCCGCGCACGAGCTGGCGCAGCATCAGCAGCGTCGGCTTGTCGGCCCAGTGCAGGTCGTCGAGCACGAGCACGACCGGCTGCGCCTTCGCCATGTCGATCAGCAGCTCGGCCGCGGCGTCGAACAGCCGGTAGCGGTCGGTCGACTCCGGCGCCGGCTCCTGGTCGGCCCACAGCTCGGGGATCACGCGGCTGAGCTCGGCCCGCCACGGCGTCAGCCGGTCGAGCGACGTGCGGGCGGCGTAGCGGCGCAGCGCCTCCACGAACGGCTGGTAGGGGACATGCGTGTCGGCGTCGCAGCGGCCGTAGAGCGCGAGCGCGCCCTCGGCCTCGCACGTCTCCATGAACTGGACGGCGAGCCGCGTCTTGCCGATCCCCGGCTCGCCCTCGAGCAGCACGAGCTGCCGCTGCCCGGCGGCCGCGCGCTCGTAGTAGCCGCGCAGCCGCTCGATCTCGCTGCGGCGGCCGACGAAGCGGGCGCCGGCGCGGGTGGCGAAGAACTCGGGCGCCGTGTGCTCCTCGAGCGGGCGCTGCGGTGCCGGCGGCGCCGGCGGCGCCTCGGCCTGCGCCTGCTCGGCCTTCAGCAGCCGCTCGAACTCGGCCTGCACCTGAGGGCCGGGTGCGACGCCCAGCTCGTCGCGCAGCAGGATCCGCAGCCGCTCGTGCACGCGCAGCGCCTCGACGAGGTTGCCCTGCGCCTCGCGCACGCGCATGAGCAGCAGGTAGCCGCTCTCGCGGAACTCCGCGCGGTCGACGATCTCCTGGGCTGCGCGCTCGGCGTGCGCGAGCTCGGCGCCGCCGAGCGCCAGCCCGGCGTCGCCGCGCAGCTCGCGCGCCTGCAGCCCGTGCTCCTCGAGCCGGCGGCGCGGCTCGTCGAGCCACGCCGCCTCGTAGCCGGGCAGCAGGCCGGCGTCGGCGGCCGCCGCGACGCGGTCCGCCGCCTCGGTGACGGCCGTCCAGTCGCCGCGGTCGCGCGCCGCGAACGCCTCGTCGAGCGCGGGCTGGACGGCGTCGAGGTCCACGTGCGCGCCGGTCGTGAGCTGCACGGCCCGCTCGCCGGCGTTCTCCACCACGCCGGCGCCGAGCGCCCGCCGCAGCTTGGAGAGCACGACGTTCAGCGCCTGCGAGTGGCCGGTCGGGGCGTCGTCGCCCCAGAGCGCGGCGATCAGCCGCTCACGCGTCACCGGCCGCCCGGTGTGCAGGGCGAGATAGGCCAGTGCAAGGCGGCCCTGGCGGCCGGGGAGGTCGCCCTCACGCCGGCGCCCATCGACCGAGACAGAGAGCTGGCCGCACAGTTCGATGGTCACTTCCATGTCGGCGCCGTTCGACACTAGCCGAGCGCCAGGACGCTGGCAAACGGCGGCTTGGTTTTCCACGCCTGCACGGCTACTGTGCCGGGCCGACGTCGGAAGGGACAGACATGGAGAAGCGGGGACGGACCGGCGTGGGCAGGGGCCGGGCCATCGCGATCACAGTCGTAGCCGTGTGCGCTGCGGCGGCACTGCCCGCCGGCGCGTCGGCGGTTGGGCGGCAGGCCCGCGCGGGGCACGCGGGCCAGGACGCCGCCAAGCCGTATCACGACTCGCGCGTGGGCGCGCGGCGGGCCGCGACGCGGGCCGGCTCGATCGGCAGCGCGAGGGAGCGCTCCGCCCGGACCCGGCTGCGCCGCAGCCTCGGCGCCCAGGCGGTCGTCCAGGTCGACGCGCTGACCGGCACCGCGCGCAGCGTGCAGCGCCTCGACGGCACGCTGACCGGTCCCGCGTCCGGCGATCGCGCCGCGATCGCGATGCGCTGGGTGGAGTCCAATCGCGCGGCGCTCGGGCTCGGCGCGGCTGACCTCGACACGCTGCGGCTGTCCGACCGGTCGGTCGACGAGGGGTCGGGCTTCACGTACCTGCGCTACCGCCAGTTCTTCCAGGGGATCCCGACGTTCGACGGCGGCCTGCGCGTGAACCTCGACCGTGGCGGCCGCATCCTCAACGTCACCGGCGCACCGGTGCCCGACCTCAGCGTCCCGTCGGTCGACCCCGCGCTCAGCGGCACCGCGGCGCTGCGCGCGCTGCAGGCGAACGTCGGCGTGCGCCGCGCGATCGCCGTCAGGTCCGGCCCGACCGGCGCCCGCCAGGTGACCCGCTTCGCGCGCGGCGACTTCGCGCGGCTCGTGCTGTTCGACGGCCCCGACGGCGTGCGGCTGGCCTGGCACGTGCTCTACCGCGCGACCTCGCTGGCGCTGTACGACGCGGTCGTCGACGCCACCACCGGCAAGATCCTGTTCCGCCAGAACCTGACGAAGTTCGACGACGCCGAGCAGGACGTGTTCCCGAACTATCCGGGCGCCGAGCGCGACCCGAACGGGGACAAGGCGCTCGCGAACGTCAAGCGCACCGTGAGCTTCGAGCCCGACTGGTTGGGCGACACGACGCTGAACCTCGAGGGCCCGAACGCGCATGTCTACACGGACCGCGACGACAGCAACGATCCGACGAACGACAACGCCGACCCGGAGGAGATCACGCGCCTCGACGGGGACGCGGACTTCAACGACACGTTCACGCCGTTCCAGGACGCGACGTCGAACGCGTGCGACCTCACGGATCCGACCGATCCCGACCCCGACTGGCCGGCGCCGCTCGGCGAGACCGCCGACTGCGCATGGGATCCCGCCGATCCGGCCACGCGTGACGACAACCGCGAGCAGGCGGGGGTGCAGGCGTTCTACTTCGTCAACGAGTTCCACGACCACCTCGAGAGCACGCCGATCGGCTTCGACGAGAACGGCGGCAACTTCGAGGGCGACGACCCGGTCGAGGTCAACGCCGGCGACGGCATGGACACGAACGACGGCGGCGAGATCCCGGACGCGAACCACGTCAACAACGCCAACATGTCGACGCCTCCCGACGGTCAGAGCCCGCTGATGCAGATGTACCTGTTCCGCTACGACCCGGCGCGGTTCTTCCGGTTCCGCAACATCGACGGCGACGACGACGCCGGCACCGTGTGGCACGAGTACACGCACGGGCTGTCGAACCGCCTGATCACGCACGACGACGGGTCCGGCGCCACCGCCAGCCCGCACACCGGCGCGATGGGCGAGGCGTGGAGCGACTGGTATGCGCTCGACCTGCTGCACCGTCGCGGGCTCGAGATCGACACCGCCACGATCGGCGACGTCGACATCGGCATCTACACCGACGCGACGTTCACGGCCACGCGGTTCGAGCCGGTCGACTGTACGCCCGCGGACGAGGACGCGCCGCGCTGCCCCGGTGGCGCCGACACCGGCGCCGGCGGATACACGTTCGGTGATTTCGGGCTCGTCGCCGGCGCGCCCGAGGTGCACTCGGACGGCGAGATCTGGACGCAGACGCTGTGGGACCTGCGACGCGCGCTGATCGCGGAGCACGGCGACGACCCGGGCGCCGACAAGGCGGAGCAGCTGGTCACGCAGGGCATGCGGCTGTCGCCGCCCGAGCCGTCGTTCCTGGACATGCGCAACGCGATCCTGGCCGCCGAAGCCGGCCTGCCCAACAGCAACGCCGACCGCGACCTGATCTGGCAGGTGTTCGCGGATCGCGGCATGGGCTTCTTCGCCGGCGTCGCCGACTCGAGCGACACCTCACCGGAGGAGGACTTCAACCTGCCGCCCGACCCGGCCGCTCCGAAGGGCAACGTCGCCGGCACGGTCACGTCAGCCGACACCGGCCTGCCGCTGGCGGCTGTCAGCGTCGGCTTCGGCGGACTGACCACGGACCCGTCGTTCCCCGACTACGTGGCACCGGCGACGACCGGCGCGAACGGCGCCTACACGCTGCAGGCGCCGGCCGGCACGTACGGCGGGCTGGTCTTCGATCGCCCGGGCTGGGACCGGGTGACCGCCCGCTCGCTCCAGGTCCCGGCGAACGGCACGCGCTCCCTGAACGCCGCGCTGCGCCGCGACTGGGCGTCGGCGCGCGGCGGTGCCGACGTCATCGCGACGTCCGACGACACCGGCCTCGGCTTCGGCTGCGGCGTCGACCAGCTGATCGACCAGAACCAGGGCGTCGGCTGGTCGGCGTTCAACCCCGACAGCGACGACCCGGAGAACCCGGGCGCGGGCCCGCCGACGGCGGTCATCGAGCTGCCGGCCAGGATCGACATCAGCGCGTTCGGGATGGATCCGGGCAGCACGTGCGGCGACGACCTGACGGCGACGACCAAGGACTACCGCGTCGAGACGTCGGCCGACGGCGTGAACTTCACGATCGCCAAGGCGGGTGCCTTCACGCTCGCCGACGCCAGGCGGCTGAACCTGGTCGCGCCGACGGCGAACGCCACGGGCGTGAAGTTCATCCGGCTCACGCTGCTCTCGCCGCAGCGCGCCCAGGCCGGCGACTCGGGCGCCGACTTCATCGACTTCTCGGAGTTCGAGGTGTTCGGCGGCCCGCGCAACGTGCTGCCGAGCGGCTCGCTGACCGCGAGCGCCACGCGCGTGAACCCGGGGGAGACGGTGCGGTTCACGGCCGCGTTCACCGATCCGGACTCGAAGATCACCGGCTACCGCTGGGACTTCGACGGCAACGGGACGATCGAGCAGACGACGGCCGCGCCGACGGCGTCGTTCGTGTACCCGCGCAGCGGCGACTTCACGGCACGCGTCTCGGCGACCGACTTCCGCGGCGGCGCGGGGTCGGCGACCGAGGCGATCCGCGTGACGAGCGCGCCGATCGCCGCGCGGCCGCCCAAGCGCGGCACCCACGGCCGCCTGCGGCTCCGGGTGAGCTGCGAGCTGAGCTGCACGGCGACGGCGAAGCTCACGCTGTCCAAGAAGCTCGCCAAGAAGCTCGGGCTGAAGAGGAAGCGCATCGTCGGGTCGCTCGAGCGCGCGCTGCCCGCGGGCAGCTCCAAGCGCCTGACGATCAAGCTCACGAAGAAGGCCAAGCGCGCGCTCAAGCGCCACCACCGCAAGAGCGTGAAGGTGACCGCGACCGTCACCGTCCGCTACGCCGACGGCCGGCATGACCGGGCGAAGCGGAAGGTGACGATCAGGCGCTAGGCGAAGATGGCGATCCAGGTCTTCTTGCCGACCTTGCCGTTGACCGGCAGCTTCCAGGGGATGTCCTTGCGGTTCTGCTGGAAGCGCCGGACGGCAGCCTCGGTCGACTTGCCGTAGACGCCGTCGGCCTTGAGGTCGTGGTTGTTGTAGCGGTCGCGCAGCTCGACCTGGAGCTTCCTGACGGCCGGCTTCTTGGTCTTGCTGGGTCCGAGGTTGCCGGGGAACTTCGGCAGCGCCTGGAAGAGCAGCTTGCGGCGTCCGTTGAGCGCCGCGTTCATGCGCGTCGCCTGGCCGGTGGTGAACATCATCATCGCGTCGTCGTCGACGTAGTCCATGTAGTTCATGAACATGTCGCCGTTCGGGCCGTTCTTGCACGAGATGTGCGGGAACGTCGGCTTGCCGTAGTTCTCGCTCGCCTGGTTGGGCGTGTCGGCGCAGTAGTCCGAGCCCTTGCAGCCGGTCCCGTCGTCGCCCCAGATGTGGAACAGGTTCAGCCAGTGGCCGACCTCGTGGGTCGTGGTGCGGCCGAGGTCGAACGGGTCGGTGGCGGTGCCGGTGTCGCCGAACGCGGTGTTGAGGATCACGACGCCGTCGGTCTTCCACGGGCCGCCCGGGAACTGCGCGTAGCCGAGCAGGCCGCCGCCGAGGTTGCAGACCCAGATGTTCAGGTAGCGGTGCGCGGGCCACGGATCGATGCCGCCGGACGTGTACGCCTTGACCGCGTCGTTGATGCCGAACGACGACTTGTTCGTCTTCGTGCGCGTGATGCCGGTCGTGCTGTTGCCGAAGATGTCCTTGGTCGCGAGCTTGAACTGGACCATCGTGTCGGCGTGCAGCGGCTGGAAGACGGATGGCACGCTGCTCGCGTCCGCGTTCATCTTCCGGAAGTCCTCGTTCAGGACATCGATCTGGCTCTTGACCTGCGCGTCCGAGATGTTCT
>DASSUW010000508.1:0-2723 GCA_035706585.1 Solirubrobacteraceae bacterium | reverse complement strand
CTACTACGACGTCGAGCCGTGCGTGAAGGCCAAGGTGCCGGTGATCTGGGTCAACCGCACCGGCGAGGAGCTCGACCCGGGCGCGCGCAAGCCGACGGCCGAGGTCAAGAGCCTGCTCGAGGCGGCGCGGCTGCTCGGGGCGGCGTGAGGGCCGTCGGGCTCCACGCGGACGTCGTAGTCGCCACCTCCCGGGCCTACCAGACCACCTGCACGCTCGTCCGTTCCGCCGGCGAGGCGTTCTGCATCGACTCGCCGGTGTTCCCGGACGAGCTCGAGATCGTCCCGGCGCTGGCCGAGCAGGCCGGCTTCACCGTCGTCGGCCTGCTCGCGACGCACGCCGACTGGGACCATCTGCTCGGCCGCTACGCGTTCCCCGAGGCGCCGCTGGGCTGCGCCGAGACCACCGCCGCGCGGCTGATCAGCCACCCGGGGGACCCCCAGCGCAAGATGCGCGAGTTCGACGAGGAGTTCTACGTCGAGCGGCCGCGCCCGCTGTCGCTTCCCGGCGCGCAGCGCCTCCCGGTCCCCGGCAAGCTCGACGTCGGCGACCGCGAGCTCGAGCTGCACCCGACCGAGGGCCACACCGAGGACGGGATGGCGATCTGGGTCCCGTGGGCGCGCGTGCTCGTCGTCGGCGACTACCTGTCGCCGGTCGAGATCCCGTGGCTGCACGGCTCCGCCACCGCCTACCTCGCCACGCTGAAGCGGCTGGAGCCGCTCGTCGAGCAGGCCGAGCACGTCGTCCCCGGCCACGGCGGCCCGATCGACGGCGCGCGCGCGGCGGCGATCCTGCGCGAGGACCGGGCGTACCTGGAGGCGCTACTCGAGGACGGCGGGGCGGCGAAGCTGCCGCTCGCCCGCCGCACCGCCGAGCAGCGCAAGATCCACGCCGCCAACGTCGCCCGCGTGGGGTCAGACCCCCGTACGGCGTAAGGCGGGCCGACCCCTGCTTCACGGTTTCGACCCGGAGCTGGCGGCGGCGGTGTTCGAGGCGGCGGCGGCGCGGCTGGCGGCCGATCCGCCGGACCTCGGCGGCGTCCCCGGGCGGCTGCCGGACGCCGCGATCACCGCGGACGGCCTCGGCGCCGACGAGGCCTTCGCGCGCATGCGCGAGCTGCTGGCGGGCACGACGGCGATCGACCACCCGCGCTACATGGCGTTCATCCCCAGCGCGGGCACGCCGGCGGCCGCGCTCGCCGACCTGTTGATCAGCGCGTTCGCGGTCTACGGCGGGTCGTGGCTCGAGGCGGCCGGGGCGGTGCAGGCCGAGAACGAGGCGCTGCGCTGGCTGGCCGACCTCGCCGGCTTCCCGCCGGATGCGGGCGGCTGCTTCGTGCCCGGCGGCACGCACGGCAACCTGTCGGCCCTGCACGCCGCCCGCGAGCGGGCGCGGGCGGGCGGCACGCCCGCGACGCGCGTCGCCGTCGGCGCGGAGGTGCACTCGTCGGTCCGGTCGATGCTGCGGCTGATGGACACCGGGACCGTCGAGGTGCCGGGCGGCCGGCTCACCGGCCCGGCGCTCCGGCGCGCCCTCGACGCCGACTCCGAGGGCGTGTTCGCGGTGGCCGCGACGGGCGGCACGACGAACCTCGGCCAGATCGACGACCTCGCCGGCGTCGCCGACGTGTGCCGCGAGCGCGGGCTGTGGATGCACGTCGACGGCGCGTACGGGCTCGCCGCGCTGTGCGCCCCGTCCGTACGGGCACGGTTCGCGGGGATCGAGCTCGCCGACTCGTTCATCGTCGATCCGCACAAGTGGCTGTTCGCGCCGTTCGACTCGTGCGCGCTCGTCTACCGCGAGCCGCGCTTCGGCCGCGCCGCGCACCGCCAGCATGCGTCGTACCTGGAGTCGCTGTACGCCGACGACGAGGCGTTCAACCCGTCCGACTACGGCGTGCACCTGACGCGCCGGCCGCGGGGACTGCCGTTCTGGTTCTCGCTCGCCGTCCACGGCACCGACGCGTACCGCGAGGCGGTCGAGCGCACGCTCGCCCTCACGCGCGCCGCGGCGGCGGAGATCCGCGCCCGGCCCGAGCTCGAGCTGCTGTGCGAGCCGGAGCTGAGCGTGCTCGCCTTCCGCCGCCACGGCTGGGAGCCGGCCGACTACGACCGCTGGGCGACGGACCTGCGCCGCTCCGGCACCGCGTTCGTGCTGCCGACCTCGGTCGGCGGCGAGACCGTGGCGCGGATCGCGATCGTGAACCCGGCCACGACGCTGGAAGACGTGAAGGTCATCCTCGCCGCGGCGTCGAACCGGAAGTCAACCGATTACGGGGGTTAGCCGTACCAGTGATCGGTGGTCCGCTTCCTATCAAGTTCTGGCCCGGTTGGGCGATTCTCTCGCACATGAACACCCCGCCCGTCAACAAGCAGCGTGCCGAGGCGCTCCGTCGCATCCTGGCGACGCAGCGCGACCAGCACGCGCGCCAGCGCGAGCTGGTGCGGGCGAGCCTCGCGTGGTGCCCGGGGAAGACCCCCCAGGCGCCGCCGCGCTAGTCGCGCAAGGCCGCCAGATCCTCGTACAAGGCTCGCGCTGAGCGCCGGCCGAGGTCGAGGCTGGTGAGCGCGAACGACTCGTCGGGGGCGTGGAAGTTGTCCTGCGGCAGGCCGAAGCCGGACAGGATCACCGGGACGCCGCGCTGCGCGAACGCCGCGAGGACCGGGATCGTGCCGCCGGTGCGGATCAGCGCCGGCTCGCGGCCGCAGGCGCGGGCGAGCGCGCG
>DASSUW010000507.1:0-5418 GCA_035706585.1 Solirubrobacteraceae bacterium | reverse complement strand
GCCGCCACGAGCTGCGGCCCGTCCTCGGCGGCCAGGATCGCGCCGACCAGGCCGGCGACGAAGTAGTCGCCGTAGTCGGTCGCGACGTTGCCGACCTCGGCGAGCTGGAGCTGCGGCAGCGCCGCGGCCGGGGCCGCCGCGTCGAAGCCCGCGAACTGCGCCTCGAACTGGTGACCCATCACGAGCCAGATGTCCAGTGCCGCCATCAGCACCACGCCCGCCTTGAGCAGCGACAACGGAGCTCCCCCGGCCAGCAGCCGGCCCGCCGTCGCGGTGGAGAACACGATCAGCGCGATCCGCGCCGCGCGGCCGACCGTGCCCTCCGGGGCGGCGAACGCGAACACGAGCAGCGGCAGCGTCAGCAGCGCCAGCCACGGCCGCGCGCCGTGGATCGCCCAGCCCAGTCCGAGGGCGCACCCCGGCGGCACGAGCAGCAGCGCGATCCAGGTGAACAGGTCCGCGCTGTCGGGGACGAGGCTGATCAGCAGGATCGTCCCGAGCAGCGACAGCGGCGCGATCAGCGCCCAGCCGCGGCCGCCCAGCCGCACCGCCAGCGCGGCCGGGATCCCCGCGGCGGGCAGCGCGATGCACACGGCCTGCGCTGCGTCGAGCACGAGCGTGTCGAGGTCGAAGTACACCTGGCGAAAGCGTTTCAGGTGCTCGGTACGCTCGCACCCGTGGACGCGCTTCCCGCCGGTCCGACCGAGCCGCCGATCTGGCAGACGCTGCGCTGGCTGCTGCGGCCGATCTCGTTCATGGAGTCGTGCCGGCGCCGCTACGGCGACGCGTTCACCGTCGAGTTCCTCGGCTTCAAGACGCCGATGGTGATGCTGTCGGATCCCGACGCGATCAAGGCGCTGTACGGCAACGCCGAGCACGGACTGCCGGCCGGCCGGACGATCGCGCTGCTGCCGATCCTCGGGCCGCGCTCACTGCTGTTGCTCGAGGGGCGCGAGCACCTGGCCCGCCGGCGGCTGATGCTGCCGCCGTTCCACGGCGCGCGCATGCGCGCGTACGAGGACACGGTGCGCGACGTCGTCGCCGAGGACGTGGAGACCTGGCCGACCGGCGAGCCGTTCGCGCTGCACCCGCACATGCAGAAGGTCACGCTCGAGGTGATCCTGCGCGCGGTGTTCGGCGTCACCGACGCCGCGCGGCGCGCCGCCCTCGGCGACCGGCTCGCGCGGCTGCTGGCCGACACCGCGTCCGCCGGACTCCAGCTGGCCGTGCTGCTGTCGCAACGGTTCGGCGGCGCGGGCGATCCGCTGCGAGCGATGCGGGAACGCCGGCGGGAGATCGACGCGATGCTCGATCGTCAGATCGCCGAGCGGCGCGCCGATCCGCGCGAGGACATCCTCTCGATGCTCGTCGCCGCCCGGTCCCAGGACGGGGAGTCGCTCACCGACGCCGAGATCCGCGACCAGCTGATGACGCTGCTGCTCGCGGGCCACGAGACGACGGCCACGGGCCTGGCGTGGACGTTCGACCTGCTCGTCCGGCACCCCGAGACCATCGACCGCGCGCGGCACGACGACGCGTACCTGCGCGCCGTCGTGACCGAGTCGCTGCGGCTGCGGCCGGTGGTGCCGCTGGCCGGCCGGCGGCTCGCCGCGCCGCTCACCGTCGACGGCCACGTGCTGCCGCCGGGGACCGACGTGACGCCGGCGATCTGGCTCGCCCATACGCGCGCGGACCGCTACCCCGAGCCGTTCGCGTTCCGGCCGGAGCGCCACCTGAACGGCGGTCAGGGCACGTCTGCGTGGATCCCGTTCGGCGGCGGGGTGCGGCGCTGCATCGGTGCCGCGTTCGCCGAGATGGAGATGCGGACCGCGATCGCGGAGATCCTGCGGCGGCGAACCGTCACCGCGGCGTCGGCGGACGCCGAGCGGCCCGCTCGCCGCAACGTCACGTTCTCACCGGCCGGCGGCACGCGCGTGATCGCCGCGCGCCGCGGCTGACTCAGGGCTGCCCGACGCGCTCGTTGGCGGTCTCGCCGCCGCCGTGGGAGGCGCGGGGCGTGCCGGTCGGCTCGACGCTGGAGGTCTGGACGGTACGGGCCCGGCCGAGGAACACGACGGCGAGGACGGCGCCTGCGACGACGATCCAGACAAGGCCGCCCCAGATGCCGGTGAAGATGAACAGCACCGCCGCGATGGCGAGGATCGCGCCGTAGACCAGATATCCCATGGGATCCGTCTTCCCGGGCGGGCCTGATCGGGAACCGGCGACTGTGGTTAGCCGCGTGACCGGCGCTTCTGGCCGACCGCGCGGACCAGCTGTGCCTTGCCCATCTTCGACCGGCCCTCGATGCCGAGCTCGGCGGCCTCGCGGCGCAGCTCGGTCACGGTCATCGCGCCGGCGCCGGTCCCGGTGCCCTTGGACGCCCCGCGCTTGCGCGCCGCGGCCTTGGCGCCCTCGCGGCCGAGCGCCGACCGCGTGTCCTTCGACAGGTTCGAGATCGTGCGCTTCTTGCGTGCTCCCGCCTGCGCCTTCTTGACGTTCTTGCGTGCCGTGTCGCGTTGCTTCTGCGTGGCCATGTGACGGGGCTACCCGAGTGTGGGGGTTCGAACGCGCCGCTCGTCGTCGCCGGCATCGTGCTGGCGCTCCTGCTCGACGGAACCGCGCGCGGCATCGGCGTCGCGATCGCCGTGCTCGGGGCGATCCCGCTCGTCGTCCGGGTGGCCCTGATGCTCGGCGCCGGCGTCGAGCAGCGCTCGCGCAAGCACAAGCCGTTCGCGTGATCCGTCGGGGCGCTGCGGCCCGGCGAGCGTCGGACTCGCCGGGCCGAGCTTTGGTCTACGACGCCGGCTGCGGTGCCGGCTCGTGGCGCCGGCCGGGGCCGGCGGGCGGCTCGTCCGGCCGCTCGATGTTCAGGTGCGGCAGGCGCTTCTCCAGCCACGCCGGCATCCACCACATGGCCGGGCCGGCGATGTGCATCACGGCGGGCAGCAGCAGCAGGCGGATGATGAACGCGTCGATGAAGATCGCCGACGCGAAGCCGACGCCCAGCATCGCCAGCGCACGCTCGTTGCCGATCGCGAACGCGGCGAAGACCGCGATCATGATGACCGCCGCCGCCGTCACGACGCGACCGGTCATCGCGAGGCCGTGGCGCACCGCGTACTTGGCGTCGTGCGTGTGCACCCACTCCTCGTGCATGCGCGAGACGAGGAAGACCTCGTAGTCCATCGACAACCCGAACACGACCGCGAAGATCATGATCGGAAGGAACGACTCGATCGGCCCCGTGGCGTCGCCGAACAGGGAGGCCAGGTGGCCGTCCTGGAAGATCAGCGTGATCACGCCGAACGCGCCGGTGATCGAGAGCAGGTTGAACACGCCCGCCTTGATCGGCACGAGGATCGACCGGAACACCACACCGAGCAGCAGCAGCGACAGGCCCACGACGACGCCGATGAACAGCGGGAGCTTGTCCCGGATCGTCTGCGCGAAGTCGAGGTTCGTCGCCGTCGCACCGCCGATCGAGATCCGCGCTCCGGTCTGCTCGGCGACCGGCGGGAGCGTCGTGTCCCGTGCCGTCTTGACCGTCTCGTCGGTCGTCTCGTCCTGCGGCGTCGTGGTCGGGTAGGCGATCATCGTCGCGGTGTCGCCGGCCTCGTTGAGCTGCGGCGGCAGCACCTGGGCGATCCCGTCCTGGCCCTTCAGCGCATCGCCGATCTGGGTGAGCGCGGCCTGGTCGCCCGACTTCGGCAGCTCGACCGCGAGCAGCAGCGGCGCGTTGAAGCCGGGGCCGAAGCCTTCCTTGAGCAGGTCGTACGCGACCCGCGACGTGTCGTCCTTGGGGTAGGTGCTGGCGTCGCTCGTCGCCAGACGCATGTGCAGCGCCGGGATCGCGAGCGCGATCAGGATGGCCAGCGCCAGCACGCCCACCGGCCACGGCCGGCGCGCCACGAACGCGCTCCAGCGGGCGGCGATCCCGGTCTCGGCGTCGGCCAGGTCCTCGCCGGGAGCGCCGTGGCCGGCGGCCGGCTTGATGCGCCGGCCGATCCGGCTGCCGAGCAGCGCCGGGATCAGCGTGATCGCCGCGAGCATCGTGAACAGGACCGACAGCGCGGCGCCGATCGCCGGGCCGTACAGGAACGAGATGCCGAGCAGCATCATGCCGAGCATCGCGATCACGACCACGATGCCGGCGAACAGCACGGCGCGGCCCGACGTGTCGAGCGCCGTCAGCGTCGCCTCGCGCACGTCGCGCCCGCCGCCGCGCTCGAGCCGGAACCGGTTGAGGATCAGCAGCGCGTAGTCGATCCCGACGCCGATGCCGATCATCGCCGCGAGCTGCGGCGTCCAGTCGACGACGTCGAGCACGCGGGTACCGACGACGGCCATGATGCCGAGCGAGACGATCATCGCGAACAGCGCGTTGACGAGCGGCAGCCACATCGCGACGAGGCCGAGCGTCAGGAACAGCACGCCCGCCGCGACGAGGATGCCGATGATCTCGCCGGCGCCGCCCTGCTCGGCGGTCGACCAGTGGATGATGTCACCGCCGAGGGCGACCTGGACGCCGTCCTTGCCGTCGAGCGCGAGCGTGTTCTCGGCCATCTCCTTGACGGCCTTCACGTCGATGTCGCCGCCGCCCTTCTTGAACTGGATCTGCGCGAACGTGATCCTGCCGTCCTGGGAGACCGGGGCGCCCTCGGCGAACGGGTCGCCGACCGCGAGCACCTCGGGCGACTTGGCGATCTCCTTGCGCGCCGCCTCGATCGTCGGCTTGTTGGCGGCGTCGAGCACCTTGCCGTCCTTGACCGCGAACACCACGCTGGCGGTGTCGCCGGACTGCGACGGGAACTTGTCCTTCAGCGTGTCGTAGGCGTGCTGGGACTCGGTGCCGGGCAGGCGGAAGTTGTTGGCGAAGTCGCCGGCGGCTGTGCCCCACAGCACGGCGAACAGGAGGAACGCGCCGACCCACAGGCCGAGCACGGTGCGGCGCCGGTCGTGGCACCAGGCGGCAAGCTTTCGCATGCGGCGGACGCTAGAGGCGGATTGCGGCCACCTCTTTGGAGCTACCCGTACCCCGGCACGCCGGGTGACCGCAGTCTTGTGGACGCGCGGCGCGCGTGTCGGTAGCGTCGGCCCAGGCGATCGACGTGGTCCTCCAGGACCAGCCACCCGCGAAGGCCCGATCGGCCGTGTCAGGCAGCGCGGTCGCGATCCAGTGCGTCGCGTCGATGGCCGGCACCCTGATCGGCGAGGCGCTCGGATCCACGCTGCCCGCCAAGCTCGTCGTCGGCTGCCTCGGCGCCGTGATCGGGGCGTTCCTCACCGCGCCCGGCCGCAACCGCCGGCGCCGGATCGTCGCCGTCGCGATCCTGATCGCGCTGATCCACCTCTTCCGCCGCGCCGGCGATGCGCTGGCGGCCGAGCGGCGCGGCTGGGTGCCGGCCAACTGGGCCG
>DASSUW010000506.1:0-22802 GCA_035706585.1 Solirubrobacteraceae bacterium | reverse complement strand
TGGTGGAGGCGCTGCTCGCCGACGTCGAGGGTCGCCCCGGAGGGCTTCCGCTGTTGTCGACGACGCTGCTCGAGCTGTGGGGCCGGCGCGACGGGTCGACGCTGCGCCTGACCGAGTACACGCGCCGCGGCGGCGTGCAGGGCGCCGTCGCCCGCCTCGCCGAGGACGCGTACCGGCGCCTCGACGCCGCGCAGCAGATCGAAGCGCGCGCGCTGATACTGCGCTTGGCGGGCGAGGACGAGACCGGCGCGATCGTGCGCCGCCGGATCGCGCTCGCCGAGCTCGCTGCGGGCGCCGAGGGCGTCGCTGCCGAGCTGGCCGACCGCCGTCTGCTCACGGTCTCGGACGGCGCCGTCGAGGTCGCGCACGAGGCGCTGCTGCGGGAATGGCCGCGGCTGCGCTCGTGGCTTGACGAGGACGTGCAGGGGCGGCGCCTGCATCGCCGGCTCGACGAGGCGGCGCGGGCCTGGGACGCCGACGATCGCGACCCCGGCGGGCTCTACCGCGGTGCGCGCCTCGCGGCGGCGCTCGATTGGGCGGCTGCCCATGAGCCCGAGCTCAACGCGACCGAGCGTGCGTTCCTGGACGACAGCCGGCACGCGAGCGGGCGCGCGCAGCGGCGGCTGCGGCTGGTGCTCGCGGGCGTCGCGTCGCTCCTCGTCCTCGCGGTCATCGCCGGCGTCGTGGCGCTCGACCAGCGCGAGCGCGCGCGGGACCAAGCGACCACGGCGGCGGCTCAGCGGCTCGGAGCGCAGGCGCTCGCCGAGGGCGATCTCGACCGCTCGCTGCTGCTCGCCCGGCAGGGCGTGGCGCTCGACGACACGCTGCAGACGCGCGGCAACCTCCTCGCGGCGCTGATCAAGAGCCCGGCGGCGATCGGGATCGTGAGCGGCGACGGCGGTCGCGTGACCGGACTCGACATCAGTCCCGACGACCGCACGCTGGCGTTCGTCGGTGCCGACGGCACGCTGACGCTCATCGATGCGCGGACGCGACGGCCCGTCGTAGCGCCGCAGACCGTCGCCGGGCACCTGCGCGCGTGGGGCCCCGACGACGTGCGCTTCAGCCCCGACGGCACGCGGCTCTCGGTCGGCGGCACCCAGCCGGTCGTGCTCGAGGCGCGCAGCGCCCGGGTCGCGGCCGCCGTACCGCCGACCGAGGGCGTGCTCTACGGCGCGCGCTTCTCGCCGGACGGCCGGACGCTGTATGCGGTCGTGAACGATCCGTCGGACCGGACGTTCGTGCAGCGCTTGGACCCGCGCACTGGGGCCCGGCTCAGCCCGCCGGTGTACGTCGCCCGAGCTCCGGCGACCGTGACGCTGCTGCTGACGCGCGACGGCCGGCGGATCGTGACGACGCTCGACGGCGGGCCGACCGTGATCCGCGACCCGCGCACGCTGCGGCCACTGCGGCGGCTCGCGGTGGGCGGGGACACCGCGGCGCTCGCCCCCGACGGTCGCACGATGGTGGTGGGCCGGCGCGACGGATCCGTGCGCTTCGTCGACCTCGCGAGCGGACACGTCCGTACGGCCGCGGGCCGCCACGACGGGCCAGTGACCGCGTCGGCGTTCGCGCCCGACGGGCGGACGGCCGTGACGACCGGCGAGGACAGCCGCGCGATCGTGTGGAACGCGGCGGACGCGGACGTGCGCGAGACGCTCAGCGGGCACGCGGGCGTGATGACCGCGGTCGTCATCAGCCACGACGGGCGGACCGCCTACACGGCCGGGCAGGACGGCAAGGTCGTGTTCTGGGACCTCGAGGGCGATCGCCGGCTCGGGCGCCCGTTCGTCACCGCCCCGGTGTTCCCGCGCGACTTCGCGTTGCCCCCGTTCAGCAGCTACGCGCTGGCGCCGGACGGTCAGACGCTGGCGATCGGGCACGGCGACGGGAGCGTCTCGCTGCTCGACGCGCGGACGCTGCGCGAGCGCTCGCGGTTCCGGGCGGTGGCCGGCGGCCCGGTCTTCGGCATCGGGTTCCTTCCCGGCGGGCCGCTGCTCGCGGTCGGAGGCCCCAACGGCTTCGTCGGGCTGTTCGACGCGAGCAACGGCCGCTTGGTACGCAGACTCCCCGGCCACACCTGGCCGCTGCATGCGCCCGGCTTCAGCGCCGACGGGCGGCTGATGGCGACGGCCTCGGCCGACGCGATCCAGCTGTGGACACTGCGCGCGGGCCGCCCGGTCGGCTCGCCGCGAGCGTATCCGTCGAGTCCGGCGGGAATCGCCGACGCGGCGCTGAGCCCCGACGGGCGTACGCTCGCCGTCGCGTCCGCCCTCGGCGTCGACATCGTCGACGTCCGGGATGTCCAGCGACGCTCGACCGTCCCGACCCTGCCCGGGCCGGCCACGAGCGTGCGGTTCGGCCGCGACGGCCGATCCCTCGTGATCGGACGGCCCGAGGGCTACGCCGAGGTCATCTCGACCCGGACGTGGCGGCCCGTGACCCGGCGGCTCGGCGGCCACACCGGCGAGGTGATGTCCCTGGCGATGAGCCCCGACGGTCGCACGCTCGCCACCGGCAGCTGGGACGGCACGGTCTGGCTGTACGACATCGCGAGCGGCCAGCCGCTGGGGACGCCGCTGCGGGCGGTGCCGAACCATGTCGTGGAACCGGAGTTCTCGCCGGACGGCGCCTACCTGTTCGCGATCACCGACGCCGGGCGGTCGTGGCGCTGGGACGTGCGTCCCGCGGCGTGGCGGCGGCACGCGTGCGCGGTCGCGGGGCGGTCGCTGACGCGCAGCGAGTGGAACGAGCTGCTGCCCGGGCGCGACTACGCGCCGGCCTGCTAGTCCCAGGTCGGCCGCGTGAGCGCCTTCACGAAGTCCTCGAGCTGGCGCGTGGTCCAGCACTCGTAGGCCTCGCAGAAGCGCTCGTACGTGGCGATCACGGAGTCGCCGTAGTTCCAGTACAGGCGCGGCTCCGGGTTGAGCCAGAACGTGCGGCCGGCGTGCGCGGCGATGCGCGCGAAGACGTCGGCGCGCGGGTCGCGGCCGTTGGTGCGGGCGTCGCCGAGCACGATCACGGTCGCGCGCGGGTGCAGGTCGTCCTGGACCTGGGTGAGGAACTCGTTCCAGACGCGGCCGTAGTCGGTGTAGCCGGAGACGTCGGCGACGCCGGCGTCCTTGGAGATCGCCTCGGAGGCGGCGCGGAACGATCGCTCTCGCTCGAACACGTCGGTGACCTCCGAGATCCGCTCGACGAACACGAACGAGCGCATCTTGCGGAAGGCGTCGTGGAGCGCATGCAGGACGCTGAGGAAGAAGACCGAGGCGCTCGTGACCGAGGTCGAGACGTCGCACAGGACGTACAGCTCGGGGCGGCGCGGCCGGCGCGGGCGGTACTTGAGGACGACCGGGACCCCGCCGGTCTGCAGCGACGCGCGCATCGTGCGCCGCACGTCGACGTGCGCGTGGCGCTTGCGGCCGCGGGTCTCGTGCCCCTGGGTGGCCAGGCGGCGCTTGAGCTGGGCGACGACGCGGTGGACGGCGGCGAGGTCCTGCAGCGGCCCGGTCGGCAGCGCCCGGTCGAGCTCGGTGAGCGGCCGCGACGGCGGCAGCGCCTGCGTGCGCTCGATCTGGGCGCGCTCGAGCTCGCACCGCAGGTGGGCCTCGAAGCGGCGGATCTGGTCGCGCGTCAGGCGCAGCTGCTCGCGCGGGACGTCCTCCTGCACCGGCCCGCCGGGCTCGGAGCGCAGGCCGAGCGAGCGGCGGATGCGCTGGACGTCGACGCCGAGCACGCCGGAGCCCTCGCCGCGGCGGCCGAACGCGGCGATCGCGAGCCGCGCGAGGTCGCGCATGGCGGCGTCGTCGCCCTCGCGGATCGCCTGCAGCAGCTGCTCGCGCAGGTTGTCGAGCTCGATCCGCTCGCCGCCGGTGATGCCGTCCTGCTGCTCGCCCTCGCGGATCTCGTGGCGCAGCGCCTGCGCCTCGGCGGCGCGGAAGAAGAAGCGCTCGAACACGAGGTCGAACACGCGCCGGTCCTCGGGCGACTTGGCGAGCGTCGCGGCCAGGGCGGCGCGGAAGTCGGTCGGTCCCGTCCACGGCACGGCCTCGAGCGCGGCGAACGCGTCGTTGAGCTCGGACGTCCCGATCGCCACCCCCTCGGCGCGCAGCGCCTCTCCGAGCTGGAGGATGCGGGCGTCGAAGCTCACGCGGCGAGCCGGACGCCCACGCGCTCGGCCACCGTGTCGAGATCGGTGCGGTGCTTGACGATGATCGACATCGTGTCGCGGAAGACGTCCTGGTCGATGTCGTCGGCGCCGAGCAGCAGCAGCGCGCGCGCCCAGTCGATCGACTCGGCGATCGAGGGCGGCTTCTTGAGGTCCAGGTCGCGGACCTGGTGGACGACCTCCACGAGCTTGCGCGCGACGGTCTCGGCCAGCTCGGGCGCGTGCAGGCGGACGATCTCGAGCTCGTGCTCGGTGCTCGGATAGTCGAGCCACAGGTACAGGCAGCGGCGCTTGAGCGCCTCGGTCAGCTCGCGCGTGTTGTTCGACGTGAGCAGCACGACCGGGTGCGTGCGGGCTTCGATCCGCCCGAGCTCGGGGATCGTGATCTGGAAGTCCGACAGCAGCTCGAGCAGCATCGCCTCGAACTCCTGGTCGGTCTTGTCGATCTCGTCGATCAGCAGCACGACCGGCTCGTCGGTGGCGATCGCCTGCATCAGCGGGCGGCTGAGCAGGAACTCCTCGCCGAAGATGTCGTCCTGGACCGCGTCCCATCCCGTGCCCGCGTCCTCGGCCTGGATCCGCAGCAGCTGCTTGCGGTAGTTCCACTCGTACAGCGCCTTGGCCTCGTCGAGCCCCTCGTAGCACTGCAGGCGCACGAGCGTGCGGTCGAGGTAGCGCGACAGGGCCTTCGCCAGCTCGGTCTTGCCGACACCGGCCGGGCCCTCCACGAGCACCGGCTTGCCGAGCCGGGTCGCCAGGTAGCTGACGAGCGCGGTCGACTCGCCGGGCAGGTAGCCGGCGGCGCGCAGGCCGGCCGCGACCTCGTCGACCGATGCAGGTTCGGCGCTCATCGCGCCTCGCAGTCTAGGTGGGCGCGAGCACCGAGTTGCCGCCGAAGCGCACGCGCGCGCGGCCGGGGCGGAACGGGAGCCGCGCGGAATAGCGGCAGCGGCGGGTGACCTTCGCGGTGCGGCGCGCCTTTCGCAACCGGATTCGAACCGTCCCGCGGCAGCCCTGCGCACGGGTGACGTGCGCGGGCAGCACGAGGCGGCCCGAGACCCGCGTGACGCCCTTGCGATGGCGCTGGCGCTGCGTGAGCGAGGCGACGAACCGGTTGACCCGCACGCGCACGATCCCGAGCGTCGACAGGCCGGCCGAGTCGACCGCGCTGGCGAGCAGCGTGGCGCGGCCGACGTCGGCGCCGGTCGGCGTCCACGTGCACGCGTACGGTGCGCGCCGGAGCACGCAGATCGTGCCGTCGTCGTCGAACACCGACACGGTCGGCGAGCCGCTGTCGTCGGCGACGTCGAGCACGATCGCGAAGCTCGGCCCGATCCCCGTGCCCGCCAGCGGCGCCCGGAACCGCACGGTCGGCGCGCGGTTCGGCGGGCTCGGCTGGACCGGACAGCCGTGCGGGGCAGGACCGGCGACGGTGTCGCAGCTGTCGGTCGCGTCCGGCACGCCGTCCCCGTCGTCGTCGGCATCGCAGGCATCGCCCGCGCCGTCGTGGTCGGTGTCGGTCTGCGCGGCGTTGGCGTCGGCAGGGCAGTTGTCCTGGGTCTCGTCGCCGTAGCCGTCGGTGTCGGCGTCGCGCTCGACGTCGGCGTTGTAGAGCGGCTCGAACCCGCCGACCAGGCCACCGGGCACCGGGTCGGTCAGCGGCGGCTCCCAGACGGTGGCGCTGGCGGCCGCGTCGGGACGGGCGAACTCCGTGGCGACGTCGCCGGCGCAGCAGTCGATGCCGATCGACTCACCGGTCGCGATCGGCAGGCGCGTCGGGAACACGTTGACGCCGGCCACCGGCGTGACGAGCGCGGAGCTGTCGCGCGCGGCGCCGCCGGTGACGATGCGCAGGCGCATCGGCGACGGGAGGGCGGCGACCGCGACGCGCCAGCGGGTGATCACGCCGTCGAACGGCGCGCTGATCGGGCGCGTCGCCAGTCCTCCGACGACGGTGCAGGCGTGCGCGCACATCGGCGTCGACGGCAGCTGGAGGAGGTCGGCGCCGATCGTGACGTCGGCCCGGGCGGGGGCGGCGACGAGCAGCGCGGCGGCGACGACCCCGAGGGCGATCCGTGCCTTCATGGGCCGACTGTATGCCATGCTCGCGCGCGCCGTGTTCGCCGTCTTCGAACCCGACCCGCTGCCGTTCGTGATCCTGATGGGCGTCGGGTTCGTGATCGGGATCGGCGGTCACGTCTACAAGTCCAGGACCGCGATCGCGACCGGGATCGGGATGATCTTCGTCGCGACGATCCTGCTGCCGCTCGGCCTCTACCTCCATGACAACTGAGACGGTCACGGTCGACGGGCGCGACCTCGAGGTGCTCCGCCACGGCGCGCCGGATGCGTTCCCGCTCGTGTTCCACTGCGGCACGCCGAACGCGCCGGCCGCGTTCCCACAACTGTTCGACGCGGTCGATGCCGCGGGCTGGCAGCTCGTCGCGCACGCGCGGCCCGGCTACGCGACGTCGACGCGGCACGAAGGCCGCAGCGTCGCGGACGTGGCGAGCGACGTCGCCGCCATCCTCGACCGGTTGGGGCTCGGCGAGTTCGTCGTGCTCGGATGGTCAGGAGGCGGACCGCATGCGCTCGCCTGCGCGGCGCTGCTGCCGGATCGCTGCCGCGGCGCGGCGTCGCTCGCGGGCGTCGCGCCGTACGACGCCGAGGGGCTCGAGTTCCTGGCCGGCATGGGGCCCGAGAACGTCGCGGAGTTCGGGGCCGCCGCTCGCTCGCACGAGGAGCTGCGAGCGTTCCTCGGTCGGTTCGCCGCCGCGCTGCGCGACATCACCGGCGAGCAGGTGGCCGGCGAGCTCGGCGGCCTGATCGACGACGTCGACCGCGGCGCGCTGACCGGCGAGTTCGCCGAGTCGCTGGCGCGGATGCTCCGGCACGCCGTCTCGACCGGCATCGACGGCTGGTTCGACGACGACCTCGCGTTCGTCAAGCCGTGGGGCTTCGCGCTCGACGGCCTCTCCGTGCCGGTGTCGATCTGGCAGGGTGCGCACGACCGCATGGTCCCGTTCGCCCACGGCCGCTGGCTGGCGGCCCACGTTCCGAACGCCCGCGTGCACCTCTACGACGACGAGGGGCACCTGTCGCTCGTCAACCAGCTGCCGCGGATCCTCGACGACCTCAGCGCGCGATGAGCACGCGGCGCACGAGGTCGGCCCAGCCGGCGGCCAGGCGCTCCTCGGACATCCCGCGCGCGCCGCGCATGTAGCGCAGGTGCGTCGCGGTCAGCGACGCCAGCAGCGTGTCGGTCAGGTACTCCCAGTCGCACGTGGGGTCGGCCTCGCGGACGAGCATCGCCACGTGCGCCCGGTAGACCATGAACGGCCCCGACCGGTAGCGGTCGAGCTTGCCCTCGGCGGCGCCGATCAGGTCGCCGTGCTGGGCGAGATGCCGCAGCAGCGCCTTTCCGAACGCGATCAGCCGGTCGATCGGCGGCGCGCCCGGGCCGAGCGGCGCGGGCCCGCGGATGATCGCCTCCTGCAGCTGGGTCTCGTGCTGCTGCAGGAGCGCCAGGACGAGCCCGGCGCGATCGCCGAAGCCGCGGAACAGCGTGCCCTTGCCGACACCGGCCGCGGCGGCCACGGCGTCCATCGTCACGCAGTCGGGGCTGCTCTCGGCGAACAGCTTCTCGGCCGCGGCCAGCACCTTGTCCCGGTTGCGCGCCGCGTCGGCGCGCAGCGGGGGCTCGTCCTGGAGGACCGGGAGCGGTTCCACGGTGGGCACGGTAACGGACACGAGGGCCAGTATAGAACGTATCCGGACCACGGTCCGCTTCTTGTGCTACAGTACTCCTCGTCACGAAAACGGACCGCAGTCCGGTCCGCCTTCCAAAACCGGGGAGAACCTTCCAAATGACCACTGCCACCGCGATTCCCGCCGGCACCTACACGACCGACGGCGTCCACTCGACCGCCGGGTTCGCCGTCAAGCACATGCTGTCGACGTTCCGCGGCACGTTCGGCGTCGTCGACGCGCAGGTGACCGTCGGCGACGACGGCGCCGCCCGCCTCGAGGGCTCCGTGCCCGTGAGCTCGGTCATCGTCAAGGACGAGAACCTGCAGGCTCACCTGCAGTCGCCGGAGTTCTTCGACGCCGAGCAGTACCCGGAGATCCGCTTCGAGGGTCTCGAGCTCACCATCGACGGCCCGGCCGCCACGCTCACCGGCGACCTCACGATCAAGGGCAACACCGAGCGCGTCACCGCCGAGGGCTCGGTCGTCGGCCCGATCGAGGATCCGTTCGGGAACACCAAGCTCGGCCTGCAGTTCGAGACCACCGTCGACCGCACCAGGTTCGGCCTGAACTGGAACGCGCCGCTGCCCAAGGGCGGCTTCATGCTGGCCGACGACGTCACGATCTCGGTCGACCTCGAGCTCGCTCAGGCGTAGTCGATGCGAGTCCTCGGCATCTCGGGCAGCCTGCGCCGGGACTCGTACAACTCCGGTCTGCTCCGGGCGGCGGCTGAGCAGCTGCCGGCCGGAGTGGAGCTGGAGGTGTTCGACGGCCTGAAGGCGATCCCGCCGTACGACGCGGACGACGACGTCGACGTCGCGCCCGCCTCCGTGCGGCAGCTCCGCGACGCGATCGCCGACGCCGACGCCGTCCTCATCGCCACGCCCGAGTACAACGCGTCGGTCCCCGGCGTGCTCAAGAACGCGCTCGACTGGGCGTCCCGCCCGCACGCCACGAACCCGCTGCGCGGCAAGCCCGCCGCCGTCGTCGGGACCTCGACCGGCATGTTCGGCGCCGTCTGGGCGCAGGCCGACGCGCGCAAGATCCTCTCGACGATCGGCGCGCGGGTGCTCGACCGCGAGCTGCCGGTCCCGGAGGCCGCCGAGCGCTTCGACGCCGACGGCACACTGCGCGACGGCGAGGTCGAGGCCCAGCTCAGCGAGCTGCTGGTCGAGCTCGCCGACGCCGTCGAAGCGCGCGAGGCCGCCCTGGCCCGCGCCGCCGCCTAGAACAGGCGGTCGGACTCCTCTTCAGACGGGTCGCGCTCGCGCGGTTGCGACGGGCGAGCGCGGCCCGGGGCCTCCGGCGGCTCGCCGGACCAGTCGGGCCGCTCGCCCAGCACCTCGGTGACGGCAGTCGACTCCGTGCGCCGGCGCCGGGGGCGCGGCGACGGCCGCTCAGGCTCGGGCACGGGCTCGGCGGCCGGATTCGGCGGCTCCGGGCGGTGCACGGCGCGGACGCGCAGCCCCGTCGCCAGCAGCGCTCCCGCGGCCAGCAGCGCGGCGAAGATGCCCCACTGCAGTCCGTAGTCCTCGCTGGGGTTGGGCGCGTCGGGCTTGTCGAACAGCCGCCAGACGAGCAGCAGCAGCGCCCATCCGCCGGCCAGCGTGATCGCGGTCCCGTCTCCGCCCGGGAGATGGAACGCCTTGCGCTCCGAGCGCGCCCAGATCAGGAACAGGACCGCGAGCGAGACGAGCAGGACCGCCGCCTCCACGAACGTGAAGACTCCGAACGCCGACACGTTGCGCTTGACGAACTCGCGCGACCCCTCGGGCACGTACGACTGCGTGTACCAGGGGAGGAACAGCGTCAACGCCAGGACCGCCGCCGCGATCCCGGCGTTGCGCAGCTCGGCCGGAAGCTCTCGCAGGCGATTCACCAGCCCTGAGTCTGTCATTCGACCGGGATGTCCTGTACGTCCGATGACGGCGGCTCGGGCGGCTCCAGGCGCGCGATGTACCAGTCGAGCACGGCGCGCAGCGCGATCAGCAGCTCGCGCAGCGCGTCGGCCAGCTGGCGCGTGAGCTCGCTGGGGACGACCCCGCGCAGCGACTCGATCAGCGCCGCGATCTGCCCGAGGTCGAACGGCGGCGGCGTGCGGTCGTCGCCGGGCACGCTCCAGCCGCGCGGCGGCACCGGCCCGCCGCTCGCGGCGCGCGCCCTGGCCTCGGCCTCGCGCAGCAGCCGCGCGGCCTCGGCGTACTCGTCGCTGAGCGGATCAGCCACCTTCGAACCCCACGACCAGCGATCCGTCGTTGAGCTTCGCGGATGTCGGCTTGAAGCCGGCCAGCGCTCCCGGTAGCACGATCGTGCGCTTATACCCGTCGACGCGCACGACCAGCTCGAGGCCGATCTTGCGCAGCGCCACGTCGCCCTTGCTCACGAACGGCAGGTCGAGCCGCAGCTCGGCGCGCGAGCCGTCGAGCGCCAGCTCCTGCGCGAGCCGGTCGTGCAGCACCGCTCCGGCGTCGCGGCCGTCGAACAGCGCGCCGGAGAGCCGGTCGAGCATCGCGTCGCCGAGCACCTCCTGCTCGAAGTACGGCGCGCGCAGCACCGGCACGGGCGCGAAGCCGGCCTCGACATCGGCGAGCTGCTCGGCCTGGACGGCGCGCCAGGCGCCGAAGTACTCGCCGACGTTCTCGGGGAACACGCGGTTGACGATCACGGCGTCGCACAGGTACCCGTACAAGTTCAGGTACGTGAACGTGCGCATCGCCTCGGCGACCACCATGCGATCGGGCGTCATCACGAGGCGCAGCGTCACCCGCTCGGCGTCGCGCAGCAGCTCGTGCATGGCGATCAGGTTGCCCACCAGACGCTGGATGTCGGCCATCACGCGCTCGTCGGGCAGCGAGATGTCGAAGAACGCGCGCGCGAGCGGGCGGGTCGCCGCGAGGAGGGCGTTCTCGCGCCCCAGCACGCGGTCGAGCCACCAACGCGCGGCGTCGGGGAACGACAGCAGCCTCAGGGTCTCGCCGGTGGGCGCGCAGTCGACGACGATCGCGTCCCACTTGCCCGACTCCGCGTGGCGCTTGAGCTGCAGCAGGCTGAACAGCTCGTCGGCGCCGGGCGGCACGGTGAGCTCCTCGGCGGCGATCCGCTCGACTCCGCGCTCCGCGAGCATGCCGCCCAGCCACTCCTGGGCGGCCGACCAGTTGCGCTCGAGCTCCTCCTGCGCCTGCACCTGCTGGGCCCACACGCCGCCGGGCGCCTCGGTCGGCTCGGGCCCGACCGGCGTCTGCAGCGACTCGGCGAGCGAATGAGCGGGGTCGGTCGAGAGCACGAGCGTGCGGGCGCCCGCGGCCGCGCAGCGCCGCGCCGTGGCGGCGGCCACCGACGTCTTGCCGACGCCGCCCTTGCCCGTGTAGAGGATGATGCGGGGGCTCATCTGAGCCCGCGAGAGTCTACGGTCGCTTCTTCTTCTTGGGCTTCAGAACCCTGACCGTGGTCGTGTCGAACGCCCGGTTGCCCGCGAGGTCGCGCGCGGTCAGCAGCACGCGGTACGTGCCGGCCCGCCGGGGAACCCGCCAGCCGAACGTGCGCTTGCCGTAGCCGACCGCGCCGAACGGACGCGCCTCCACGGTGCGGGCGCCGCGCGTGATCTGCAGCGTCACCGTCGAGATCTTCGACAGCTCGAACCGCACCCGGCCGTAGCGGCCGCCACGCAGGCGACGGTGCCGGACGGTGACCTGCGGCGGGACGGTCTTGTAGCGCTCGAAGTTGCCGGCCGTCGTGCAGTAGACCGCGATGTCGGTGCGCTTGCACAGGTTCGCGAGGAAGCCCTGCAGGAGGTCGTGGTAGGAGAGGCTCGACTCGTGCAGCGAGCTGCCGCGTGAGTACAGCGACCACGCGCCGGTGTCGTAGAGCGGGGTCTCGCGCCGCGCCTCCGGCTCGGCGGCCTGGAAGAGCTCGGTGCCCTCGGGGTCCTCGGACAGCCGCGCGTAGTCGTACAGGCCCACGAGCGACTGGATGAAGCCGTTGAGCACGCGCAGGCTCGGCGCGAACGAGTAGATCGCGTAATGGTCGCCGTTCTCCTCGCGGACGCGCACGCCGGCCGGCGTGCGGACGCGGAAGATCCGCAGCGCGCGCTTGGCGATCGGCAGCACGTCGGCCTCGCGGTCCAGCCGCCTGGCGGCGCGCGAGAGCGCCTGCACGGCGGTCCCCTCGGCCAGGCCGCTCACCCACGGCGGCCGGCCGCCGCCGAAGTTGAAGTAGTACTCCCAGGCCACGCCGCCGCGGCCGCCGCGGCTGGCCGCCAGCGGCAGCAGTTCGTTGAGCATGAACTCGAGCCTGGCGTTGTCGTGGCTGCCCCAGAGCCCGTTGAGCTTGCCGAAGTTGCCGAGCATCTGGAGCTGCAGCCCCTGGCCCGGGTAGTACTGCCAGACGAGCTCGGAGCCGGCGAACTCGACCCGCTGGCCGCTGCCGAGCGAGCGGCCGGTGCTCCACCACTCGAGGTTGCGGTCGAGCGTGAGCCACAGCGGCCGCAGGCGCGACGCCGTCAGCTTCCGCCGTGCCGCCATGTCCTTGACGTTGTCGATGACCGCGCGCATCTCGCTCTTGCCGATGCCGTCGAGGTGCTTGGCGCGGCGCTTGACGGTCACCAGCCGCGCGCGGTAGCTCGTGTACTCCTCGGGCGTGATCGCGCCCCGGCGGCTCAGCCGCTTGAGCTCGCCGTAGACGGTCCTGCGGTGCTTCTTCTTGCGGGCCGCCGTCGCCACGGCCGCATGGCGGCGCGGGTGCCGCCCCACGGCCGCATGGCGGCGCGGGTGCCGCCCCGCGGCCGCATGGCGGCGCGGGGGCCGCTTCATCGTCACGCGCGGCAGCGACGGATCCTCGCGGGACGAGACCCGCCCGTCCTTGCCGAGCACCAGAACCTCGCCGGCGGACGCCGAGGAGGCCCCCGCCAGGCTGCACAGCATCGCCACGAAGGCACAACAGACAACACGCATGACTCCCACGACCCCAATGCTAGGCTCGAAGTTGCGGCGTGACGTGCGCTGCAACTCTCAGCTCATGCGGCCACGTTCGCTCCACCTGCTCCTCTTGGCGGTCCTTGCTCTGGGCCTCGTCGCCGGCTGCGGCGGCGACGACAAGAACGAGGCCAGCTCGAGCACCGACGTGAACGAGTTGCTCAAGGACACGTTCTCGGGCGACGAGTCGATCAAGTCGGGCAAGCTCGATCTCAACGCGAGCGTCGACGCCAACGGGCAGGCGTTCAACGTCAAGCTGAGCGGCCCGTTCCAGAGCTCCGGTGAGGGCAAGCTGCCGCAGGCCGATCTCGACGCGACCGCGACGTTCGCCGGCCAGAACCTCGTGCTCGGGCTGACCGGGACCGAGGACCAGGCGTTCGTCCGCTACGGCAAGACCGAGTACGAGATCCCCGGCCCGATCTTCCAGCAGATCAAGGCCCAGTACGAGCAGCAGGCCAAGCAGGGCAACGGCGACAGCCAGTCGCTCGCGAGCCTCGGGATCGACCCGACGAAGTGGCTCACGAACGCCCGCAACGCCGGCGAGGCGAAGGTCGGCGACACCGACACGATCAAGATCACCGGCGACGTCGACGTGCCGAAGCTGCTCGACGACGTCAATGCCGCGATCGGCAAGCTGCGGTCGGTCGGCGGCGGCAGCTCCGCCGGCCTCCCCGACCAGCTGTCCGAGCAGGACAAGCAGCAGGCCGAGGACGCGATCAAGGACGTGTCGGTGGAGATCTACACCGGGGCGGAGGACCGGATCATGCGCCGCATGGTCGTGGGACTCAAGCTCGAGGTCCCGACCGACTCGGGCGCGCAGTCGCTCGACGTCAAGATCGACATGCAGTTCACCGACGTCAACGAGGACCAGGACATCGAGGCGCCCGACAACGCCCGCCCGTTCTCCGAGCTGGCGGCCAAGCTCCAGGAGCTCGGCATCGGCCTCAACGGCCTCGGGGGCGGCGCGGCCGGCGGCAGCGCGAGCGGCGGCGGCGCGACCCAGCAGAGCCTCGACGACTACGCCAAGTGCATCCAGGACGCCAATGGCGACAGCGCCAAGGAGCGCAAGTGCTCCGAGGCTCTGACGACGCCGTAGCGCCCGACCTCGCATAATCCTCGCGGTGACTCAGGCGCAGGCCTCCTTCAACCTGCGGCGCTTCCTGCTGAGCGGTGAAGGGTGGCCGTACGTCCTCGTGCCGTTCATCCCGATCGCGATCGCGCTGCGGTTCGCCGACGCCGACTCCGCGCTCGTGTTCTTCTCGTCCGCGCTCGGCGTCGTCCCGACGGCGGCGCTGATGGGCCGTGCCACCGAGGAGCTCGCCGCGCGCTCGGGACCGGGGATCGGCGGGCTGCTGAACGTGACGTTCGGCAACGCGCCGGAGCTGATCATCGCCCTGTTCGCGCTCGAGAAGGGCCTGCACGAGGTGGTCAAGGCGTCGCTCGTCGGCTCGATCCTCGGCAACATCCTGCTCGTGATGGGCGCCGCGATGCTGGTCGGCGGCATCACCCGCGAGCGCCAGCGGTTCGACGCCACGGCCGCGCAGGCGCAGTCGCTGATGTTGCTGCTCGCGTCGGTCGCGCTGATCATGCCGGCGATCTTCGAGCTCGTGATCGGCGGCTCGCTCCCGGGTCCGACCGACCGCAACGACCGCTTCCCGACCGATCTGGAGACGATGTCCGCGCTCGTCGCGGTCGTGCTGCTGGGCTCCTACGTCGCCGGGCTGTTCTTCTCGCTCAAGACCCACCGCGACCTGTTCAACCCGCAGCACGCCGAGGAGGACCACGTCGGCGAGCCGTGGTCGGTGCGCAAGAGCGTGACCGCGCTGGCGCTGGCCGGCGTCGCCGTGGGCGTGATGTCGGAGATCCTCGTCGGCTCGATCGAGGAGGCGTCGGCGGGGATCGGCCTGTCGCCGTTCTTCGTCTCGGTGATCGTCGTCGCGATCGTCGGCAACGCGGCCGAGCACTGGGTGGCCGTGTACTTCGCGTGGCGGGACAAGATGGACCTGTCCGTCAACATCGCGATCGGCTCGAGCGCCCAGATCGCGCTGTTCGTCGCCCCCGTGCTCGTGCTCGTCTCGTTCGTGCTCGGGCCGTTCCCGATGCCGCTGATCTTTAACGGGCTCGAACTCGGCGCGATCATGCTGGCGATCCTGATCGCCAACTTCGTGACGCACGAGGGCGAGTCGACGTGGTTCGAGGGCGTCCAGCTGCTCTCGGTCTACACCGTTCTCGGCCTCGTCTTCTTCTTCATCTGATGACGCTCGGCTTCATCAGCGGGCCGGGGCCCTGGCTGGCCCTGGCCGCGATCACGGTCGCGCTCCTGCTCGTCGACCTCAAGGCGTTCGCGCCCGACCGCACGCCGACGTTCCGCGAGGGCGTCTACTGGTCGATCGGCTGGCTCGTCCTCGCGCTGGCGGTGGCGCCGCTCGTGTGGGCGCTGTCGAGCGCCGACGACGCGGTCACGTACACGACGATCTACTTCGTCGAGCGCTCGCTGTCGCTCGACAACCTGTTCGTGTTCCTGCTGCTGTTCAGCTACTTCTCGGTGCCGGAGGAGCACCGGGCCAACCTGCTGTTCTGGGGCATCGTCGCCGCGCTCGCGCTGCGTGGTCTGGCGATCCTCGGCGGCGTCGCGCTGATCGAGCAGTTCCACTGGGTCATCTACGTGCTCGGCGCCCTGCTGCTCGTGCTCGCCTACCGGATCCTGCGCGGCGTCGAGGAGGGCGTGGACCCGGACAGGAACCTGATCGTCCGCGGCGTGCGCAAGGTGTTCCCGGTCGCCGACCACTACGACGGGCACCACTGGTTCACGCGGCTCGACGGCCGCCGCTACGCGACGCCGATGTTCGTCTGCCTGGCCGCGATCGTCGCCGCCGACATCGCGTTCGCGATCGACTCGATCCCCGCCGCGTTCGCGATCACGCGCGACTCGGTGCTCATCTGGATGGCCAACATCTTCGCCCTGCTCGGCCTGCGGGCGCTGTTCGTGCTCGTCGAGGGGCTCGTGCGCCGCTTCCGCTTCCTCGACGAGACGATCGCGGTCGTGCTCGCCCTCGTCGCCGTCAAGCTGCTGCTCGAGGACACGTACAAGGTGGGCCACGTGACCTCGCTCGCCGTGGTCGCGGCGGCGTTCACGATCGGCATCGTGGCATCGCTGGTCGTCGACAAGCGCGAGGCCGCGCGCTCAGGCGGCGACGGCCCGGCGGCGCGGGACCCGGACGGCCACGACGGTCGCCCCGGCGGCGAACGCGAGCATGAGCAGGCCGGCGATCGCCATGCCCCAGCCGAGGGGCGCCATTAGCGGCGCCTCGGCGCCGGCGCTGATGCGGGCGTCGACGCCGCGCGAGGCGTCGGCGTTCATCACGACGATCGACCAGTCGCCGTCCTCGACGTCCCACGTGAGCGTCTGCCGCCCCGGGCCGTGCGCGGACGCGGCCCAGATGTCCTGGGCGGCGGGCGCGGCGGGCCGCGCGGTGCCGGGCCGCTCGTCGTAGTCGGCGTCGAAGTCGGGGTACGAGACGTCGGTCACCAGTGCGTGTGCGCTGGCGCCCACGTAGCGCGTGACGTCGGCCGTGCGCGCGATGCCGACGAACACCGGCGTGCCGGAATCCACCTCGAGGCGGATCTTGCCGTAGGTGTCGTCGTCGAGCACCTCGTCGAGGCCATCGAGGTCGAGATCGAGGTTCCCGGTGACGAGCGCGTAGCTGCCGGTACTGAAGCGCTCGGTGCGGGTGGTGAGGTAGCCCTGCTCGTCCTTCTTGGACTCGCCCCACAACAGGACGCCGCCGGCCGCGAGCAGGCCGAGCGACAGGAGGGCGGCCAGTGAGGCGGCGATGGTGGCGGCGATTCGCATGGCCACCAGCATGCCGGTGCGCGGCATCGCTTTCGGCCGAGGCAGCAGGCGTTCCGGCCGCCGTGCGCCCCCACCCGCGGCGGGCGGAGAACCGTACCCGGCTGCTTCCGCGGCGACGCGCCGCGCGGCCCCCCGGTGCGCATGCCGGTGATCCTTCCGGTCCGCGTGTCGATCTGATGAACTCTGCGTGCGGTCGAGGCGGAGTCGAGGAGGCGCCGACCCTTCTTTCGAGCCGACGATCCCGCCCGGGATCGCGGCGCGCGGGCGAGACGCATCGCCGGAAACGTCACGGATTCCGTTCAACCCGCGCGCAGACGACGCTCGAGCGCCTTGGCCGACTCGCCGTCGGCCGCGATCGCGCGCAGCGTCCGCACGGTCGCCTCGACGTCGCGCGGCGAGGGGATCCGCGCACGCAGCTCGCCGTGAAACCGCTCCTCGACGGCATGGACCCGTTCGGCCGCACCTCGCCCCTTGTCGGTGAGCTCGACCGCCGCGGCGCGCCCGTCCTCCGGATGCCTGCGCCGGGCGACGTGACCGGCGTCGGCCAGTGATGCGATCAGCCGGCTCGGGCTACCGGGCTCGCAGACGAGCAGGTCGCCGACCTCACGGATCGTCAACGGCCGACCGGCTCGGGCCAGCACGATCAGGACCTCCGACTGCGCGGGTGTCAGGCCGAGCGGGCGCAGCAGCGTCGCCAGCCGCCGGTTCCCGTCCCGCTGCGCGGCGAGTGCGAGATAGCGCAGTTCCTCCACCTGGTTCACGGGAACCAGGATAAAGATTCGTGACACGTCATTGAAATACGTGACATATCATGTAAATTGCCGGACGTGATCAACATCCAGACCAGCATCCGCATCGCTCGTCCCCGCGCCGACGTCTTCGCCCTGCTCTCGGACCCGTCGCGCTTCCCGCTGTGGAACTCGGCCGTCACGGCGGTCGAGGGGCGCGGCCCGCGCTACGTCATGCAGCGCTCGCTGCCGACCGGCCCGGCCGAGAACGGCCTCGAGGTCGTCGAGCGCGACGCGCCCGGGCGGTTCGCGATCCGCACGACCTCCGGGCCGACCCCGTTCCTCTACCGCTACTCACTCACCGAGGCGGGCGGCGCGACTGTCGTCGGACTCGATGCGTCGGTGGAGCTCGACGGCGCGGCCGGCCTGCTCGGTCCGCTGGCGGGCCGGGCCGTCAAGCGCGGGGTCGACGCCAACCTCGCGACCCTGCGAGCCGCGCTCGAGCGCGATTAGCCGGCGCCGAGCTCGCGCAGGCGCCGGTCGATCTCGGGCTCGACGTCGAGCGGCTCCTCGCCGCGGGCGACGCGCCGCGCGTTGGTCGCGTCGACGATCGAGCGGACCTCCTCGCGCAGCTCCGGGTCGGCCGCGGCCCCGGTCAGCGCGCGCAGCTCGGCATCGACGTCGTGCGCGTCCTCGCCGCGCGCGGTCCGGATCGCGTTGCGAGCCTCGAGCATCTGGCGGATCTCGGCGTCGCGCTCGGCGGCCGTCGGCTCCTGCGGAGTCGAGACGAGGCCGCCGCTGCCGATCTGGTCGTACGAGCCGCGGCTCGTGATCAGAGCCCAGACGGCCGCCACGGCCGCGACGCCGACCACGACGAAGAGCACGATCGCGAACGCGTCCTCCATGGCGTCATTGTTACCCGTTCAACTGCGGCATCGAGGGAGCGACGCCAATGCACCGGTTTCGCGTGGGGTGGATGAGTCGCGCATAGCGCTGCCTGGCAACCCCAGTGGCGCGTTGCCGCTCAAGGTCTCCCCGGACGGGCAGTTCCCGGTCCCTCGACGAACGTTCGTTCTTGTTGCCGGCGGGCGGGGTATGTACCCTCTGAGTAGCTGTTGACTGACCAGTCAATCTGGGAGCTCGAGAACCGATGGTGGACTTCACGCTGACCGACGAGCAGAAGGCGCTGCGCGAGATGGCGCACGACTTCGCCGAGAAGGAGATCCGTCCCGTCGCCTGGGAGTACGACCGCGACGGCACGTGGCCCGAGGAGATCCTGCGGAAGGCGTGGGAGCTCGGGCTCATGAACGGCCACACGCCGGAGGAGTACGGCGGGCCGGGGCTCACCTACCTCGAGGGCGCGATCGTCGAGGAGGAGCTCAGCTGGGGCTGCTCCGGCATCGCGACCTCGATCGGCGCCAACGGGCTCGCGAGCGCGCCGCTCGCGCTGGCCGGCTCCGAGGAGCTCAAGAAGACCTACCTCGGGATGCTGACCGAGGACTACAAGCTCGCCTCGTTCTGCCTCACCGAGCCCGACGCGGGATCCGACGTGAGCGGCATGCGGACGACCGCCGTGCGCAAGGGCGACAAGTACGTCATCAACGGCTCCAAGTGCTTCATCACCAACGGCGGCTACGCCGACTGGTACACGGTCTACGCCAAGACCGACAAGGAAGCCGGGCACCGCGGGATCTCCTGCTTCATCGTCCCCCGTGACGACACGGTCACGGTGGACAAGAAGGAGGACAAGATGGGCCAGCGGGCGTCCAACACCGCGACCATCACGTTCAACGACACCGAGATCCCCGCCGACCACCTCATCGGCGAGGAGAACAAGGGCTTCAAGATCGCGATGATGACGCTCGACCGCACGCGGCCCGGAGTCGGCGCCATGGCGACGGGCATCGCGCGCGCCGCCTTCGAGTTCGCGACCAACTACTCGAAGGAGCGGATCCAGTTCGGCGTGCCGATCGCGATGCACCAGGCGATCCAGTTCATGATCGCCGACATGGCGACGAAGGTGCACCTGAGCCGCCTCGCGACGTGGAACTCGGCCGTGCTGCTCGACCAGGGCAAGCGCAACACGCTCGAGTCCTCGCACGCGAAGCGCTTCGCCGCCGACAGCGCGATGGAGGTCGCCACCGACGCGGTGCAGATCTACGGCGGCTACGGCTTCATCAAGGACTACCCGGTCGAGAAGCTGATGCGCGACGCGAAGATCATGCAGCTCTACGAGGGCACGTCGCAGATCCAGCGGCTCGTGATCGCGCGCGAGACGCTGCTGCCGCGGCGGATCGAGGAGCCGGCTGCGGCGTAGCCGCTTTCAGGGCGCCTCCGACGCCCGCAGGAGCCGACGCCATGCTGCTGCCGGCTACTCGCCGCGCAGCAGCATCCGGTCCTCGAGCCGGCCGAGCCGCCGGATCAGCGGCCGCACGCCCGGCGCGAGCCGGCCGTCGACGGTGCTGATGCTGCGGCCGTCGAGCCGCAGCAGATAGCGGAAGCCGTTGCGCGGCTGGGCGGCGCCGGGAAGGTCGGCGCCGGCGAGCCGCGTGTGGGCGATCAGCTCGCGCAAGCGGGCGAGCGCCGTCGGCGACAGCCGCGTGCGGCGCACCTTCATCGAGATCTTCGTGTGCAACAGCTGCCGGTAGGCGACGGCGCCGTCGTCGTAGATCGCCACGTCCTCCGGCACCGCCCACAGCGTGTTGCGCGACATGTACACGAGCTCGCGCGGCTTCTCCTGGGCCGGGCCCGGCGTGTCTGCCGCGTCGCCGCAGCCCGGCAGCGCGACCAGCGCGACCAGCGCGAGAACGACGACGGCAACCCTGCCCACGGCGCTCACCGTAGCGGAGCACCGTCGCGACGTTCGAGAGCTACGAGTGGGCGGCGTCGACGTCGACCTGCCGCGGCCCGGCCGCCGCATCCCGCAGGTCGGGCTCCTGGTCGCCGTCGGGCCGGTTCTGCCCACCGTCGCGCACCGCGTCGGCGTTGTCGCCCGCGGTGCGGTCGATGCCGTCATCGGTCGCCGGCTCGTCGCCGCCGACCGTGCGCCCGGTCAGGGCCGCGTCGTCATCGGCGACGGGCGCAATGCCGGCGTCGGCGACCTCCGCCCATTCGCCCTTCTCCTCGTTGGTCATGCAACGGTCGTACCCGTAGGCTTGGCGAGTGAGTCGCCGCCTCTACGAGCACCGCCGCGCCCGGCCGCCGCACGAGCGCCGGCCGGAGGCGCTCCCGGCCGACGGCATCAGCAATCACGCCCTGAGCCGGCTGCTCGCCCGCCGGCCGGAGCCCAAGCCGCCGCTGCGCACCGGCAAGCAGGTGGACGCGATCTTCGACACGAGCCCGTACCTGAAGGACCTCGTGGGCGCGAAGCTGCGCAAGGTGAGCCTCGCGAAGATCATGAAGGTCGACAACGAGGCCGCGTTCAAGACCGCCTGGCTCGAGTACGCCCAGCGGTCGATCAACCCGGCGACCGATCGCAACTTCAGCGAGGAGGAGGCCGAGAGCTTCCTCGCCACCAAGGGCGTGCGGGCGTTCCAGGACGAGGAGAAGGGCGTCATCCACATCCGCAAGGAGCGCGCCGACCTCGGCACGCAGATCCACGAGGGGATGCACGCGCACTCCCACGACCGCTTCCGCAGCCGGATGAACTACGCCGTCAACGAGGGCGTCACCGAGTACTTCACGCGCAAGGTCGGACCCGAGGTCGACGTGCACCGCGACGACTCCTCGTTCCTGCGCGAGTTCACGTCGGCGACCCACCTGGTGACCGTCGCGACCGAGCCGGTCGTCGCCGCCGCCTACTTCGAGGGCGATCTCGACGGCCTCAAGAACGCGGTCGACGCCGCCAAGGGCGGCGGCACCTGGGGGACGTGGCTGGGACACCTCGACGCGAGCGACTTCAAGGCCGCCAACCGGCTGCTGACGTCCTAGCCCCCGGGCCGCGTCTCGCCGCTCACGCGGCGAGCGTGTGGTTGACTGGCGCGATGCGCGCGCTCGCGCCCGAGGAGCTCACGCGCGGCGCGCTCATCAGCGACGCCGCGGACGAGGGCGGCGACCTCGCGAACCTGGCGGCGCCGGAGATCTCGCTCGCGCGGGTCGCGTTCACCCGCACGCGGCTGACCGGCGTCCAGTGGACGCGGGCGCGGATCGTCGACGCCACGTTCCGTGACTGCCGCATCGATCTCGCCACGTTCGCGGGCACGACGTTCGAGCGTGTCGCGTTCGTGGGCTGCCTCCTCGCGCAGTCGGACTTCGGCAACGCGCTGTTCCGGACCGTCCGCTTCGAGCACTGCGACCTCACCGAGGCCGAGCTCGAGGGCCTGCGGATCGACGGCTGCCAGCTGTCCGCGTGCACGCTCGACGGCGCGAGCAGCCTCGACCGCCTGCGCGGGGCGGCGATGCCCTGGCCGGACATCGTCGCCAACGCGGCAGCGCTCGCCCACGCGCTGGGGATCCGCGTACTCGCCGAGGACGAGCGCCGCGCCTGAGGCGCTAACCCGCGACCGGCGCCGGATCGGGTCGCACGATCACCGTGTCGGCGACCGCGACGATCTCGTCGGCCGGCAGGTCGGCGCGCCGGGCGTGCTCGCGGACCGCCTCGGGGCTGGTGGCCTGGTAGATGCACACGGTGCCGAGAGAGCCGTCGGTCTCCGCGGTCACGTAGCTGCGGATCCAGCGGACGTCGTCGGCCATCTGCTCGCCCTCGGCCGTCGAGCGGGCGGCCGCCTCGGTGAGATCCGCCGGCGTGGCCCAACCCCCGCGGCGCAGGATGACGTAGGTCTGCATGTGCACTCCTCGGTCGCTGACACTGCGCCGACCGTACGGGCGCACCCCGGTCCCGGCATCGGAGGGATTGCCTATCTTCGGCCGCCGGCCTACCGATCTTGGAGCAGGCCGAGATCGTTGGCCGCGGTGGCGGCCTCCACGCGCGTCCGGACGCCGAGCTTGCCGAGGATCGCCGAGACGTGGTGGTCGGCGGTCTTGCGCGAGATCACCAGGTTGTCGGCGATCTCGGCGTTGCGCAGCCCCTGCGCGAGCAGCCGCAGCACCTCAAGCTCGCGTGCCGTCAGGCCGCCCGGGTTCTCGCGCGTGGCGCGCCGCGGGCCGCGCGGGACCGGGGCGCCGAGCGCCCGCAGCCGCTCGCGCGCCAGCTTCGCGGCCGGTGTCGCGCCGAGCTGCTCGAGCTCGGCGAGACCCGCCGCGACCGCGTCGGGGCGCTCGGACTCGGCGAGGGCGCGCGCGGCCTCATAGGGACAGCCGCGGTCGCGCCAGCGCGCCGCCGCGGCGATCGCGTCGCCGGCGATCTGCAGCCGGAACGGCTCGGCGATCCAGTCGGG
>DASSUW010000505.1:0-8668 GCA_035706585.1 Solirubrobacteraceae bacterium | reverse complement strand
GACCAGCAGCTCGAGCGCCGGGATCCGGGCCAGCCGCCCCGACCGCCGCCGCAGCAGCCGCTCGACGAGCTCGAGCGCGTCGGCGCCGTCGTCGCGGTCGAGCGCGATCTGCGCGCGGCAGAGCTGCGCGCCCGCGGACGGGCCCGCCCGCTCGAGCAGCTCCACCGCCTCCGCCGTGCGGCCCTGGCGGCGCCTGAGCTCGGCGAGGCCGACGAGCGGCGCGCCGACCATCGGCGGCCGTGACCGCGTGAAGTCGTCGATCGAGGCCTCGAGCAGCGACTCGGCCTGCGACCAGCGCCCGCGCCACAGGTGCACGGCGCCGTACTCGGCCCGGCAGAACGCCAGCATGTAACGGCTTCCGTAGCGCTCGGCGAACTCCTGGATCCGGTCGCACCACTCGAAGGCGCGCTCGTAGTCGAGCACGGCGGTGCACGCGCTGACCAGGAAGCAGAACGTCCAGGCGCCCGACATCGGGATCGTCGCCTCGCCCGCGAGCGCGGCGGCGGTCGCCTCGTCGAGGCGGCGCATGCCCTCCGGCACGCGCGCGGCGGACACGAGCGTCGCGCCCTCCAGCGCCAGCCCGAGCATCTCCAGGTCCGGCACCGCGCAGCGGCGCCCGATGTCCGCGGCACGGATCGCGAGCCGCTCGGCGGCGGCGTCGTCGCCGCACACGCGCGCGTGGTACGCGCTGTGGAACGCGTGCCAGCCGTGCGCGGGGCCGGTCTCGAGCGGCCGCAGCAGCCGCTCGGCGCGCTGGAGCCAGCCGCCGGCCACGCTGGCCGCGCCGTGGAAGTCGAGCTCGTCGCACGCCAGCCACGTCGCCATCCGCGCGGCGCTCGCCGCATCGCCGGCCGCCTTGTACAGCCGGTACGCGCGCCGGCGCGCGTCGAACACGGCGCCGCCCTCGTCCAGCCACCACACGGCCCAGCTGAAGCCCTCCCACGCCTCGGCGGTCGGCGCGTCGGCGAGCGCGCCCTCGAACGACGTGCGGGCGTCGCCCCAGCGCCCGGCGGCGAGCGCCGCCCAGCCGTCGTGGGTCCACGCGGGAGCGCTCTGCCCCGATGCCTGCGCCACGGCCGCATTCTCGCGCGGTCGCGCGCTCAGCGCATCCCCTGGGCGCAGAAGCTCAGTCGGTGTCCGGGACGAGCCAGATGGCGGCGAGCGGCGGCAGGCTGATCTCAGCCGAGAACGGCTGGTTCTGCCACGCGATCGGGCCCGCCTCGACGCCGCCGAGGTTGCCGACGTCGGACCCGCCGTAGTAGCCCGAGTCGGTGTTGACGAGCTCGCGCCAGCGCCCCGAGCGCGGCAGCCCGAGCCGGTAGCCGTCGCGCGGGACCGGCGACAGGTTGGCGACGAACACGATCACGCGCTCGGAGTCCTTGTTGCGGCGCGCGAACGCGAACACGTTGCTGTCGGCGTCGTTGGCCTCGATCCACCAGAACCCCTGGTGGTCGTAGTCCATCTCCCACAGCGCCGGCTCGGCCCGGTAGGCGTGGTTGAGATCGCGTACCAGCGACTGGATGCCGGCGTGCTGGGGGTCCTCGAGCAGGTGCCAGTCGAGCGACCGCTCCTCGTTCCACTCGGACTCCTGCGCGAACTCGGAGCCCATGAACAGCAGCTTCTTGCCGGGGTGCGCCCACATGAACGCGTACAGCGCGCGCAGGTTCGCCAGCTTCTGCCACTTGTCGCCGGGCATCTTGCCGAGCAGCGAGCCCTTGCCGTGGACCACCTCGTCGTGCGAGAGCGGCAGGATGAAGTTCTCGGTGAACGCGTAGACGAGGCTGAACGTCAGCTCGTGGTGATGCCAGCGGCGGTACACCGGGTCCTGCTGGAAGTACGCCAGCGTGTCGTGCATCCAGCCCATGTTCCACTTGAAGCCGAAGCCGAGACCGCCGAGATACGTCGGGCGCGAGACGCCCGGCCAGGCGGTCGACTCCTCGGCGGCCGAGATCGTCCCCGGCTCGCGACCGTGGACGACCTCGTTGAACTCCTTGAGGAACTGCACGGCCTCGAGGTCCTCGTTGCCGCCGTACTGGTTCGGGACCCACTGGCCTTCCTCGCGCGAGTAGTCCAGGTAGAGCATCGACGCCACGGCGTCGACGCGGATGCCGTCGGCGTGGTACTCGCGCAGCCAGTACAGGGCGTTGGCGACGAGGAAGTTGCGGACCTCGTGGCGCCCGTAGTTGAAGACCAGCGTGCCCCAGTCCGGGTGCGCGCCGCGCCGCGGGTCCTCGTGCTCGTACAGTGCCGTGCCGTCGAAGCGCGCGAGCGCGAAGTCGTCGCGTGGGAAGTGGGCGGGCACCCAGTCGAGGATCACGCCGAGGCCGTTGCCGTGCAGGCGGTCGACGAACGCGCGGAAGTCGTCGGGCGAGCCGAAGCGCGGCGTGGGCGCGAAGTAGCCGGTGACCTGATAGCCCCACGAGCCGCTGAACGGGTGGGCCATCACCGGCAGCAGCTCGATGTGCGTGAAGCCCATGTCCTTCGCGTACGCCGACAGCTCGTCGGCGAGCTCGACGTAGGTGAGCGAGCGGTTGCCCTCGAGCGGGTTCAGCCGCCACGAGCCGAGGTGGACCTCGTAGATCGACATCGGGCCGTCGAGCGCCACGGACTCGCGGCGCTTGGCGAGCCAGTCGGCGTCGGTCCACTCGTAGGCCGGCTCGTGCACGACCGACGCGGTCTTCGGCGGCACCTCGGTGGCGAAGGCGATCGGGTCGGCCTTCAGGCGGATCTCGCCGTCGGGCGCGAGGATCTCGTACTTGTAGCGAGCGCCCGGCTCGACCCCGGGCAGGAACAGCTCCCAGATGCCGGCGGCGCCGAGCGCGCGCATCGGGTGGACCCGGCCGTCCCAGAAGTTGAAGTCGCCGACCACCGAGACCGCCTTGGCGGCGGGCGCCCAGACCGCGAACGCGGTGCCGCGGACGCCGTCGACCTCGCGCACGTGCGCGCCCAGCTTCGCCCACAGCTCCTCGTGCCGGCCCTCGCCGACGAGGTGCAGGTCGAGCTCGCCGATCGTGGGCAGGAAGCGGTACGGGTCGTCGATCGTGACGGTGCCGGAGTCGCCGTAGTCGACCTCGAGCCGATACGTGAACGGCAGCTCGGCGCCGTCCGCGACGCCCTCGAACACGCCGCCCGGGTGCACGCGGTCGAGCTCGACCGGGTCGCCGGTCGCGGGCACGGCCTTCACCGCGGACGCGGCGGGCCGGAAGGCGCGGACGACCACGCCTCCGTCGGTGGCGTGCGCACCGAGGATGTCGTGCGGGGCGGCGTGCTCGCGGCGAACGAGCCGCTCGAGATCTGTGGCGGCGGCGAGGGCCATGGCCGGAAGTCTGCCTACCCAGATGCCGTCCCGCGTTCACCCCCGACCTCGGGAACCCTGGAAGCCGGCTCACGCTCGCCGATCAGTGCCCGAAGCCGGGCCGCCTCCCGTAGCCTGCGCCCCATGGACTACAAGCTCGAGCTCGTTTCCGTACCCGTCTCCGACGTGGACCGCGCGAAGGCGTTCTACGTCGAGCAGGTCGGCTTCAACGCCGACCACGACCACACGGTCAGCGAGGACATGCGGTTCGTGCAGCTCACGCCGGCCGGCTCGGCGTGCTCGATCGCGATCGGCAAGGGCACCACCGACGCCGAGCCCGGATCCGTGAGGGGCCTCCAGCTCGTGGTCGACGACGCCGACGCCGCGCGCGACGACCTCGCCTCGCGCGGCGTGGAGGTCAGCGACGTCCAGGACTTCCCGTGGGGCCGGTTCGTGTTCTTCTCCGACCCCGACGGCAACGGCTGGGCCGTCCAGCAGATCCCGCCGCGTCCCTGAGCGCGGCGCGACCTGGCAGCGCAGAACTCGTCGCGCGACGCGGGCTTTGTTATCGCTCACATCATCGGTGCCAACTCTTGCGCCGATGACTTGACCAGCGGGCTGTGAACGCTAGCATCAGCGCAGGCCGCGGCAGCGCAGCGTCGCCCGGCGAGGCTGCGACGATGTCGCCCCCTTCCATGAGCTCTCTCAACAACAAGGGCCCCCGGCCCCGCGCGGTCGTCATGGCCGACGTCGCCAAGCTCGCCGGCGTGTCCCTGCAGACGGTGTCGCGGGTGATCAACGACAGCCCGCACGTGCGCGACGCGACGCGCCAGCGGGTGCAGGACGCGATGCGCAAGCTCGAGTACCGGCCCAACCCGGTCGCGCGGGCGCTGGTGACCGGCCGCTCGCGCACGCTCGGCGTCGTGAGCTTCGACACGACGCTGTACGGACCGGCGTCGACGCTGTTCGGGATCGAGCGCGCCGCCCACGAGGCGGACTACTTCGTCAGCATCGTGAGCCTTCGCTCGCTCACCAGCGCCGCGGTCGTGAGCGCGGTCGAGCGCCTGCGCGACCAGGGCGTCGACGGCATCCTCGTCGTCGCGCCGCAGGAGTCGGCGACGCAGGCGCTGCTGCACCTGCCCGACGACGTCCCGGTGGTCGCCGCCGAGGCCGGCCCGGGCGACTCGGTCCCGCTCGTCGCCGTCGACCAGGCCGAGGGAGCGCGGCTGGCGACCCGGCACCTGCTCGAGCTCGGCCACCGGACCGTCTGGCACATCTCGGGCCCGAGCGACTGGCTCGAGGCGGAGGAGCGCGTGAACGGCTGGCGGCAGACGCTCGAGGCGGCCGGCGCCCCGGCGCCGCCGGTGCTCGTCGGCGACTGGAGCGCCCGCTCCGGCCACGAGCTCGGGCTCGAGCTGGTCGAGCGCGACGACGTCACGGCCGTGTTCGTGGCCAACGACCAGATGGCGCTCGGGCTGCTGCGCACGCTGCACGAGGTGGGCCGGCGCATTCCGCGTGACATCAGCATCGTCGGGTTCGACGACATCCCGGAGGCGGCGTACTTCACGCCGCCGCTGACGACGGTGCGGCAGAACTTCAACGAGATGGGGCGGCGCAGCCTGTTGCTGCTGCTCGAGCAGATCGAGAGCGGCGTGCGGATCCCGCGGCGCGAGACGGTCCCGCCCGAGCTCATCGTCCGCGCGAGCACCGCGGCGGTCTGAGGGACGACGCCGAGCGCGCCAGATCGGCCGCCGCTGTGAACGCTCGCAACGCCCGCGCCGGGTGGGAGCGTCGGCCCGCGTCGCCGGCGCTCGTCTAGCCTGACGCAGCGTGGAGCTGCGCGATGAGCTGATCGTCCTCCGGCATTGGCGGGCGGACGATGCCGACGCCGTCTACGAGGCGTGCCAGGACCTCGAGATGCTGCAGTGGCTGCCGCGGATCCCACGGCCGTACACGCGCGAGGACGCGCGCGCGTTCGTGACGCGCGAGCTCGATCTCGGGCCGCACCAGTACGCGATCGAGAAGGACGATCGCGTGGTCGGCTCGATCGGGATGCTGATCAACGAGAACGAGACCGGCCACGTCGGCTACTGGTGCCTGCGCTCCGAGCGCGGGCAGGGACTGGTGCCGCGGGCGCTGCGGATCCTCAGCCGCTACGCGTTCGACGCGCTCGCGCTCGGGCGCGTGGAGCTCGTCACCGACCCCGACAACCGCGCCTCGCAGCGGGTGGCCGAGAAGCTCGGCTTCACGCGCGAGGGCGTGCTCCGCTCGCATCTGCTCCATCCGGACGGCCGCCGCCGCGACTCGGTGATGTTCTCGCTGCTCCCAGGCGAGCTGTGAGCCGGCCGGACGCCCGACCGGCAAGGCCGCCCAGCGGCAGGCGATGCGCGCCACGACGGCTGGGCAGGCACCGACGATCTGCGCCGGGCGGACGCGGAGGCGACGGGGGCGGCTACTCGGTCTCCAGCAGGCGCACGATCCCGGCAACCGGGATGCCGACCCAGTCAGGCCGGTTGTTGAGCTCGTAGCGCAGCTCGTAGACCGCCTTCTCGAGCTCGAACACGGACAGCAGCTGCCGGGTGGGCGCTTCGCCCGGCGGAAGCAGCGACAGCTCGACGCGGTCGTAGTAGCCCTCGAGGAAGACGGTGCGCGCCTGCTCCTCCCAGTCGTCGGACACGTCGACGCCGCGCAGCAGCCGCGCGCCGGCGACCACGTAGGAGAACGAGCGCAGCATGCCGGCGACGTCGCGCAGCGGCGAGCGCTTGAGGCGGCGCTCGGGCAGCGGCCGGGCCGGCTCGCCCTCGAAGTCGAGGATCACCCAGCCACGGTCGGCCAGCATGGTCTGGCCGAGGTGGTAGTCGCCGTGGGTGCGGATCACACGGCCGCCGGCGCCGATGTGCGACAGCGCCTGCAGCTTCTCCCGCACGTCCTGGCCGCGCCCCATGATCGGCGCCACCGCGTCGGTCTCCGGGAGGTCCACGAAGATCCGCTCGATCTGCTCGTCGACGTCGGCCGTGAGCAGCGAGAGCGCCTCCTGCGACGGCTCGTCCGGCGCGAAGTCCGGGTTCGCGCTGTCGGACCCGAGCGCGGTGTGCAGCTCGCCGGTCACCTCGCCGAGCGCGCGCAGCCGCTCGAGGAACGCGTCCGGATCCGATCCGACCTCCGCCAGGGCCAGCTCCCAGCCGTCGCGGGCGCCGGCCAGGAACTCCTGCAGGATCCCGAGCGTCGCGTCGACGAACCGGCCCTCGAACTCGTACCAGCCGGCCAGCGCGGCGATGTTCGGGAACCCACGCTCGGTCAGGAACCGCAGCAGCTCGAGCTCGGGGTTCACGCCCGGCTCCACGCGCCGGAACGCCTTGAGGATCAGCGTCTCACCGAACACGATCGACGAGTTGGACTGCTCGACGCCGACCGGCCGCACATCCACCGTGCCGCCGAGCTCGGCGCCGGCCGCCTCCGCCCAGCGGAAGCGCAGCGTCCCCTCCTCGACGGTCTCGACCGACCCCGCCCGCATCCGGTGCAGCAGCTCGCGGCCGGCCGCGGGATCGGCGAGCGCGTCGTAGACCGTCCACTCGCCGGTGTCGGTGATCACGCGATCGTCCCAGCCCTCGGACGACGGCCGCAGCCCGATCGGCACCTGGTAGGTCTCGTGCGTTCCCTCGCCGAAGCGCGCCTCGACCAGCGCGAGCACGAGCTCGGGCGGCTCCGAGCGCAGCGGGATCGCCTCCACGACGGCGATGTGCGCGACCTCGCGCGCCTTGGAGCCGAACCAGCGCTGCGCGACAATCCAGTCCTGGAACGCGCCCTCGTCGATGACCGACAGATCAGTCATCCGGGTCCTCGGTCAGCTGGAACCAGTAGAAGCCGCGCGGCGCGAGCGTGAGCAGGTACGGCAGCTCGCCGATCTTCGGGAAGCGTGAGCGGCCGAACACCTCGACCGGGCGCCGCCCCTCGTAGGCGGACAGGTCGAGCTCGACGGCCTGCGCCGAGCGCGCGAGGTTGTGCACGCACAGCATCACGTCGTCCTCGTACGTGCGCAGGTGGGCGAAGATCTTGTTGTTGGACGGCTCGAGCGGCTCGTAGGTGCCGAGCCCGAACACCGGGTGCTCCTTGCGCAGCGAGATGAACCGCCGCAGCCAGCGCAGCAGCGACGTCGGCGTGCGCAGCTGCGCCTCGACGTTGACGGCCTGGAAGCCGTACACCGGATCCATCAGCGGCGGCGCGTACAGCTGCGCGAAGTCGGCGCGCGAGAAGCCGCCGTTGCGGTCGCCTGTCCACTGCATCGGCGTGCGCACGCCGTCGCGATCGCCGAGATAGACGTTGTCGCCCATGGCGATCTCGTCGCCGTAGTAGAGGACCGGCGAGCCCGGCAGGGAGAACATGATCGCGTGCATCAGCTCGATCTCGTCCCGTCCGCCGTCGAGCAGCGGGGCGAGCCGCCGCCGGATGCCCACGTTGATCTTCATCCGCGGGTCCTTGGCGTACTCGGTGTACATGTAGTCCCGCTCCTCGTCGGTGACCATCTCGAGCGTCAGCTCGTCGTGGTTGCGCAGGAACAGGCCCCACTGGCAGTTGTCCGGGATGTCCGGCGTCTGGCGCAGGATCTCGTACATCGGGTTGGCCTCCTCCCGGCGCAGCGCCATGAACATGCGCGGCATCACCGGGAAGTGGAAGGCCATGTGGCACTCGTCGCCCTCGCCGAAGTACTCGACGACGTCGGCGGGCCACTGGTTGGCCTCGGCGAGCAGCACGCGGTCCGGGTACTTGGCGTCGATCTCGGCCCGCACGCGCTTGAGGTAGTCGTGCGTCTCCGGCAGGTTCTCGCCGCTGGTCCCCTCGCGCTCGTACAGGTACGGCACCGCGTCGAGCCGGAAGCCGTCCATGCCGAGGTCCAGCCAGAAACGCAGGACCTGGAGCATCGCGTCCTGGACCTCGGGGTTGTCGTAGTTGAGGTCCGGCTGGTGGGAGAAGAAGCGGTGCCAGAAGTACGCGCCCGCCTCGTCGTCCCACGTCCAGTTGGACGTCTCGGTGTCGGTGAAGATGATCCGCGCGTCCTCGTACCGGTGCACGGTGTCCGACCACACGTACCAGTCGCGCTTGGGCGAGTCCGCGGCCGCGCGCGACTCGACGAACCACGGGTGATCCGACGACGTGTGGTTCATGACGAGGTCGGCGATCACGCGGATGCCGCGCTGGTGCGCCGCCTCCATGAAGTCGCGGACGTCGTCGACCGTGCCGTAGTCGGGCTGGATCGTGAAGAAGTCCGCGATGTCGTAGCCGCCGTCGCGCAGCGGCGACTTGTAGAACGGCAGCAGCCAGATGCAGTCGATGCCCAGCCACTGCAGGTAGTCGAGCTTCTCGATCAGCCCGCGG
>DASSUW010000504.1:0-14957 GCA_035706585.1 Solirubrobacteraceae bacterium | reverse complement strand
GCTGCGACCGGCTCGGCGCGATCAGCGAGGAGCCGGGCCTGCTGCTGCGCCGCTACGGCACGCCCGCGATGCGCGAGGCGAACACGCTCGTCGCCGGCTGGATGGAAGCGGCGGGCCTGACCACGCACGAGGACGCGGTCGGCAACCTGATCGGCCGCCGCGGCGACCCCGCCGTGTCGCTCGGCTCGCATCTGGACACCGTGCGCGACGCCGGCCGCTACGACGGCCCGCTCGGCGTGCTGGCGGCGATCGCCGTCGCCGAGCGCACCGACCGCCCGCTCGAGATCTACGGGTTCGCCGACGAGGAGGGCGTGCGCTTCGGCACCGCCTACCTCGGCTCGGCGGCGGTCGCCGGCCGGTTCGACCCGGCGTGGCCGGCGCTGCGCGACAGCGACGGCGTCGCGCTCGCCGACCTGCTGCGCGGCGATCCGGCGACGGCCGCGCGCCCTGTCCGCGCCTACGCCGAGGTCCACATCGAGCAGGGGCCGGTCCTGGAGCGCCTGGACGAGCCGGTCGCCGTCGTGACCGCGATCAACGGCCAGAGCCACGCCGACGTGGTGTTCACCGGCGAGGCCGGGCACGCCGGAACCGTGCCGCACGACGCGCGCCGCGACGCGCTCGCCGCCGCCGCCGAGTGGGTCCTGGCGGTCGAGGGCACCGGGACGGTCGGGCGCCTGCACGTCGAGCCGGGCGGCAGGAACGTCATCCCCGGCCGCGCCGTCATGTCGCTCGACGTGCGCGATGCCGACGACGACCGCCGCCGCGACGCGGTCGCGCGGCTGCGCGCGGCCGCCGAGCGGATCGCCGCGCGCCGCGCCGTGCAGCTCGACTGGACCGATGTCGGCGACCTCCCGGCCGTCGCGATGGACGCGCGGCTGGGCGACCTCTGGGGCGTGGCGACGCGGCTGGCCAGCGGCGCCGGCCACGACGCGGCGATGATGGCGTCGGTCGCTCCCGCGACGATGCTGTTCGTCCGCTGCGCCGGCGGCGTCAGCCACAATCCGGCCGAGTCGGTCACCGAGGCCGACGTGGCCGCCGCCCTCGACGCGCTGGAGCGCCTCGTCCGTGCCGTATGACGTGCTGATCCGCGGCGCCGAGCGCGACATCGCGATCGCCGACGGCGTGATCGCCGGCTTCGAGGCCGGTCCGGCGCGTGAGGAGATCGACGCCCGTGCCCTGACCGTGCTGCCCGGCGTGATCGACGCCCACGTGCACTTCAACGAGCCCGGCCGCACCGACTGGGAGGGCTGGGCGACGGGCACCCGCGCGCTCGCGGCCGGCGGCGCCACCGCCTGCGTCGAGATGCCGCTCAACGCCCACCCGCCGACGATCGACGGCCCGGCGTTCGACGCCAAGGTCGCCGCGGCGCGCGCCTCGGCGGTCGTCGACTTCGCGCTCTGGGGCGGGCTCGTCCCGGGCAACCTCGACCGGCTCGAGGAACTGGCCGAGCGCGGCGTCGTCGGCTTCAAGGCGTTCATGTGCGACAGCGGGATCGCGGACTTCCCGGCCGTCGACGGAGACGCGCTCGCCGCCGGCATGGCGCGGGCGGCGGCGCTCGACCTGCCGGTGGCCGTCCACGCCGAGGATCCGGCCACGCTGCGCGAGCCGCGAGGCACCGGCTGGCGCGACTTCGTCGCCTCGCGGCCGCCCGAGGCCGAGCACCGCGCGATCGAGACCGCGATCGCGCTCGCGCGCGAGACCGGCTGCTCGCTGCACGTCGTCCACGTCAGCACCGCGCACGGCGTCGATCTGGTCGCGCGATCCGACGCCACCTGCGAGACCTGCCCGCACTACCTCACGCTGACCGAGGACGACCTCGAGACGCTCGGCACGCGCGCCAAGTGCGCGCCGCCGCTGCGCACGGCCGCCGAGCGCGACGCGCTCCGCGAGCGCCTCGGCGACCTCGCGTTCGTCGCGTCCGACCACTCGCCGTGCCCGCCGGACCTCAAGCGCGGGGACTTCACGGCGGCCTGGGGCGGCATCGCCGGCTGCCAGACGCTGCTCCCGCTGCTGCTCGACCTCGGCGTCTCGGATGTAGCGAGGCTGACATCGACCGGTCCGGCCGAGCGGCTGCGGCTGCCCAAGGGCGGCATCGTTCCCGGCGCCGACGCCGACCTCGTCCTGGTGGACCTCGAGGACCGCCATGCGCCCGAGCTGCACGACCGCCATCGCCTGAGCCCGTTCGCCGGCCGGAAGCTGCGCGGCCGGGTCGTCCGCACGCTGGTCCGCGGGACGACCGTCTTCCACGACGGCCGGATCGTCGCCGAGCCGCTCGGGCGCCTGCTGACACCGACCAAGGGAGACCCTGCATGAGCGACCTGCGCATCACCGCCGGCCCGTTCGAGTTCGGCGCCGACTGGGTGGCCGCCGCGCCCAAGACGAGAGCCGCGTTCGAGGCCATGCTGCCGTTCCGCAACAAGATCATCCACGTGCGCTGGAGCGGCGAGTCGGCCTGGATCCCGCTCGGCGACCTCGAGACGAACCTGTCGTTCGAGAACCACACGAGCCATCCCGCGCCGGGCGAGATCCTGCTCTACCCGGGCGGCTACAGCGAGACCGAGATCCTGTTCCCGTACGGTGGGACCTGCTTCGCGAGCATCGTCGGGCAGCTGGCCGGCAACCACTTCCTGACCGTCACCGAAGGACGCGAGCAGCTGCGCGAGCTCGGCCGCACGGTGCTGTGGGAGGGCGCCCAGGACGTGGTGTTCGAGGCGTAACCTGCTCACCGCACGGTGCGCAGGCCTGACCGGAAGCCCTCAGCGTCGACTACGCTGCGCCGCAACTGGAGGGCGTTCGGGGTGAGAGGCCCCTGCCCCATCTCGCAGAGGAGGGATCGCACAGATGAGATTGGCTGCGCATTGGCGCGCCATGTTCGCCGTTGCGGCTGTGCTCGCGCTCGGCGTCGCCGGCTGTGGCGGTGACGACGACAGCACGAGCGAACAGCCCGCGCAGAACAACACCGCGCCGCAGGAAGCGAAGAAGGGCGGCGACCTGACGGTCATGTACGCCGGCGACGTCGACAACATCGACCCCGGCATCACGTACTACCAGTACGGCTTCAACATCGCGTACGTCACGCAGCGCCCGCTGTACTCGTTCAAGCCGGACGACGCGATCAATCCCGAGCCCGACCTCGCCGAGGGTCCGCCGGAGATCTCCGACGACGGCAAGACGCTCACGGTCAAGATCCGCACGGGCGTGAAGTTCAGCCCGCCGGTCAACCGCGAGGTCACGACCAAGGACGTCAAGTACGCGATCGAGCGCGCGTTCACGAAGACCGTCAACGGTCCGTACGTGGGCGCCTACATGAGCGACATCGACGGCGTCAAGGAGTTCCAGGACGGCAAGGCGAAGGAGATCTCCGGCATCACGACGCCGGACGACCAGACGATCGTCTTCAAGCTCAGCCGCCCGCGGGCGGCGATCGTCGCCGGCGCGCTCGCGCTGCCGGTCTCGGCGCCGGTCCCGAAGGAGTACGCGCAGAAGTTCGACAACGTCGAGGGCACGTCGAAGTACGGGAACAACCAGGTGTTCACCGGCCCGTACATGATCGAGAACGACGAGAGCGGCAAGCTGACCGGCTACACGCCGGGCACCGTGATCAAGCTCGTCCGCAACCCGAACTGGGACGAGTCGACCGACTACCGGCCGGCCTACGCGGACTCGATCACGATCAAGGAGGGCAACGACGCCCAGGTCGCGTCGCGGCAGATCCTCGAGGGCGAGAACATGGTCTCCGGCGACTTCCAGCTGCCGGGTCAGATCCTCTCGCGGGCGTCGTCGCAGAACAAGGATCAGCTGGTGCTGACGCCGCCGACCGGCCGCTTCCGCTACATCGCGCTCAAGAACACGACCGAGCCGTTCAACGACCTCAACGTCCGCAAGGCGCTGTCGGCGGCGTTCGACCGCGACGCGCTCCGCAAGGCGTTCGGCGGCGAGCTCGTCGGCAAGATCCCGACGCACTGGATCCCGCCGGGACAGCCGGGCTACGACGAGGCCGGCGGCGACGCCGGTCCGGGCGTCGACTTCCTCAAGAGCGAGACGGGCGACCTCGAGCTGGCCAAGGAGTACATGAAGAAGGCCGGCTTCGAGTCGGGCATGTACGACGGGGGCAAGACGTTCTCCGGCGTGTCCGACAACGCGACCCAGCAGAAGGCCGTCGCCGAGACGGTCGTGCAGCAGGTCGCCAAGCTCGGCTTCAAGGTCGACATGAAGTACGTCACGCGTGACGCCATGTACACGAAGTACTGCCAGGTGCCGCGCGATCAACCGGACGTCTGCCCGAGCGTGGGCTGGCTGAAGGACTTCGCCGACGCCGAGACGCTGCTCGACCCGGTGTTCAACGGCAAGAACATCCTCGACGTGGGGAACTCGAACTTCTCGCTGCTCGACAACCCCGAGACGAACAAGCTCATGGACGATGCCGAGGTCGTCAACGACCCCGACCAGCGCAACCAGGCGTGGGGCGAGGTCGACAAGGCCATCACGGAGCAGGCGCCCAGCATCCCGTGGCTGTGGGACACGCAGCCGATGCTGGTCTCCAAGAACGTGGCCGGCGTCGTGAACCAGTCGAACGCCTCGTTCGACCTGGCGTTCACGTCGCTCAAGTAACCGCGGTCACCCCGCCGCCTCGCACGCGCGCCGTGCGAGGCGGCGGCGGTAGACGCGCATCGACGTGGCGCTCCAGTCGCCGTGCGTCTGGGTGCGCAGGCGCTTGACGCGCTCGCGGTGGTACGGGCTGTCCAGGCTCTCGCTGTGGCCGATCACGTCGCGGACCGCGATGCCGTAGGTGCAGCGCAGGTACGCGGTGAGCCTGAGGCTCGCCTTCAGGCGCCGGCGCTCGTGCAGGACGTCGCCGTCGGTGTAGCCGACGTGCTCGATCCCGATCGCCACGTGGTTGAGGCCGACGGTGTGGCGGCAGCGGATGCGCGGGGAGACGAGCTCGAGGACCCTGCCCTTCCCGCTGATCAGGTAGTGCGAGCAGACGTTGGGCAGCTCGTGCAGCTCCGGGTCGGGGTGGTCGGGGGCGAACGTGTTGATCACCGACCGGGCGGTCGGCGCGACCGCGATGTGCTCGACGATCACCCTCGGCGTGAGCTTGAGGCGCGCCTTCCCGTAGTGGCGCTTCGAGTAGGCCCGCATCTCGCGCTTGCGCCGGGCAGGCATCGGGATGTGCCGCTCGACGATCTGCGGTGGGCCGGCCGCGGCGGCGGCGATCAGCGCGGCGGCGAGGATCACGGCTCGTCGAGCAGCACGACGCTCTCCTGCTCGTTCGGGTCGGTGCGGGCGATGACCGCGATCGCCGTCTCGGACGCGGCGTTGAACGGCTGGTGCGGCATCCCGGGCGGGATGTAGAGGAAGTCGCCCTGCGTGACCTCGAGCTCGGAGCCGAGGTCCTCGCCGTAGCGCATGCGCGCGGTCCCGCTGAGCACGAGAATCGCGGTCTCGTGGTGCTCGTGCAGATGCGGGCGGGCCTGCGCGCCGGGCGGCATCTCGAGCAGGTGCATGCAGATGCCGGTCGATCCGGCTGATTGCGCGGAGATGCCCTCGAAGTAGTCCAGTCCCTGGCGGCCGCTGAACGGCTTGCCGCCGCGGACCACGACGCAGTCGGCCATCAGCGCAGCTCGATCCGCCGGCGGATCATGGTGCGCACGCTATCGAACAGCTGTCCAGCCGGTCCACGATCGCCTCATCCGCCATCAAGTCCCCGATTGTCGGGCCGATGACAGGTGTCTCATGCGTTTGTGTCGTTCCGCACTCCTGGCCTGCGTCCTGCTCGCGGCCGCCCCCGCCGCCGCCTCGGCGGCCGATGTCTCGATTTCCGGCTCAACGCTCGCGTTCGCCGCCGCCGACGGTGAGAGCAACGACGTCACGGTCGCGCTCGCGGCCGGGACGTACACGATCTCCGATGCGGGCGCGGCGGTCACCGCGGGCAGCGGCTGCAGCGGCGGCGGCGCCGCGGTGACGTGCCCGAGCGCCGGCGTCACGGCGTTGACGATCGACGGGCGTGACCTCGACGACGTCATCAGCGTCGGTTCGGGCACCGTCGCGGCCACGATCAACGGCGGCGCGGGCGACGACGCGCTGACCGGCGGCAGCCTCGCCGACACGCTCAACGGCGGTCCCGACGCCGACCGGCTCGACGGCGGCGCCGGCAACGACGCCCTGAACGGCGACGCGGGTGACGACACGTTCCTCGGCGGCGTCGGCAACGACGCGTTCACCGGCGGCATCGGGACGGACACGGCCGACTACGGCGGACGCACGTCCCCGGTGATCGTCACGATCGACGGCACCGCCAACGACGGCGGGCCGGGCGAGACCGACAACGTGAAGACCGACGTCGAGAACGTCATCGGCGGCGACGGCAACGACGCCCTGGTCGGCAGCTCGGCCGCGAACGTCCTCACGGGCGGTCCGGGACAGGACTCGCTCGACGGCGACACCGGCAACGACTCGCTCGACGGCGGTTCGGGCGCCGACGTGTTCACCGGCGGCGCCGGGACCGACACGGTCACCTACGCCGCGCGCACCGCACCGGTGACCGTCACGCTCGACGGCCTGCCGGGCGACGGCGAGGCGGGCGAGAACGACGAGCTGCGCACCGACGTCGAGGCCGTCGTCGGCGGCGCCGGCGACGACCTGCTGACCGGCAGCCCCCTCGCGGACACGCTGTCGGGCGGGACGGGCGATGACGAGTTGCACGGCGGCGGCGCGGCCGACACGCTGAACGGCGACGACGGCAACGACACCTTGGAGGGCGGCGCCGGCGGCGACGTCCACAACGGCGGGACGGGCTTCGACACCGCCGACTACAGCTCCCGCACCGAGCCGGTCACCGCCGATCTCGACGGTGCCGCCGACGACGGGGAGACCGCGGAGGTCGACAACGTGCGTCCGGATGTCGAGCGGCTGCTCGGCGGCGCGGGCGACGACACGCTGACCGGCAACAACGCCGCGAACGTCCTCGACGGCGGGGTCGGCAACGACGTGCTGGACGGCAGCCGCAGCGCCGACGAGCTGCTCGGAGGCGCGGGCGTCGACACGGTGACGTACGCGTCGCGGACCCTGGCCGTCGTCGCCGATCTCGACGGCCTGGCCGACGACGGCGAGCCCGGCGAGGCCGACCGGATCGAGGTCGACGTCGAGAACCTCACGGGCGGGGGCGCCAACGACCGCCTGACCGGCAGCGCGGGCGGCAACGTGCTCAACGGCGGCGCCGGCAACGACATCCTCGACGGTGGCCTCGGCGCCGACCTGGTCATCGGCGGGGCGGGTGCGGACACGGCCGACTACTCGTCGCGGACCGCGTCCGTGGTCGTCGATCCCGACGGCGCCGCCGACGACGGCGAGGCCGGGGAGCTCGACACGGTCGAGACCGACGTCGAGAACCTCTGGGGCGGGACCGCGGACGATGCGTTGACGGGCGGCCTGGGCAGCAACGTGCTGGTCGGTGGCGTCGGCAACGACGTGCTCGACGGCCTGCAGGGCGATGACGACCTCGACGGCGGCACGGGCGACGACGACCTCACGGGCGGCTCGGGCATCGACCAGCTGCGCGGCGGCCTCGGGGCCGACCGGATCGGCGCGCGCGACGGCGCCGCCGACACGGTCAAGTGCGGCGGCGGGACCGACACGGCGACGCTCGACGCGATCGACGACCCCGGCACCGAGTGCGAGACCGCCTCGCTGCCGCCGACGGGGCAGACCGGGCCGGCGGGTCCGGCCGGGCCGGCGGGTCCCGCCGGGCCGGCGGGTCGGACGGGTCCGGCGGGTCCGGCGGGCCGTGACGCGGTGGTGTCCTGCAAGCCCGGCAAGGCCAAGGGCAAGTCCATGAAGGTCACCTGCACGGTCAGGCTCGCGGCCGCGTCGTCCTCGCGCGTGCGCGCGGTGTTCAAGCGGGCGGGTCGCGTCGTCGCCGTCGCGCGCGGCGCCCGCCGCGGCGGCGCGGTCCGGCTGCGGCTCGGCCACGGCCGGCTCGCTCGGGGCCGCTACCACGTCGCCCTCACGTTCACGGTCGACGGTCACCGCACGACGGTCAGGCAGCGCGTCCGCATCGCCTGACGTCGCGAGACGCTCCCACGCCGGGCCTCCAATTGTCTGACCTTTAGGAGCGTGCTTGACGGGAAGCCCGCGCGCGCGTCAGCGACGCCGCGATGTCGAGCATCTCGCGGTTGCTCAGGTCGAGGCTGAGCGTGTTCTGAACCCAGAAGACGGCCTTCGGCCGCTGCCAGGCGACCATCCGCAGCTTGCCGCCGTCGGTGTAGAGCGAGAACGTGCGATCGCCGATCCGCTTGCTCTGGTGGGCCGCGGCGAGGATCGGCGGATCGCGCCACGTCGTGCCCTGCACGCCGTAGTACTGGCCCTCCGACGCGTCCTCGGCGATCGTCAGCCGGTAGGCGGCGTGCTTGTTGCCGTCCTCGTCCTCGATGACGTACCGGCGCGGGTTCGGCGCGATCTCGGTGCTCGCGGGGTAGCTCCCCTTCTGCGTGATCTTGCCGGGGACGTAGGTCCGCATCTTCGTCGCCGGCCGCGACGGCACGGCGGCGACCAGGTCGCGGCCGGTGGCGAACGCGTCCTTGAGGTTGCTGCTCGTGCGCGCGTGGCGCTTGCGCTTGGTGGCCGGCTTGGCGCGGATCTTCTTCGCCGGACCGGGGTGCATGAACTCCTTGACGACCGCCTGGATCTGCTCGGGCGTCGCGGTCACGTACGAACCGAGGCCGGTGGTCACGATCTGCTGCCCGGTCTGCGTGACCGCACCGTCGAGCTGGAACGTTGCCGGGAAGCGGATCTGGCGCACCGGCTTGCCGCTGGAGCCGACGAGGATCTTCGCCAGCCGCAGGATGCCCTTGGCGGTCTGCAGGTCGCCGTCGGTCTCCGTCGCGCGCGCGAAGATCCGGGCGAGCGGCCGCAGGTGCTCGAAGACGCCCGCGGCGCGCAGCTGGTCCTTGGCCGCGCGCAGGAAGCTCTGCTGGCGGGCGGCGCGCACGATGTCGTTGTCGAGGTGGCGGAAGCGGACGAACTCGAGCGCCTTGGTCCCGCACAGCTCCTGGTAGCCGGCGCGGACGTCGATCTCCGACCAGTGCTCGGACACCGGCAGGCCGGCGTTCGTGTGGTAGTAGCGGCGGTCGACGTCGGTGTACACGCAGCCGATCTCGTTGACCGCCTCGACGAAGCCGCCGAACGTCGTCGCCACCGCGTGGTTGATGTGGAAACGGTCCGAGCCGGTGCTCAGCAGGTCCTTGATCGTGCGCGCCGTGAGGTCGAGCCCGCCGAGGCTGTACGCCTCGTTGATCTTCGCGCGGCCACGGCCGGGGATCTCGACCGCGAGATCGCGCGGGATCGACAGCAGCGTGATCGCGCTCGCCTTCGGGTTGATGCGCAGGAGCATGATCGTGTCGGACCGGGCGTCGGCCTTGCCGTCGGCGTAGCGGTGGTCGGAGCCCACCAGCAGGATCGTCTGCGGCTTGCCGGGTGGCGGCGCGGCGAGCGTGTCGGCCGAGAACGTGGCCTCGTGCCCGTGCTCCTGGAGGTCGTTCTCGAGGTCCTTGAGCTGGAGCAGGCCGGCGGTCGCCACGGCGCCGCCCGTGAGGACCGTGATGAGCAGCCCCGTGAGCAGCATCCGCAGCGGCAGCACCCAGGGACGGTGACGACGGGGCTCTGGCTCCACCGGCCCAAGGCTAGTCGGTGACATTCCGCACAGACGGCCTTTCGACCGCTCCGAGCGCGGAAATTCCGCCGCCTCGGCGCTCCGGCGGGCGCGAAGAATATGCAAATTTGGAGCAGGATTGTTGCGATCCGCATGCCCCGTGCAACGCGTGAGTCGGCACGCTGGCGGCATGGACATCACCCCCAGGCACCGGGACGCCGAGGCGCGCTTCCGCCGCCTCGTCGACGACGCGGGGCTCGACCCGCCCGACGCGCTCACCTACGAGTGCGACTCCGTGACATTCCTGTGGACGGGGCCGCGCGTGGCGGTCGTCGTCGACCTCGACGACGCCGAGGCGCCCATCGTCAACTCCCACCCGGCGGCATGACCCCGCGCTCGCACACCGCCGCCGCGTCTGCGCTGCGCGCGCCGTGGGGGTCGCTATGTTCTTGGCGTGCCGGGCTCCACAGTCGGCTTTCGCCGGGCCGCCCTGCACCTGGGCGCCCTTTGGGCTCTCGCGTTCGTGCAGCCGATGTTCGGGCTGCTCGGAGACCGTGCCGGCGCGGAGTTCTTCATCGCGCGCGGGAACACGACGTTCGACATCCTCGTGTTCGCGTTCGGCTACGCGTTCCTGCCGCCGCTGCTCGGCGCGGCCGTCGTTTGGGGCGTGGGCCGCTTCCGGCCGGCGCTGTCGTGGGGGGTCCACCTCACGCTGGTTGCGCTGCTGGTCGCCGCGCTCGTCCTGCCGCCGCTCGGCGATGCCCTGGGCGGGTCGGCGCTGGCGATCGTCGCAGCCCTGGCGGTCGGGGCCGGCGGGGCGTTCCTGTACGCGCGTGCGGCGGGCGTGCGGACGTTCCTCACGGTCCTCGCCGTCGCGCCGCTGGTGTTCCTCGTCCTGTTCCTGGTCTTCTCGCCGATCGCGGATGTGCTGACGACCGGCGAGGCGTCGGCGTCGTCGCGGGTCGACGGGCCCTCCCGGTCCTCCACGCCGGTCGTGCACATCGTCCTCGACGAGCTGCCGGTGTCGACGCTGGTCGGGGCCGACGGCCGGATCGACGCGAAGCTGTTCCCCAACATCGCCAAGTTCGCCGCCGGCGCCACCTGGTACCCGCACGCCACGACCGTGGCCGACTCGACGCCCGAGGCCGTCCCGGCGCAGGCGACCGGCGTGCGCCCGAAGGTCGGCGACCTGCCGACGACGGCGAGCCACCCGCACAGCATCTTCACGCTGTTCGCCCGCAGTCACGAGTTCGCGGTCGCCGAGCCGATCACCGACGTCTGCCCGGCCGAGCTGTGCTCGGAGGACCGGGCGCCGGTGCGCGCGCGGCTCTCGGCGCTCGCCGACGACCTGAAGATCGTCGCCGGCCACCTGCTGCTGCCGGACGACCTTGCCGGGCGCCTTCCGGCGATCGACCGCGGCTGGCTCGGGTTCGGCAGCGACACGGCGTCCGGCGGACTCAGCGGGATGACCGCGCAGGGCTCGCGGGACAAGCTGATCGGGCGCGTGATCGAGCGCATCGACGCGGACGACGCCCGGACCGAGTTCGCCCACGTGGAGGACACGCTCGAGCACCCGCAGACATCCCGCCCGCCGATGGTGTTCATGCACTCGACGCTCCCGCACGGGCCGCCGCGGTTCCTGCCCGACGGCCGCGGCTACATCGTCAATCGCGGCAACTACCCCGGGATGAAGGACAACGTCTGGGTCGGCCCGCAGTGGCTCGTCGACAACGGCTTCGAGCGCCACGTGCTGCAGACGATGTACACCGACAAGCTGGTCGGCCAGCTGCTGGACACGCTGCGCGCCCGCGGGGTCTACGACAAGGCGGCGATCGTGATGACCGCCGACCACGGGATCTCGTTCACGACCGGCCAGCCGCGCCGCCGCATCAGCGCGGCGAACATCAACGAGATCTCGCTGGTCCCGTTCTTCGTCAAGCTCCCCGGCCAGCAGAATGGCGCGATCGACAACCGCCCCGTGTTCACGGTCGACGCGCTGCCGACGCTCGCGAAGGCCGCGGGCGTGAAGGTTCCGTGGAAGACCGACGGCATGCCGGTCGACGAGCGGCCGACCACGCAGGATGCGCAGGTCCAGCTGTTCGACAACGGCAAGCCGGGCGAGACGTTCGATCTGTCGACCGTGCTCGCGCAGTACCGCAAGCGGCAGGCCTACGAGACCCGGATCCTGCGCCGCGGGCCGTACGGCATCGGGCCGCGCCCCGATCTGATCGGCAGGCAGGTCGATGAAGCGGCGGCGCCCTCCGACGGCTCCGCCGCGACGGTCGACGGGCCGGACAACTACGCCGACGTCTCGCTCGCCGCCGACGCCCTGCCGACGCTGGTCACCGGCGACGTGTCGGACCTGCCGAAGGACGCGCCGCTGGCGATCGCGGTCAACGGGCGCATCGAAGCCACGACCCGGGTCTTCGACGACGGGACCGGCCTCCAGTACGTCGCGTTCGTGCCCACCGAGGCGCTGCGCGAGGGCGACAACTCGATCACGATCCTGCGGATCGGCGAGGGCGACGAGCTGGTCCCGATCGGCGGCACGGGCGGCTGAGCAGCGCTCCGCGCCCGGCGCGGATGACGACCCTGGACGCATGGTCGATTCCGCTCAAGCCCGCCGGGACGCCCGGCCCGTTGAGGCGGCTCGGGCTCGTGCCGATAGTGGCGAGGAGTGGCAGTTGCAGCCCGCACCCAGCGGCTCCGCGTCTACGCGCGGCGCCTGCGTGATCGCGTCGCGTCGCGACTCGGGCTCGTCGACGCGCAGTTCTCCGACATCCTCGACCTCTTCGAGGAGCAGGTCTACGCGGGCGTGGTCACGGCGGACGGGCACTTCGTGGCGAGCTCGCCGGCCCCGGTCGGCGTCGCGTTCCTCGGCGGCGCGCCGCCGGCCGGCGTGCCGCCCGGCGAGTTCTGGGAATCCCGGATCCATCCCGACGACTGGCCGGTCTACGAGGCGTTCAACCGCGCCCTGCTGCGCGGAGAGGATGCGGACGCCAAGTACCGCGTGCTCGCGCTCGACGGTGTCACACGCGTGATCCAGGACCGCGCGCGCCCGCACCGCCGGGCCGACGGGAGCGTGCTGATCCGCGGGATCATCTCCGACGTCACGCGGCGCGAGGAGGCCGTCGCGCGCCTCGCCGAGGCGAGCGACCGTTTCGCCCGCCTGCTCGATGTCGTCGGCGAGCACGTCTACCTCGCGCAGGTGCAGCGCGACGGCAGCATCAAGGAGCTGTTCCAGGGCCCGGGAGCGGACCGGCTGCTCGGAGGAGCCGAGCCCGACCCCGAGATGGTGAACTGGGAGGCGGCGCTGCACCCGGCGGACCGCGACGCCTACGACGCGTTCAACGCGGCGCTCGCCGCCGGCCAGGAGGCCGACGTGGAGTACCGCCTGGCCGGCGCCGACGGGATCACGCGCTGGGTGCACGATCGCGCTGCCGTGCGTCGCCTGCCCGACGGTACTGTCGAGATCAGCGGCATCGTGTCCGACGTCTCCGAGCGGCGCCGCATGCAGGCCGAGCTCGCCGAGGCGCACGCGGCGCTGTCGCGGGTCGTCGACGCGATGGACGACCATCTGTACACGCTCCGCGTCGAGGGGCAGCGCGGCTACGCCACCGTCTATCGCGGTCCCCACCGCGACGTCCTCGCGGGCGGCCCCCTCCCCGACGGCACGGCCGGCGATCGCCTGTGGGAATCGCTGGTGCACCCGGACGACCGTCATCTGTGGCACGCGGCGGTCGCGCGCCTCGTCGACGCCGAGCCGATCGAGCTCGAGTACCGGCTCGTCGGGCTCGACGGAGCCGAGCGGGTGCTGCTGGACCGGCTGCGGCCACGCCGTGAGGCGGACGGCACGCTGCACTACGACGGCGCCGCGCGGGACATCACCGAGCGCCGCCGGCTGGAGGACGAGCTGCGCCTCGCGCGCAGCGCGGCGGAGCTCCGGGCGCGGACCGACGAGCTGACCGGCGTCTGCAACCGCCGCCACTTCGCCGAGATCGTGGCCGAGGCGCTCACGAGCGCGCCGTCCGGGTGCGGCCTGCTCCTGCTCGACGCCGATCACTTCAAGCAGGTCAACGACATCTACGGGCACGTCGTCGGCGACGCGGTGCTCGTCGAGCTCGCGCGCCGCCTGCAGGCCGAGCTGGGAGCCGACGACTGCCTGGCACGGTGGGGCGGCGAGGAGTTCGCGGTGTTGCTGCGCGGCGTGGGCTCCGAGGCGCAGCTCGGCCACCGCGCCCAGGCACTCAGGGCCGTGGTCGAGCGGGAGCCGGTCGTCGCCGCCGGCGCCAGCGTGCGGCTGACGATCTCCGTCGGCGCGGTCCGGTCGGGCCCGGCGCTCGACACGCTGGACTCGCTCGTGGAAGCGGCCGACGGCTGTCTCTACGCCGCCAAGCGCGCGGGTCGCAACCGCGTGTCGCTGCTCGCCGACGCCGCCGCCGCGGTTCTGACCCCGCCCGAGCCCGAGCCGGAGGCGATCGCCGTGGCGCGCGCGCTCGCGCTGGCGTCCGGCCTGCACGGCGGATCGCTCGAGCAGCACGCCGAGGCGGTCGCCGAGCTGGCGGGGCAGGTCGCCGCGAAGCTGGGCCTGCCGGACGCGCTCGTGCTCCGCTGCCGGCTCGGGGGCTGGCTCCACGACGTCGGCAAGGCGGCGGTCCCCGAGCGCATCCTCGCCAAGCCCGGCCCGCTCGACGCGTCCGAATGGGCGCTGATCCGCACGCATCCGGTCGTCGGCGAGGAGATCGTCCTGGGAGCGGGAGCGGTGCGCGAGGCGGCCGCGGCCGTCCGCCACCATCACGAGCGCTACGACGGCACCGGCTACCCGGATCGCCTGGCCGGCGAGGCGATCCCGATCGAGGCGCGGGTCGTCGGCGCCGCCGACGCCTACGCCGCCATGACGGCCGACCGTCCGTACGCGTCCGCGCGCACGCCGCAGGAGGCGATGGCCGAGCTGCGGCGGTGCGCCGGGTCCCAGCTCGACCCACGCGTGGTCGAGGCGGCACTCGCGGTCCTCGGACCCGGGGTCCGCGCCACGCTGCGCGCCGCGTAGGCCGCGCCGCCCGTTCGGCGTCGGCGCCTCCACCGCCTGTGCTGAACGGGACGCCTCAGGGACAGATGCTGATGATCGTCTGCCCGCTGATGCGCTCGGTCGGATTGAACGCCGCGACGGCGTCGTCGAGGGTCGCCACGTTGCCGATGTTCGCCCGCAGCCGTCCGTCCCGTACCCGCCCGACGATCTCACCCAACTGCGCACGATCGGCCTCGACGACGAAGTCGACTGCCAGGCCGTCCACCGGGTGCGCCTCGG
>DASSUW010000503.1:0-2994 GCA_035706585.1 Solirubrobacteraceae bacterium | reverse complement strand
GAGCATGCGGCTCGGGACCCTAGCGGCGTCGCTACCCTCAGCGCTCCGTTGCGTTCCGTGCTGTTGGCCACACTGCTGCTGCTGTTCGCGGCTCCCGCCGCGCATGCCGCCCTGACCGTGAGCATCAAGGTCGCCCCCGCCGAGAGCCGGTTCGGCGACACGACGCGGATCACCGGAACAGTGTTCGACGACGGCGCGCCGATGGCGGGCGCGCTCGTCCGGCTCGACGGCAAGCGCTACCCGTTCGAGGACCCGCTCGCGCCGGTCGCGACCGCGACCACCGGCGCCGACGGCAGCTACCGGTTCGAGCGCGAGCTCGCCCGCAACTGGCAGTTCCGCGTGGTCGCCGGCACCGAGACGTCCGACCGCGTCCGCGCCTACGTCTTCCCGGCGACCAAGCTCAGGTACCGGGCCCGCAGCTCGCGCAAGATCAAGCTCATCCAGCGCTACCGCGTCCCGCGCCACGTGCGCCTCAAGCAGCGGACGATCTTCTACGTCGGCCGCCGCGGCCGCCGGTCGGCGCCGCGGGCGGCGAGCGGCAAGCTCAAGCGCGTGCGCCCGGGCCGCTACCGCTCGACGGCGATCGTGCGCCTACCCGCCGCGTGGCACGGCCGCTTCCGCTACGCCAGCTGCTTCCGCTACACCGGCGGCAGCGGGATGGGCAACCCGCGCGCGAGCTGCCCGCGCAGGTTCAAGTTCTAGAGAACCCGTACGCCGCCGCCAGCTCGGGGTCCTTGGCCGCCAGCAGCTCGGCGAGGTCGACCATCACGCGACACTGCTTCCACGTCGCGTCGTCCTGCATCTTGCCGTCGATCATGTGGACGCCGCGGCCGTCCGGGATCGCCTCGATGACCTTCCTGGCGAACGCGACCTCGTCCGGGTCGGGCGAGAACACCGTGCGCGCGATGTCGATCTGGACCGGGTGCAGCGACCACGTGCCGACGCAGCCCATGAGGTACGCGGCGCGGAACTGCGCCTCGCAGCCGTCGACGTCGCGGATGTCGCCGAACGGGCCGTAGAACGGCAGGATGCCGGCGGCCGCGCAGGCGTCGACCATGCGTCCGAGCGTGTAGTGCCACAGGTCCTGCTGGGCGCTGTCGCGCGGCTCACCCTCGCCGGCCGGATCGGAGAGCACCCGGTAGCCCGGATGCCCGCCGCCGACGCGCGTGGTCTTCATGCGCCGCGACGCCGCGAGGTCGGCCGGACCGAGGCTCATCCCCTGCATGCGCGGCGAGGCGGTGGCGATCTCCTCGACGTTGGCGACGCCCTGGGCGGTCTCGAGGATCGCGTGCAGGAGGATCGGTCGCTGCAGCCCGGCGCGTGCCTCGAGCTGCGCGAGCAGCCGGTCGACGTAGTGGATGTCCCACGGCCCTTCGACCTTGGGGATCATCACGACGTCGAGCTTGTCGCCGATCGCCTCGACGATCTGCGTGAGGTCGTCGAGCACCCACGGCGACTCGAGCGCGTTCACGCGCGTCCACAGCTGCGTCTGCCCGAGGTCCATCTCGCGGCCGACGCGGATCAGCCCCGCGCGGGCGGCCTCCTTGCGGTCGACCGGGATCGCGTCCTCGAGGTTGCCGAGCAGGATGTCGGTCCTGGTCGCGATGTCGGGCGCCTTGGCGACCATCTTCTCGTTCGAGAAATCGAGGAAGTGGATCATCCGCGAGGGCCGGATCGGGATCTCGCGGAGCGGGTCGGGCGCGCCGATGGCGAGCGGTGCGAAGAAGGAACGGGGGCTGCGCATGGGCGCCGGATCGTAGAGTCCCGGGGCCTATGAGCACCTCAGTCGACACCGATCAGCGCTCCCGCGAGGCCTCGGGAGCGCACCCGTACGGCCGCTACCTCGAGGAGTTCGAGGTCGGCGCCGTCTACAAGCACTGGCCGGCCAAGACCGTGACCGAGGCGGACGATCACCTGTTCTGCCTGATCACGATGAACCACCACCCGCTGCACATCAACGACGTCTACGCGGCGGGCTCGCAGCAGGGCCGCAACGTCGTCGTCGGGCCGTACGTCTACTCGCTGGCGCTCGGCATGAGCGTGTCCGACATCTCGGGCAAGGCGATCGCCAACCTGGCCACCGAGGAGCACAGCCACCCGGCGCCGGTGTTCCACGGCGACACGCTGTTCGCGGGGACCGAGGTCCTCGAGGTGCGCGAGTCGCGCTCCAAGCCCGATCGCGGCACCGTGAAGGTGCACACGCGGGTGCTCAACCAGGACGGCGTCCTGGTCGCCGAGTTCAAGCGTCTCGTGCTGGTACCGCGGAAGCCCGGCGCTTAGCGCTCGGCGTCAGCCGGCGGCGGGTGGCGCTGTAAGCCTGCGAGATACGGGCGCGGAACGGCAGGATGATCGCGACGGCCACGGCGAGCGCGACCTCGAGGATCAGCGGGGTCGGGCTCGGGCCTTGGCCGGCGGCGTAGGCGGGAGACGACAGGACGAGCACGGCAACGGCGGTGACTGGGATGACGCTGCGCGGAAGCATGTGCGGCAGCGTTGCGGGCGCCCGTTGTCGAATCCTTGGGGCGACCTTGGCGTCAGCGTTCGGCCGGCTCGACGTCCGGGACGTCGAGCGGCTGCGGCTCGCCGCTGCCGCGCCAGACGAAGCGCTGCGCGTACCAGACGCGGCCGCGGCCGATGTGCTCCCAGCCGGCCGCCTCGAGCGCGTGCACGAGCGCGCGGACGCGCAGCGCCAGCTCGGGCGTCGGCGGCTCGGGCTCGCTCATGAGCGACCAGCGCACGGACGGCGAGTCGCCGATCGGGCGGCGCTTACCGGCGCCGGGCGGGCCTGCCATCGCGCGGAACGTGGACTTGCGGTAGCCCGCCTTCCAGTCGATCTCGCATGTCCACAGCTCGTCCGCCTCCGTCGGCCACGGCGTCGGGCGGGCCAACCGCCGGGCGGGGGCCGGGACGGGTGCGCCCCCGGGCTGCGGGGTGGCGCTCGCGGGCGTGAGGACGGTCTCGGGCGCGCTCTCGAGCGGGATGGCGGGCTCGACC
>DASSUW010000502.1:0-9426 GCA_035706585.1 Solirubrobacteraceae bacterium | reverse complement strand
GGCATCGCCGGCCGCGCGGTCGCCGCCGCCCGGCACCCGGGGGCGGCGCTGCACGGCGCGCGCGAGGCGGCGGAGGGCGTCGCCGAGGTCGCGTGGGCGGGACTGAACCCCGCGCCCGACACGCCGCTGAACGTGCCGATCGGGCCGCACCGGCGGTTCGAGACCGTGCGCTGCGAGCTGTCGGACTTCAAGCTCGTCAAGAACGCGTTCGGCGGCACGGTCAACGACGTCGTGCTCGCGACGGTGGCGGGCGGCCTGCGCCGGTGGCTGCAGTCACGCGGCGTGCGCACCGAGGGCCTCGAGCTGCGCGCCCTCGTCCCGGTCTCGATCCGCGCGGCCGACGAGCACGGCCACGCCGGCAACCGGCTGGCCGTCATGCGCGGCCCGCTGCCGGTCTACATCGAGGACCCCGTTGCCCGCCTGGCGGCGGTGCGGCAGGCGATGGACGGGCTCAAGGAGTCCAAGCAGGCCGTCGGCGCCGAGGTGCTCACGAGCGTGCAGAACCTCGCGCCCCCGACGATCCTCGCTCAGGCGTCGCGGATGAACTTCTCCACGCGCCTGTTCAACCTGCTCGTCACGAACGTGCCCGGCCCGCAGTTCCCGCTCTACGCGCTCGGCCGCGAGCTCGAGGAGCTGTTCCCCGTCGCGTTCCTGCCGGACAATCACGCGCTCGCGGTCGCGATCATCTCCTACAACGGCGGCATCGACTTCGGGCTGCTCGGCGACTACGACGCGATGCCCGACCTGACGCAGTTCGCCGCCTACCTCGACGGCGCGCGGCAGGAGCTCGTGGACCTCGCGCAGGCGACCGCGTCGAACGGCCAGCGGCCTAGTAGCCCAAAGCGAACTTCGCGTCCTCGGACATCTTCTCCGGCGTCCACGGAGGCGTGAAGACCATGTTGGGCACGACCTCGGTCACGCCGGGCACCTCGCCCACGAACTCCACCATCTGCTCGGACACCTGAGGACCGATCGGGCAGGCCGGGGTGGTGAGCGTGAACGTGATGCTCACCCGGCCCGCGTCGATCTCGACCCCGTACACGAGACCGAGCTCGACGAAGTCGAGACCGAGCTCGGGATCGATGACGTTGCTGAGCGCCTCGAGGACGTCTTCTTCGTCGACCATCCCCCTGAGTGTACGGATTTATTTCTCCTGGCCCTGTACGAACCGGGCGGTATGTATTAGCGTGCCCGAATCGTTCACTTCGACGAGCAGCTTGCGATCCTGAGGATCGCGGGGGACGAAGACCGGACCACCAGTGGACGTCGCCGTCGCCCTCTGTCCGCCGCGCTGAAAGCCACGCGCGACGTGATCGTCGACCTCTCCGAGCTGCGGTTCGCGGACCCGTCGCTGATGATCGATCTCGCCTGCCTGGCCCAGCGGCTGCGGGCGCAGGGGCGCACGCTGTGGCTCAACGGCGCGCAGCCGAACATCCGCACGCTGATCGAGACCGTCGGCCTGCATCGCCTGCCCGCGGTGCGGCTCGACGGCGCCGCGCCGGCGTACAGCGCATAGCGTCGCCGCGCTCGCACGGCCGGGCTAACGTGTGTGGCCTCCCCGATGCTGCTCCCGCTCGTCCTGCTCTTCATCGCCGTGCCGATCGCGGAGTTGGCCGTGATCATCCAGGTCGGCCAGGCGATCGGCGTGTGGTGGACGATCGGCCTGCTGATCGCCGATTCGCTCCTCGGGTCGTGGCTCATGCGCCACCAGGGCCGGAGCACGTGGCGCCGCTTCAACGAGGCGGTCGCGGGCGGCCGCGTGCCCACGCGCGAGGTGCTCGACGGCGCGCTCGTGATCTTCGGCGGCGCGCTGCTCCTGACGCCCGGGTTCCTGACCGACATCCTCGGCCTGATCCTGCTGCTCCCGCCGACGCGCGCCGTCGTCCGCAAGATCCTCGCCCGCCGGCTCGCGCACCGCATGGTCGCCGCCGCACGGGCGCCGCGCGCCTACGACGTCGAGGGCACCGCCGTCGATGTCGATCCCGATCCGATCGAGCATCGCCGGGAGGCTCCCTGACGCACACGAGCGCCGTGACGTTCGCGTTCGCCGACCCGGCCGCGGCCGTCTACGGAATCGCCCGGCTCGGCCTGACCAGCCCCGAGCGCACCGGGAACGCGCTGGCGGTCCTGTTCGTCGACGGCGCGCCGGTGGCGACGTACGCGCGCGGTGACGTGCCCGAGCCGGGCGGCGACGTCGAGCGGCTCGCGCTGCCCGGCCTGGCGACGACCGTCGAGCGACCGCTGCACCGCTGGACCGTCCGCTTCGACGACGATGCCGGGCACGCCTTCGCGCTGACGTTCGATGCCGCCGGGCCGCCGGCGGCGTACGAGGACACCGGCGGCATGGAGGGACACGAGCAGCTCTGCCACGTGCACGGAACGGTCCGGCTCGGAGCCGAGCCGCGCGCGGTCCGCGGGCTCGGCCAGCGCGGGCACATGTGGGGCTCGCCGGACTGGGACCGGATCGACGCCGCCCGCTACGTCGGCGCCTGGCTCGACGACGGCTCGGCGGTCGTGCTGCGCGCCGTCCGCCCGGCCGGTGCGAGCTTCCAGGACGAGGCGCTGTGGGCCGCCGTGATCGGCGCGGCCGGCAACCTGCGCGTGGACGAGCCACGGCTGTCGACGACCTACGACGAGCAAGGCCGGCAGCGGCGCGCGGGCCTCGAGCTGTGGGTGGGCGAGGAGGACGACGCTCCGCGCCGCGCGGCCGGCGAGGTGCTGTGCGGCTCGACGCTCGACCTCGGCGCCCTGCGCCTGGACTGCGCGTTCCTGCGCTGGAGCATGGGCGGGCGCTCCGGCATCGGCCGCTACGACCTGCTGCGGCGCGCATGATCGCGGCCGTCATCTCGGACTTCGGCGGCGTGCTGACCAAGCCGCTCATGAACGCGTTCAACCGCGTGCAGGACGACATGGCGGTGCCGATCGACGCCTACGGCCCGGCGTTCCAGCACAGCCTCTCCCGCGACGGCGTGCACCCGCTGTTCGCGCTCGAGCGCGGCGAGATCAGCGAGCGCGAGTTCCTCGCCCGGCTCGAGCGCGGCTTCAGGGCGGTGCTCGGGCGGGAGGTGTCGCTGCACGGCTTCGGCGAGCAGCTGCTTGCGGCGATGGAGCCCAACCAGGAGCTGTTCGACCACTACGCGCAACTGCGCCGCGAGCGCAGCCTGCGGTTCGCGCTGTGCACGAACAACGTCCGTGAATGGGAGTCGCGCTGGCGCGCGCTGCTGCCGATCGACGAGCTGTTCGAGGTCGTCGTCGACTCGGCGTTCGTGGGGACGCGCAAGCCGGAGCCGGAGATCTACGCGATCACGCTCGAGCGGCTCGGCGTCCCGGCGCCGGCGTGCGTGTTCATCGACGACCTCGAGCCGAATGTCGAGGCCGCCGAATCCGCGGGTATGCACGGCATCGTGCATCGCGACACCGCCCAGACGATCGCCGCGCTGGAATCCCTGCTGTGAGCGACGAACCTCCGCCGGCCGGCCAGCGCGTCCACCCGCGCGACTTCGCCCCGTTCGCGATCGCGGCGTTGATCGGCCTTGTCAGCGTGGCGCTCCCGGGCCCGCCGACCGACTGGGCGCTGTTCGCGGCCGCGGCCGGCCTGACCGTGGCGCTCGCCGCGGCCGGGTTCGCCGCCGCGCGCCACGGCCGCGCCCGCTTCATGGTCCTGCTCGGACCGCTCGTCTACCTGGGCATCGTCGTGCTGCTCCGCCATTCCAGCACGACGTCGGCGGGCGGCTACGTCGCGATGATCCTGCTCCCGATCGTGTTCCTGGCGCTGTTCGGCACGCGCCGCCAGCTGAGCATCGGGCTGCTGGCGATGACGCTCGCGCTGCTGGTCCCGGCGCTCGCCTACGGCGAGCCCCGCTACCCGGCCACGGCCTGGCGGAGCACGCTGCTGTTCGTCACCGTCGCCACGCTCACGGGACTGTCGATCCAGACGCTCGTCGCCCGCGTGCGGGAAGGCCGCGCGTTCGCGGACGCCGTGGTGGACACGGCCGGGAGCCTGGTCATGGTGCTCGATCCCGAGGGCCGCATCGAGCGCTTCAACCAGGCCTGCGAGCGGCTCACCGGGCGCACCGAGGCGCAGATGCGCGGGCGGCGGCCCGACGAGGTCGTCGCCGCGCACGAGCTCGAGCGCATCCGGGCCGCGTTCGCCGGGATCGCGGACGGCGAGGTGCCCGGGAGCTTCGAGATCGAGTGGATCGCCGCCGACGGGTCCCCGCGCCTGATCGCGTGGACGAACTCCCCGCTGCTCGACCGCGAGGGCAGGCTCGCGCACGTCGTCGCCGCGGGCACCGATGTCACCGAGCGCCGCGAGGCGCTGGCCCGCGCGGTCGAGGCCTCGCGCGCGAAGTCCGAGTTCCTGGCCAACATGAGCCACGAGATCCGCACGCCGCTCAACGGCGTGATCGGGATGCTCGAGCTGCTGTCCGACACCGAGCTCGCGCCCGAGCAGCAGGAGTACGCGCGCACCGCGTCGGTGTCGGGCGACGCGTTGCTGGGCGTGATCAACGACATCCTCGACTTCTCGAAGATCGAGGCCGGCAAGCTCGAGCTCGACGTCGACGACTTCGACCTGCGCGACGTCGTCGAGGACACGGTCGACGTGCTCGCCCACCAGGCGCACAAGAAGGGACTCGAGCTCACCGCCCTGGTCGATGACGCGCTCCCGCCGCTCGTGCGCGGCGACCGCGGCCGCTTCCGCCAGGTCCTGCTCAACCTGCTCTCCAACGCCGTCAAGTTCACCGAGGCCGGCGAGGTGTCGGTCCGCGTGCTGCCCGAGTCGCAGCCGGACGGCCGGCCGCTGGTGAGCGTGGCGGTGCGGGACACGGGCATCGGCATCGCGCCGGACAGGATCCAGGCGCTGTTCGAGCCGTTCCAGCAGGAGGACAGCTCGACGACGCGGCGGTTCGGCGGCACGGGCCTGGGGCTCGCGATCTCCCGCCAGCTCGTGGAGCTGATGGGCGGCGAGCTGACCGCCGAGTCCGTGCCCGGGGAAGGGAGCACGTTCCGCTTCACCGCCGGCCTGGAGGTCAGCGACGCGCAGCGGCCGACGCGCCGGCGGCGCGAGGCGCTGCCGGAAGGGCTGCGGATCCTCATCGTCGACGACAGCGCCGCAAACCGGGAGATCCTGCGCGCGACGCTCGGGTCGCGCGTGACGCGCTGTGACGAGGCCGAGTCCGGCGAGGACGCGCTCGTGCTGATGCACAGCGCGGCGGGCGGCGGCAGCCCGTACGAGCTCGTCGTCTTCGACTTCCAGATGGCGGGCATGAACGGCGTCGAGCTCGCGCAGGCGATCCGCCGGGCGCCGAGCCTGCGCCTGGCCCGGCTCGTCATGCTGACGTCGACGGCCACGCATCGCGGCGACGCCCGCGCGGCCGAGATCGACGCGTACCTGACCAAGCCGGTGCGCCGGGCCGCGCTGCTGGAGACGATCGCCGGCGTGTTCACGGCCCGCGACGAGCATCCGGTGGTCGTGGACGCCGAACCGGTCCCGATCCGGACGACCCCGCTCGCCCCCGCGGGCCGCGTCCTGGTGGCGGAGGACAATCCGGTCAACCAGCTCGTCATCCAGGGGATGCTCGACAAGCGCGGCTACGCGTACGACGTCGTGTCGAACGGTCACGAGGCGCTCGCCCGGCTCGCCGCAGAGGACTACGTCGCGCTGCTGATGGACGTCCAGATGCCCGAGCTCGACGGATTCGAGACGACCGCCCGGATCCGCGGGCGCGAGCGCGCGGGCAACCACCTGCCGATCGTGGCCATGACCGCGAGCGCGATGGAGGGCGACCGCGAGCGCTGCCTGGCCGCGGGCATGGACGACTACCTCTCCAAGCCGCTGCGCCCGGATCAGCTCGACGCGGTGCTCGAGCGCTGGCTCGGCGACACCGCCGCGCCGGCGGACAGCGCGTCCGCCGACGGCGGCCGCAACGGGCTGATCGACGCCGGCCGCGTCCAGCGGTTCCGCGACGACTACCCCGAGATCGCCGACCGGCTCGTCGCGCTGTTCGCGGACACGACGCCGCCGCTGCTCGAGCAGCTCACCAACGCCGTGCACGCGAGCGACGACGAGGCGGTGCGGCGGCTCGCGCACAAGCTCAAGGGCAGCTGCCAGAACGTCGGCGCGGTCAAGATGGCGGCCCTGTGCCGCGAGCTCGAGGAGCCGAACGCCCGCACCGCGCCGCTCGCCGACGCGCTCCAGGCGGCGTATCCGGCGTCGCTGGCCGAGATCCGCGCGGCGCTGGCGGGCTAGCGACCGGCCGCGCCTGCTCCCAGAGCTCCTGCACCGTCGCGGCCAGTCCCGCGTCCAGGCCCCGCCCTGCCATACCGCCACGATAGACGAGACGCTGCGGCGATACGCCTGCTAGCGCGTCAGTTCTCGCAGCCCAGCCGGTCCCAGCAATAGAGCTCGATGCACTCGGCCGCGAGCTCGGTGGCACGCTCCTGGGACAGCCAGGGCAGCACCATGTCCAGCGCCTGATCCTCCGCGAACCCGGCGTTGAACGCGTCCTCGCCGCGGAGACCCGCCGCGATCTTGAGCGCCTCCCGGCGATTCTCCCCCAGCGACTCGAAGGCACCGACGAGGAAGTCCTTGTTCGCGATCGGGCTGCCGACCTCCATCGACGCGTGCCACGCGGCCAGCATCGACAGGTCGTTCTCGTCGAGGTCGGCGACCGCCTTGGCGTAGTGCGAAGCGAGCTCCTCCTCCGGGATCTCGTCCACCCACGCACGCACCAGCTCGCACAGCAGCTGGCGACGCGCCTCGCGGCCGACCGTCTCCGCGATCACGCGGATGGCGTCCTGCGGCTCGATGAAACACAGTGGCATGGCGCATGGCACGCTACGGGCGTGACCGGACGGAATCCCGGGCGGTACGAGTCGCACTACCTGCGCGCCGTGGATCCCGCACGGCCACGCGGCGCCTGGATCCGCCATACCACGCACCAGCGGCCGGGCGCAGCGGCCACCGGCGCGCTGTGGTGCACGGTCTGGGACGTCGAGGCGGGGTCGCCGTACGTGGTCAAGGAAAGCCTGCCGGGACCGCCGCCGGCGCGGTTCGCCGCCGGCGCGCGGGCGCACGGCCGCACGGCCGCCTGGGACCTCGCGGCGGCGGGCGGCGGACCGCCGCTCCGGCACCTCCCGCGCGCCTGGATGTACCGGACGCCGCTGCCCCGTACCAAGCCCGAGAGCCCGCTCCCCGACGCGGTCTTCACGGGCTGGATCGAGACCGCGGGCCGGCGCATCGAGGTCGCGGGCTGGCGCGGGATGGTCGGCCACAACTGGGGCTCCGAGCACGCCGAGCGTTGGGTCTGGCTCCACGGCGTGGCGTTCGCCGAGGCGCCGGGCGCGTGGATCGACGTGGTGCTCGGGCGCGTGCGGCTCGGCCGCGTGCTCACGCCGTGGGTGGCGAACGGGGCGCTGGCGCTGGACGGGCGGCGCTACCGGCTCGGTGGGCTGCGACGGCCGACCGTCGACGCGCGCGTCGGCGCGCTCGAGGCCGTTGTGCCGGGCTCGGGCGCGTCGGTCCATCTGCGCGTCGTCTCGCCGGCGGGCCAGACCGTGGCGTTCCGCTACGCCGACCCGGCCGGTGGCGAGCACGTCGCGCTCAACTGCTCGATCGCGGAGATGCACCTGCGCGTGGAGCGCCCGGCGCGACCGGCGCTGGAGCTGGCGACGGCCTTCGGGGCCGCCTACGAGCTGGGCGTGCGCGAGGCTCCGGCCGGAGTTTCCGTGGAGCCGTTCCCCGACCCCTGAACTGCGGCATTGAGGGACGGCGGGCCGGGAGCGTCTTGGTCGATTTTGGGCGCTATGTGCCCACAATCGACCAAAGCGCGCGATCGACGTGCTCCTCGGTCGTGTAGAGGTGGAACGAGAAGCGGAGGACATCACCGTGGTCGGCGTACATGACCCCGGCGTCATCGAGCCTGCCTCGTGCGCCGTCCGGTGGCGCGACCGACACGATCGCCGAGTCGGAGGCGTCCAGGCCCAGGCCGGTGCGGAACCGGTTCGCCAGAGCCACGTCGTGGCGCTGGATCGCAGGGACGCCGACGTCGAGCAGCACCTTCAGCGCCGGCGCCTGCGCCACCCACGAGAACCACGCGGGTGACAGGTCGAACCGCCGCGCCGTCCGCGCCAGCCGCAGCGGCCCGCCGTAGGACGCCGCCGGCGGGTCGGCGTTGAACCAGCCCGCGAGGTGCGGCGTGAGCCGCTCGGCCGCCTCTGGCCGCACGGTCATGAACGTGCAGCCGCGCGGCGCCAGCAGCCACTTGTAGGTCGCGCAGACCGTGTAGTCGAAGCGCGCCGCCGCGAACGGCAGCCAGCCGCACGCCTGCGTCGCGTCGATCATCGTCAACGCGCCCACGGCCTCCGCCGCCGCCGCGATCCCGTCGAGGTCCGCGATCCGCCCGTCCGCGCTCTGCACGGCGCTCAGCGCCACCAGATCCGCTCCGTCGGCGACGGCGTTCACGAGCTCGTCGAGCGGCACGAGGTCCACGCGCAGATCCGAGCGCGCGAGGAACGGGAACAGCACCGAGGTGAACTCCTCCTGCGGCGCGACGATCCGTGCTCCGGCCGGCAGCGACAGCGCCACCAGGCCCACGAACGAGGCCACCTGGGTGCCGACCGCGACGTCCGCCGCGTCGACGCCGACGAGCGACGCGAACAGCCCGCGCGCCACGTCGACCGACTCCTGCCAGCGCAGCCACGGCGTCGTCCCGTGGCGCCACTGGTCCATCACCCGCTCGAGCGCGGCGAACGCCGGCCGCGGCGGCAGGCCGTAGCCGGCGGTGTTCAGGTACGCGGTCTGCGGCGCGAACAGCTCCCGCGCGTCGGCGATGCCGGTCACCGCGACAGCGCGCCGAGGAACAGCGCCGACGCGAAGCGCGTGGCGCCCTCGACGTCGGGCGGCGTGCGCTCGACGAGGCGGGTACCGAGCTCGAGCCCGACGGCGATCATCGCGTGCGCACAGTACTCGACGTCCAGGGGCGCCAGATGACCGGCCGCGATCCCGTCGCGCAGGTCCTCGGCCAGCTCGTCGGTGCCGGCCGGCAACGCCGCGTCGCCGAACCGCGTCCGCAGCGTGTCGAGGTTGCGGCGCATGAACGCGAACCGCTCCGGATCCTCGACGATGTACTCGAAGAACGCCCCGAAGCCGCCCTCGACGAACGCCTGCGCCGTGCGTGCGCGCCGCCGTGCGGCCCGCACGCGCCGCCGCGCCTCCAGGCCCGTCTCCTCGGCGAGCGCGCGGAAGATGGCGTCCTTGTCGGGGAAGTAGTTGTAGAACGTGCCGGACGCGAGGTCGGTGCGGCGGATGATGTCCCGCACCCCGGCCGCGTCGTAGCCGTCCTGGGCGAACACGTCGCGCGCGGCAGCGAGGATCGCGGCGCGGTTCGCCGCCTTGGTCTGCTCGCGCCGCCCCGCCGCGGGGGC
>DASSUW010000501.1:0-18444 GCA_035706585.1 Solirubrobacteraceae bacterium | reverse complement strand
AACTCGACAACGGGCGAGTCCTACCGGCGGCCGACGCCCACCCGCACCGCCTCCCTCAATGCCGCGGTCCGTGCGCGCGGCCGCTCGCACTCGAGCCGCGCGGCGACGACGGGGCGCCCGGCGCGAGCGAACGCGATCGCGCCGCCGACCGCCGCGGCGAGCGCGGCGACCGCCCCGAGCAGCAGCCCGCCCCGCGGGCTCCACACCTCGGCGATCCAGCCCACCAGCGGGGCCCCGATCGGCGTCGAGCCCAGGAACACCATCGAGTACAGCGCCATCACGCGCCCGCGCATTGCCGGCTCCACCGCCAGCTGCAGCGCCGAGTTCACGCCCGCGGCAAACGTCACGCTCACCGCGCCGAGCGGGATCAGCGCGAGCACCTGCAGGCCGACGCCGGGCGCGACGGCCACCAGCAGCTCGGCGAGGGCGAACAGCGCCGCGGCACCGACCAGCAGCCGCGGTCCGACCCGCCCGCGCGCGCCCGCCGCCAGCGCGCCGGCGACCGACCCGACGCCCATCGCCACGGCCAGCGCCGTGTAGGTCGCGGCGGTGCCGTGCCACGTGAAGCTGGCCAGCAGCGGCAGCAGGATCTGGAAGTTGTAGGAGAGCGTGCCGACCACGGCCATCATCGCCAGCGGGATCAGCAGCTCGGGCGTCCGCGCGACGTACTCGACGGCGCGCCGCAGCTGACCCGGCCCGCGGCGCGCCTCGGTCACCGGCGAGTGCAGCGCGTCGGGGTCCATCAAGCGCAGCGCGGCGATGAACGCCGCGAACGACAGCGCGTTCAGCAGGAAGCACGGCCCCACGCCGAGCAGCGCGATCACGCCGCCCGCCGCCGCCGGACCGAGGATGCGCGCCGTGTGCACGATCACCGAGTTGAGCGCCACCGCGTTGACGACCCGGTCGGCGCCGACCATCTCGATCACGAAGCTCTGGCGCGCCGGGTTGTCGACGGCGTTGACGACCCCGCGCGCGAGCACCAGCGCGTAGACCATCCACACCGCGACCGAGCCGTGCACGGTCAGCGCCCACAGCGTGAGCGCCGGGATCGCCATCAGCGTCTGCGTGATCGTCAGCAGCCGCCGCTTGGAGACGCGATCGGCGAGCAGGCCGCCCCAGGGGGCGAACAGCAGCATCGGCAGGAACTGCAGCGCCGCCGTGACGCCGACCGACAGGCCGTTGCCGGTGAGCTGCACCATCAGCCACATCTCGGCGACCGTCTGCATCCAGTTGCCCGTGATGGAGACGACCTGGCCGCTGAAGTAGCGGCGGTAGTTCGGGACGGAGAGGGAGGCGAAGGTGCGCCGGACGCCTGCGCTCACTCCGCCAGCATCCTCTCGAGGATGCCGGCCGCGCGCTCGACCGCTGCGCGCTCGTCGGCCGCGAGGCCCTCGAGCCGCTCGGCCAGGAAGGCGGTCTTGCGCGTGCGCAGCGCGTCGAGCAGCGTGCTGCCCGCCTCGGTTATCGCGACCAGGCTGGATCGCCGGTCGTTCGGGTCGGGCGTCCGCGCGATCAGATCCATCTCCTCGAGGCGGGCGAGCACGCGCGTGGCGGTCGGCCGCTGGATCCGCTCGCGCGCGGCGAGCTCGCTGGGCGTCAGCGGCCCGTGCCGGCCGACCGTGGCGAGCGCCGCGGTCATCGAGGGCGAGAGCTCGCCGCCGGCCTCCTGGCGGAGGCGCCGGGCAGTCCGGACGATCACGAGGCGCAGCTGCCCCGCGAGCTCTGGCGTCGAAGTCGTTTGCACGGCTAATTAGGTTAGCGAACCATCTGGGGTCAGACCCCTTTAGACGCGCTTGAACACTTGTATGCAAGTATCCAAGGCAATGGAGGCGCTTCTTCCTGTCGCCGAGCGGTCGCGCCGCGGCCCCGCCCGCGCGCACGTGTACACGACGCTGCGCGATGCGATCGTGTCCGGCCAGCTCGAGCCCGGTCGCCAGATCTCCGAGAACGAGCTGGCCGCCCGCCTGGGCGTGAGCCGCACGCCGATCCGCGAGGCGCTGCAGCGTCTCCGCGAGGAGCGGCTCGTCGCCGTCGTGCCGCAGTACGGCACGTTCGTGACGCACATCAGCGAGTCGGCGGTGAGCGACGCGCAGTTCGTCCGCGAGGCGCTCGAGTGCGCGGCGATCCGCGGCACCGCGCTGCGGGCGCGCGACAGCGACCTCGCCGCGCTGGAGGCGATCATCCGCCGGCAGGACGCCGCGCGCGAGGCCAACGACTTCGACAGCTTCTACGTGCTCGACGACGAGCTGCACCAGCTGCTGTGCGACCTGAGCGGGCACGACATCGCCTGGTCGCTGAGCCAGCGCGCCAAGGGCCACCTGAACCGCATCCGCCGGCTCAGCATGCCCGAGCCCGGCTACATGATGGAGATGATCGGCGAGCACCGGGCCGTCGTCGCGGCCGTCGCCGCGCACGACCCCGACGAGGCCGAGCAGACGCTTCGACACCACCTGCGCATGGTGCTGTCCACCCTCCCCGCGATCCGGGAGCAGCACCCCGACTACTTCGAGGAGGAGATCGCGTGACGACCATGGACGCAACCACCCGGCTCGCGCCGGCCGAGCTGCGCGACCTGTACCAGCAGATGGTGCTCAGCCGCGTGTTCGAGACGGAATCCGAACGCCAGTACAAGGCGGCCAAGATCGGCGGCTACTGCCACCTCTCCTCGGGCCAGGAGGCCACGACCGTCGGCGTCGTGCACACGATGCAGCCCGACGACATCCTCGTCACCGGTTATCGATGCCACGGGTTCGCGCTCGCGCGCGGGGTATCGCCGGAGGCGGTCATGGCGGAGCTGTTCGGCCGCGCCGACGGCTGCGCCCACGGGCGCGGCGGCTCGATGCACCTGCTGGACGTCGACCGCGGCTTCTACGGCGGCTGGGGCATCGTCGCCGGCCAGCTGCCGGTGGCGACCGGGCTCGCGCTCGCCCTCGTTCGCCGCGGCAAGGAGCAGGCCGTCGTCTGCGAACTCGGCGACGGCGCCGTGAACATGGGCGCCTGGCACGAGTCGCTCAACCTCGCCGCGCTGTGGAACCTGCCGATCGTCTTCCTCGTCGTCAACAACGGCTACGGGATGGGCACGAGCGTCAACCGAGCCTCGGCCGAGCCGGAGCTCTACCGCCGTGCGTCGGCGTTCCGCATGCACGGCGAGCGGGTCGACGGCGATGACCTCGAGGCCGTGATCGAGGCGTCCGACCGCCTGCTGCGCCGGGCCCGCGAGCATCGCGAGCCGGCCGTGCTGGAGGCCGTGACGTACCGCTACCGCGGCCATTCGGTCGCCGACGCCGGGCTCGCCTATCGCACCAAGGACGAGATCGTGTCCCGGCAGGCGAACGACCCGATCGCGCGCCTGCGCGGCACGCTGCGCGAGCAGGGGATGAGCGACGAGGAGCTCGACGCGATCGACTCGGCGGTCGACGAGCGCGTCGCCGCCGCGGTCGCGTTCGCCGACGCGAGCCCGGAGCCCGACGTGTCCGAGCTCGCCCGCAACGTGTACGCCCCGGGCAGCGGCGGCCAGTTCGCGCGCATGCGCCCGGGCAGCCCGTTCGGCGAGGAGGAGCTGGTCTTCGACGCGGGGCTGGGCTCATGAGCGCGGTCGCTGAGCAGCCACGGACCACCGGCACCGAGCGCATGACCTACCGCGAGGCGCTGCGCCTCGCGATGCGCGAGGAGCTCGCTCGCGACGAGCGCGTCTTCATCATGGGCGAGGAGGTCGGCGTCTTCGAGGGCTCCTACAAGGTCACGGCCGGGCTGATGGGCGAGTTCGGCCCGGAGCGCGTCCGCGACACGCCGATCTCCGAGGAGGGCTTCGTCGGCGCCGCGGTCGGTGCCGCGATGGGCGGCGAGCGCCCGATCGTCGAGATCATGACGATCAACTTCCTGCTCGTCGCGATCGACCAGGTCGTCAATCACGCCGCCAAGGTGCGGACGATGTTCGGCGGCGAGGTCGGCTGCCCGATGGTCATCCGCACGCCCAACGGCGCCGGCAACCAGCTCACCGCCCAGCACTCGCAGTCGCTCGAGGCGTGGTTCGCCCACACGCCGGGGCTCAAGGTCGTCGCGCCCGCCAACCCGGCCGACGCCAAGGGCCTGCTCAAGTCGGCGGTCCGCGACGACGACCCCGTGCTGGTCGTCGAGAACCTCCCGATCTACAAGGAGAAGGGCGAGGTCCCGCTCGATCCCGAGTTCGTCACGCCGATCGGCCGCGCGGCGGTCCCGCGCGAGGGCTCGGACATCACGCTCGTGTCGCACTCGTTCGCGACCGTCCGCGCGCTGCACGTCGCCGAGCGCCTCGCCCAGGACCACGGCGTGAGCGCCGAGGTGGTCGACTTGCGGTCGCTGCGCCCGCTCGACGTCGAGACCGTCGCCGCGTCGGTCGCCAAGACCAACCGCGTCGTGTGCGTGGAGGAGGGCTGGCCGTCCTACGGCGTCACCGCCGAGCTCGCCGCCCGCATCCAGAAGGCGTGCTTCGACTATCTCGACGCGCCGGTCGAGCGTGTCGGCATGGCCGAGGTCCCGCTGCCGTACGCCAAGAACCTCGAGTCGGCCGCGCTGCCCGGCGAAGAGCGCGTACAGCGCGCCGTCCTCGCCACGCTCGGGATCGCCGGCTGAGCACCACTGCGCACCTGGTCGCCGTCGCGCTCACCGTCGCGGCGGCGGTCGGGTCGCTGCTCCGGCCGGCCGCCCGGCCGCTCGCGGTCGTGATCGGCGTCACCTACCTGGTCGAGCACGCGGCGTTCGTCGTGCGCGGCAGCTGGTCGGTCGACGACAACCTGCCGCTGCACCTGACCGACGTCGTGACGATCGTGTCCGTGGTCGCGCTCTGGACGCGGCGCGCGCGGCTGGTCGAGCTGACCTACTTCTGGGCGCTCACGGCGTCGCTGCAGGCGCTGCTGACGCCGAACCTGACCGAGCGCACCGCGCCGATCTTCGTGTTCACGTTCTTCGTCACGCACGGCGGCGCGATCGTCGCCGCGATCCTGCTCGTCTTCGGCCTGCGGATCGTCCCGCCGGCGGGCGCGGTGCGCCGCGTGTTCGTGACGACCTTGCTTGTCGCCGCTGGGGCGGCGACAGCGAACGTTGCCATTGGCGCCAACTACATGTTCCTGCGCGAGAAGCCGAGCACGGCGTCGCTGCTCGACGTGATGGGCCCGTGGCCGGTCTACATCGTGTCCGCCGCCGTGCTCGCGCTCGCGCTGTTCGCGCTGCTCGACCTGCCGCTCAGGCGGCTTCGAGCGTCGTCCGCGGGATGACGCAGCCGAGCCAGCCGGGCAGCCACCAGCCAGTTGACGTGTCAACCCTTGGTCCTAGAATCTCGGCGGCGCCGCGCCACCCGATCTCCGGGTCGCGGACGACACGGAGGGCTGGACATGATGGGAGACGAACGCTGGGCCGCCTGGTACTGCCAGGCCAAGATGAACGCCCGCCTGACGGAGCGGATCGCGGACGAGATGGAGCGCCGCACCGGTCTGAACGCCGCCTGGTGCGAGGTCCTCGCGAACCTCGAGGAAGAGCCCAAGCGGATGAACGAGCTCGCCGACGACCTCATCCTCTCCCGCGGCGGCGCGACCCGGCTGATCGCCCGGATGGAGGACGCCGGCCTGGTCGAGCGCCAGACCCCCTCGTACGACCGCCGGGCCACGTTCGCCGTGATCACCGAAGCGGGCCGCGAGGCGATCGAGCGTGCGTTCCCGGTCCACCTCGAGGTCGTCGAGGAGGTCTTCGCGCGCCACATCGACGACAGCGACGCCGAGACCGTGCTGCGCGTCGCCGAGAAGATCTGCGACGCGCACGGGTGGCCCGCGAAGCCGCGCGCCGAGACGGCGACCTAGGGATCCGCCGGGTCGAGCACGCCCTCCTCGAGCCACGTGAAGCGGCCGGCGAGCACGCCCTGGGCGAGCCCGTACGCCTGCACGTCGTCGTTGGAGAACAGTGAATGCAGCAGCGCGTCCACCCGCCGGCGCGCCTGGCGGCAGAACAGGTCGGCCAGCTCGGTCGCCTCGCTCGCGCGGGCAGGCTGCTCGCGCCGGATCGTCGCCGCGTAGACGACCGCCGACGCGATCGCGAACAGCTCGGCGCCGACGTCGACGATCCGGCCGAGGACGGCCTGGCGCTTCTCGAGCCGGGCCTGCCAGCGGCCCATCGCGTAGAACGTCGACCGCGCCAGCCTGCGCGACGAGCGCTCGACGAACCGCATGTGCGTCGCCAGCTCGCCGAACTCGTCGAACGAACCGGGCCGCGTGCCCGGCCCGACCGCCAGTTTCGGCAGCCAGCGGGCGTAGAACCGGCCGGCGTCCACCGCCGACCTGGCCTTGGCGCCGACGCCGCCCTCGCCCTCGAGCAGCTCGCCGGCGACCTGCAGGTGCTGATCGACTGCCTCGCGCGCGATCAACAGGTGCATGATCTCGGTCGAGCCCTCGAAGATCCGGTTGATGCGCATGTCGCGCATCGCCTGCTCGACCGGCACCGGCCGCTCGCCGCGCGCCTTCAGCGACTCGGCGGTCTCGTAGCCGCGGCCGCCGCGAACCTGCATCAGCTCGTCGACCACCCGCCAGCCCATCTCGGACCCGTAGAGCTTCGCGATCGCGGCCTCGATCCGGATGTCGTTGCGCTTGTCGTCGGCCATCCGGCTGGCGACGTCGAGCATCGCCTCCAGCCCGAACGCCGTGCCGGCGATGAACGCGATCTTCTGCGCGACCGCGTCGTGCTTGCCGACCGGCTGGCCCCACTGCACGCGTTCGCCGGACCATTCGCGCGCGACCTTCACGGCCCACTTCGAGACGCCGACGCAGATCGCCGGCAGTGCCAGGCGGCCCGTGTTGAGCGTCGTCAGCGCCACCTTCAGCCCCTGGCCGACACGCCCGATCACGTTCTCGGCCGGCACGTAGACGTCCTCGAACGTCGTGACCGAGTTCTCGATCCCGCGCAGGCCCATGAAGGCGTTGCGGTGCGTGACCGTGACGCCGTCGCTGTCGTACGGGAGCACGAACGCGGTGATCCCGCCGTCCGGCACCTGCGCCATCACGACCACGATGTCGGCGATCGCCCCGTTCGTCGCCCACAGCTTCGTGCCGTTGAGGCGGTAGCCGTCGCCGTCCGGCGTCGCGGTCGCGCCGAGACGCGCCGGGTCCGAGCCGACGTCGGGCTCGGTCAGCAGGAACGCCGAGATGTGCGTGCGCGCGACGAGCGGCAGCCACTTGCGCTTCTGCTCCTCGGTGCCGAACAGCAGCAGCGGCTCGGCGACGCCGATCGACTGGTGCGCCGACAGCAGCGTCGACAGCGACGCGTGGACCGAGCCGGCCAGCGCCAGCGCGCGGTTGTAGTAGACCTGCGAGAGCCCGAGCCCGCCGTACTGCTCGGGTACCTTCATGCCGAGTGCGCCGAGCTCCTTGAGCCCGTCGATCACCGGCTCGGGGATCTTCGCGTCGCGCTCGATCGCGAGCGGGTCGACCGACTCGACGAGGAACGCCCGCAGCCGCCGCAGGAACCGCTCGCCCTTGTCGACCGCCTCGGCGTCCAGGCGCGGCTGCGGATGGATCAGGTCCAGCCGCAGAGCGCCGAGGAACAGGTCCTTGCCGAAGCTCGGCAGCTTCCATTCGCCCTCACGGGCCGCCTCCGCGACCCGCCGGGCTTCGCGTTCAGAGATCTGCGTTGCCATCTACCCATTGAAGTGCATCAGGGCGGCGGCTGGCTGAAGTAGACCGTCGCGTCGCCCTGCCTGAGCCAGATCTGCGGGTGGTCGAGCGGGACGAACGAGCGGTCGCCGCCCGGCTCGCGCGTGAGCGGCACCGAGTCGCCGCTCGGGAGGTGCATGATGAAGTTCACCGCTGCTGTGTCATTGACGAGCGGGATCTCGTACACCGCGCCGTACGCGTCCGTGCCGGTGCGCTGGAACGGCTTGTCCCAGGCGATCGTGGCGAGCACCGCCGGGTCGACGGCGTCGCCCCACATGTGCAGGCCCCAGCCGTCGGGCGGCGTGCCGTAGTCGCCCGCCGGCCGGTTGTAGTGCACCGTGGCGACCGCGAGCGTCTCCTTCTGCACCCGCACGGTCCGGACGTTGCTCACGACCTTGCCGTTGAGCGTCGCCCGGTAGCTGATCTGCGTACCGGTGTCGAGGTCGGTGGAGAACGTGTCGTGGAACGTGTACGCGGGCGACGAGTCGTCGCGGTACACGGTCGTCCAAGCACCGCTGCCGATGCGGCGCTCGAAGACGACCACGTCCGACGCGTGCTCGGGCACCACCGACGCCTCGAGGTCGGCACCGCCGCGCACGTTCGAGCCGTCGTTCGGCTTGACGAGCGTGAGCGCCGGCTGCGAGATCGTGGCCGACCGCACGCCGCTCGAGCGCGTGTGCCCGGCGTTGTCGAGCACGACGGCGCGGTACTGGACCCGCGTACCCGGCGCGATGTCGGACACGTCGTGGAACACGCGGTACGGCGCGTTGTCGTCGGTCCCGATGTCGTGCCAGCCACCCTTGCCGGACTTCGCCAGGAACGTCACCTCGGCGAACTCGTCAGAGCCGAGCTCGGCACCGACCTCGAGCCGGTCCCGGCCGGTCGCCGGCACGTCGAGCGAGATCGACGGCGCGTGCCGGCTGCGCGGCAGACGGTCCTTCGCCCGGTACACGACCGCCGACAGGGCCGGCAGCGTGACGTCGAGCTTGCGGTCCCAGCCCGACCACGCGCGGTCGGGTCCGCGACCGAAGACCTTCTCCCACTTCGTCCAGCGCATGTAGGTGGGGATCGAGGCCGAGGCCCGCGACTCGGCGTTGTTGAGCGCCACGACGTATTCGCGCTCGCCGACGCGCGAGAACGCGTAGATGCCCGCCTCGTCCGTCGCGTAGCGGTGCTGCTGCGCGCCGTTGCGCAGGGTCGGGTGGCGCTCGGTGACGCGGGCGAGCCGCTTCAGCCGCCGGTACAGCGGATGCGACGTGTCGAAGTTCGCCTCGGCCGTCGTCGCGTCGGTGCCGATCAGGTCGTCGTCGTTGTACTCGGGCACCTGGCTGGGGAACATGTCCTGGCGCGCGAGCTGGTCGCCTCCGTCGCCGACGAAGCCCTGCTCGTCGCCGTAGTAGACGACCGGGTTGCCGCGCGAGAAGTACATGAGAGCGTGGGCGAGCCGGTCGCGCCTGAGGACCTCGTCGTCGTCCGCGCCCGTGTTGGCGTTGCGGATGAACATGCCGATCCGCCCGCGGTCGTGGTTGCCCAGGAACGTCGGCAGGTTGTAGACGTTCGAGTCGCCGTCGGTGTACCAGTCGTCCTTGAGGAAGAAGTCGCGCAGCGCGTCGGTCGGCAGCGACTTGGCGGCGAAGTCGACCGCCGACATCTGGAACAGGAAGTCCAGGACGCCCTGCACGTCGTCGTGGATCGGGTAGTGCGACGTGATCCCGACGTCGAAGTCCTCGGCGACCTCGCCGAACATGTAGAAGTCGCGGATCCCCTGCGAGCGGGCGTAGCGCTCGATCTCCGGCGCGAACCGCTGCCAGAACGCGTCGTCGACGTGCTTCATCGTGTCCATCCGGAAGCCGTCGACGCGGAACTTCCGGATCCAGAACTTGTAGATGTCGATCATCCCGTTCACGACGCGCGGGTTCTCGGTGAACAGGTCGTCGAGCCCGAAGAAGTCGCCGTACTGCGAGTTCTCGCCGGTGAACGTCGTGTCGCCGCGGTTGTGGTACAGCGTCACGTCGTTGAGCCAGGCCGGGTTCTTCGTCGGCTCGCCGGCCGCGACCGTCGGCGTGTAGGGGAAGCTGACCGCCGGGTCGAGCGCCGGGAAGCGGCCCGTGCCGGCGAAGTCGCGATCGTCGAACACCGTACCCGCGGCCGTCCGGTATGGCGCGGCGTCCTTGGACACGTACGGCATGCGGCGGCCCTCGGCGTAGCCGATGACGTCGGCGGTGTGATTGGTGATGATGTCGAAGTAGACCTTCATGCCCAGCCGGTGGGCGGCGGCGACCAGCGCCGCCAGATCGTCGTTGGACCCGAGGTGCGGGTCGATCTGCATGAAGTCGGTGATCCAGTAGCCGTGGTAGCCGGCCGAGTTGTCCTGCGGCTGGACCGCCTTGTTCTTGAAGCTCGGCGTCAACCAGATCGCCGTGGTCCCGAGGCGCTTGATGTACGGCAGCCGGTCGCGCAGCCCCTTCAGGTCGCCGCCGTGGTACCAGCCGCGGCCGGTCGGGTCGAACCCGGATGGCCCCTCGCTTGTGTCGCCGAGGTCATTGCGGTTGTCTCCGTTCTCGAACCGGTCCGCCATCACGAAGTAGAAGTTCTGATCCGTCACCGCCTCCCGCAGGCTGTGGTGGGCCTCACGGTCTCCGTGCGCCCACGCCGGCGCGGCGGACGCGACGAACAGGGCTGCGATTAGCGCGACGAGGGCGCGGATGGCGACCATGGCTCTCCTCCCCAGAACGGACGTCGCGACTCTACTTGAGCTCTGTACGCCGCAGGCGCCACAGTCCGATAAGCAACACGAGCCCGAGCCAGACCGCGAGCGACGTGCCGAGCTGGGCCCACGCCTGCCCGCTCATCTGGTCGTCGACCAGCGGCTGCAGCGTCCGGCTCGTGTCGAGCCAGTCGGCCGGCTTGTCGAGCGCGTGGATCGTCTCGCCGAGGATCGTCCACACGGTCGGGAGCAGGTAGTAGAGGACGATCGCCAGCGCCGAGTTCATGAACACGAGGCCGAACGCGACGCCGCCGAGCATGCCCGCGACCTCGAACACCGCGGCGTTGCCGAGCAGCGACCCGCTCAGGTCCCAGCTGCCGACGGCGATCAGGTTGCCGATCGTCGCGGCGAGCAGGCAGGCCGCGACGGCACCGAGTCCGAGGGCGACCGCGGCGACGACCTTCGCGCCGATGACGCGTTCGCGCTCGGGCACGAGCGCGAACGTGGTCAGGCCGGTCCGTTGCGACCACTCGCTCGTCACGGCCAGGATGCCGAGGACCGGGAGCAGGATCGAGACGACCCACAGCGCGCCCTGGAACAGCGACGTGAGGTCCCGGTCGTCGGCATTGCCGGCGACCACGGTGATGGTCACGATCGCCACGGCCATCAGCCCAATCGCGGCCAGCAGCCACGAGCCGGCGCGCGTGTCGGCCATCTTGCGCAGCTCGATCCGCGACAGCCGTGCGAGCGACGGCCGGGGGATGGGGTGTGCGACGGCGGTCATGCGACGAGCGCCTCCTCGCGAGTCAGGGACAGGAACAGCTGCTCGAGGCCGCCGGTGTCGGCGGGGCGCAGCTCGAGCAGGACGAGCCCGGCGCGGGCCGCGACGCGGCCGACGGCCTCCGCCTCGGCCTCGACGAGCAGCGCGCCGTCGGCGCCCGGGGTGGCGGTGAGCTCGGCGGCGGCGAGCGCCTCGTGCAGCGCGACCGGGTCCAGCGCCCGCACGATCACGCCGGACGCGGCCAGCAGCTCGTGCTTCGGCCCGTGGGCGATGATGCGCCCGCCCGAGATCATCACGATCTGGTCGGCCAGCGCCTCGACCTCGCCGAGCAGGTGCGAGGAGAGCAGCACGGTCCCCGCGCGGTCGGCGAAGTCGCGCAGCAGGCCGCGCATCCAGTAGATGCCCTCGGGATCGAGCCCGTTGGCCGGCTCGTCGAGGATCAGCACGCCGGGATCGCCGAGCAGAGCGTGGGCGATGCCCAGTCGCTGGCGCATCCCGAGCGAGTACGCGCCGACGCGCTTGCGCGCCGCCGCCCTGGAGAGCCCGACGCGCTCGAGCAGCTCGCCGACCCGCGCGGGCGGGACGCCGAGCACCGCGGCGGACACGGCGAGCACCTCCCGGCCGGTGCGGCCGGAGTGCTGAGCGGACGCGTCGAGCAGCACGCCGACGCGGCGGCCCGGGTTGTCGAGCTTGCGGTACGGCCGGTCGAGGACCGTGGCCGCGCCCGCGGTCGGCGGCGTGAGGCCGCAGATCATCCGCAGCGTGGTGGACTTGCCGGCGCCGTTTGGTCCGAGAAAGCCGGTGACGGTGCCCGGCTCGCACCGGAACGAGATGTCGTCCACGGCGAGCTGGGAGCCATAGCGCTTGGTGAGGTGATCGACGGCGATCATGCCGCCAGCATCGTCGCGGCGGCGCGGACCGTCCATCCGCCGAAGGGCGATGCCGTACCGACCAAGGTCGATCGCACCATCGACCTCGGTCGGTACCGAGCGTGCGCGACCGGCCCTACGCTTGGCGGCGATGGAGCCCGAGCTCGAGTACCCGCGTCTGCTCCCGTCCGTGCTCGTGCCCGAGCACGCCGGGACCAGGCGCACGACGCGCGACTGGATCGTGGACGTGTGGTGCCTGATCGCCGCGCTGGTCATCGGGGCGATCGCGTTCGCCGCCGCTCACGACACGCACGACTACCCGGACTGGTTCGTGATCTGGGACCTCGCCGCCGGGTCCGTCGCGTGCCTCGCCGTGTGGACGCGGCGGCGCCATCCGTTCGGCCTCGCGCTCACGCTCACGCTCGTGTCGGTCGTCTCGTCGGCCGCCGCCGGCCCGGCGACGGTGGCGCTGTTCACGCTCGCGGTGCACCGGCCGTTCCGGCAGCTCGCGCCGGTGGTCGCGCTCGCGCTGGTCACGCTGCCGGTGAACCTGCTGATCTTCCCCGGCGACGAGCAGTGGGTCCTCAACGCGATCGTCGGCATCCTGTTCATCGGCGGTGTGGTCGCATGGGGGATGTTCGTCCGCGCGCGGCGCCAGCTCGTGTTCTCGTTGCGCGAACGCGCCCGCCGCGCCGAGACCGAGCAGCAGTTACGGGTCGAGCAGGCCCGCCAGCAGGAGCGCGCCCGGATCGCGCGCGAGATGCACGACGTGCTCGCCCACCGGATCTCACTGCTGAGCCTGCACGCGGGCGCGCTCGAGTTCCGGCCCGACGCGCCGCCCGACGAGGTCGCGCGCGCGGCCGGCGTGATCCGCTCCAGCGCGCACCAGGCGCTCGAGGATCTGCGGGCGGTGATCGGCGTGCTGCGCGACCGGCCGGACGGCGACGCGCCGGAGCGCCCCCAGCCGACGTTCGCCGACCTGCCGGGGCTGATCGAGGAGTCGCGGGCGGCGGGCATGGCGGTCGCCTACGACTGGGAGCTGAGCGCCGAGCTCCCCGACGCCCTCGGCCGCACCGCGTACCGGATCGTCCAGGAGGGCCTGACGAACGCGCGCAAGCACGCGCGCGGCGCCGCGGTCGGCGTGCGCCTGGCCGGGACGCCGGGCGACGGGCTGACGATCGTGGTCCGCAACCGCCTGCCGGTCGGCGCCGTCGTCGCCGCCGACATCCCCGGCACCGGGACGGGGATCGTCGGCCTGGCCGAGCGGGCGAGCCTGGCCGGCGGCAGGCTCGAGCACGGCCGCACGGAGGCGGGCGATCACCGGCTGTGGGCGTGGCTGCCGTGGCCGGCGTGATCCGCGTCCTGATCGTCGACGACGACGCGCTCGTGCGCGCCGGGCTCGCGCTGATGCTCGCCGGCAGCGATGACGTCCGCGTCGTGGCCGAGGCGTCCGACGGCACGCAGGTCGCGTCTGCCGTCGACGCCTACGCGCCCGACGTCGTGCTGATGGACATCCGGATGCCCGGCATGGACGGCCTCGCCGCGACCGAGGCGCTGCGCCGCCGCGAGCGCGCGCCGCAGATCATCGTGCTGACCACGTTCGACGCCGACGACGACGTCCTCCGCGCGCTGCGGGCGGGCGCGGCGGGCTTCCTGCTCAAGGACACGCCGCCGCCCGACATCCTGCGCGCGATCCGGCTCGTCGCCGCGGGCGAGGCGATGCTCTCGCCGGCCGTCACGCGCCGGCTGATCGAGCACGTCGCCGACGACGGGCTGGGCGCGCGGCGCACGCGCGCCGGCGAGCTGCTGGACCGCCTGACCGACCGCGAGCGCGAGGTCGCGGTCGCGATCGGCGAAGGCAAGTCGAACGCCGAGATCGCCGCCGAGCTGTACATGAGCGTCGCGACGGTCAAGGCCCACGTCTCGCGGCTGCTGCAGAAGCTCGAGCTGGACAACCGCGTCCAGATCGCGCTGCTGGCGCACGACGCCGGCCTGACGTAGGCGCTACGCGGCGATCGCCCCGAGCTCGCGCAGCTTGGCGGCGGCCTCGACCGCGTCCTCGCGCGTGCGCACCTCGAGCTTGCGGTAGAGGTTCTTGAGATGCGAGCGGACCGTCTCGGTCGACAGGACGAGCACGCGCGCGATGTCCTCGGTCGAGGCGCCGCCGGAGAGCAGGTCCAGGACCTCCCACTCGCGGTCGGTGAGCTTCGAGCGCACCGGGCGCAGGCCCATGCCGGCGTTCGGCGCGCTGCGGTAGTGCTGTACGAGGCTCATCGCCAGCCGGCGCGAGATCGCGGCCTCGCCCTCGAGGGCGCCGCGCAGGGCGCGGGCGAGCGATGCGAGCTCCATGTCCTTGGACAGAAATCCGGCCGCGCCGGCCCGCAGGCCGCGCAGGCCGAGGCTCTCGTCGCCCGCGCCGGTGAGCATGACGACGCGCACGTCGGGCGCCTGCTCGTAGAGCCGGCGGGTCGCCTCGATGCCGTCCATCTCGGGCATCATGTAGTCCATCACGACGACGTCGGGGCGGTAGAAGAGCGCGAGCTCGACCGCCTCGCGGCCGGTCGACGCCTCGGCGATCACCGTCACGCCGTCGAGCTGGAGGGTGTCGCGGATCAGGCGCCGGACGAGCGGGTCGTCGTCGGCGACGATCGTGCGGAGGGGCTGCGGGTCATCCATGACGCCGGACACGTCAGCTGCGCGGGCGCGGAGAGCCCTGGCCGTGGCGGTGCGTCGGCACGCCGCCGTCGGGCGAGAGCAGCAACGACATCAGGACGGTCGAGCGCATCGTGCTCGCGGACTGGGGCCGAGGGAGCTGGTGCGCGACGGGGCGGACGATCCTCGTGGAGGAAGGAGGGGGTGCGAACGACTTCATGGTCGCAACCCTCGGCATTCCGGGTTGTCGCGGTGTTGCAGGGCACTTGCCGCCGGCTTAGGGCCGGCTTGCCGCCGGTGCGGGCAGCTCCAAGGCCCGCGGCACGAGCATGCAGGTGATCGGCCCGATCGCCAGCCGTTCGGCGCTGCCCGGGCGCAGGTCGCCGTGCGCGGCCGCGTGCTCGCGCGGCGGCGTCGGGAGACCGAACAGGCGATGCCCGAACTCGGCGGCGCTGAGCCGCAGCGCGCGGCCCGCCTGCGGCCGCGAGAGCCGCCATCCGGCGGCGACGAGCGTCGCTCCGTGCCACAGCTCCCAGCGCCAGCGCCGGAACGGCAGCCGGCCGGGCGGGAGCGCGTGGAGCGCGTAGAAGAACGTCAGGCCCTCGACGGTCGGCACGGGGCGTTGAGCCTAGTACGATCGCGCGCCATGGCCGACCATCGGGCGATGCTGGAGGTGGCCGTCGCCGAGGCGCGGGCCGGCGCTGACGAGGGCGGGATCCCGATCGGGGGAGCCCTGTTCGACGCCGCCGGCGAGCTCCTCGGCAAGGGCCACAACCAGCGGGTGCAGCGCGGCGACCCGTCAGCTCATGGAGAGACCGAGGCCTTCCGGAACACGGGCCGCCGCCGCTCCTATCGCGACGTCACCATCGCCACCACGCTCGCGCCGTGCTGGTACTGCAGCGGGCTGATCCGCCAGTTCGGCATCGGGACGGTCGTGGTCGGGGAGTCGCGCACGTTCCAGGGCGGGATCGATTGGCTCCGCGAGTGCGGCGTCGAGGTGATCGACCTCGACTCGCAGGAGTGCGTCGACCTGCTCCAGGACTTCATTGCGCGCCACCCCGAGATCTGGGACGAGGACATCGGCGAGTAGCGCCTACCTGCTCACCACGGCCGTGCTGACGACCTTGGCGTCGACGCCCTTGCCGACGCCGTCGGTGATGCGGACGGTCACCTTGCGGGTGCCCGGCTTGGCGTAGGTGTGGCGGCCGCGGACGGCGAAGGAACCGTCGGCCGTGCGGCTGACGCGGCCCTCGGACCGCGAGCCGTCGCCCCAGCTGATCGTGACGACGTAGTCGCGCGCGCGGGCCGCCGGGTCGGCGTCCGTGAACGTCGCGACCGTGTGCGTGGCGCAGCGGCCCACCCTGGCCGTGAACGACGTGGCCGCGGCCGTGACCGGGAAGTCGAGCCCGGCGTCGAGCCGCGTGACCTTCCCCCAGTTGCCCTGGTTGATCCACAGCGCCGCGTCCGGGCCGACGATGAGCGCGTCCGGCGTCGGGAACTCGCCGCGCAGCTTGGCGACCTTCGTGAACGTGCCGTCGAGGGTCATCCGGGAGATGACGCCGGTCATGTGCTCGGAGATGTACAGCGCGCCGTCGGGGCCGAGCACCATCGCCAGCGGGTCGGCGTTCTCGCGCGGAACGGTGAACGCGTCGGTGAACGCGCCCGTCGTGGTCATGCGGTTGATCGTGTTGTTGTTGCGGTCCGAGACGTACAGCGCGCCGTCGGGGCCCGCGACGATCGGACCCGGGAGCGCGTCCTGCCCGGGCAGCGCGTACTCGGTGGCGTCGCCGGCCATCGTCACGCGGGCGACCTTGCCGGTGATCTCGCTCACGTAGACGGCGCCGTCGGGCCCGGCGGCGATGTCCGCGGCCCATGCGTCCCCGCCGGAGGGGAGCGGGTACTCGGTGATCTCGCCGGCGGTCGTGATGCGGCCGACCGTGGCGCTGCGGCCCTCGCTGAACCACAGGGCGCCGTCGGCGCCCTCGACGATGTCGACGGGGAACGCGCCGTCGCGCAGCGGATACGTCGTCGACGTGCCGTCGGTCTCGACGCGGTGGATCGCGTCGCCACCGGCGTCGGCGACCCACATCGAGCCGCCGGCGGTGGTGATGCCGCTCGGCATCTGCCCCAGGTCGTAGGAGCGGATCTTGCCCTTCGTGCTGATACGCCAGATCCGCCCGAGGCTCGAGTCGGTCACCCAGACGGCGCCGTCCGGCCCGGTCACGAGATCATTGGGGAGCGCGAACTCCGCCGGCAGCGTGTACTCGGTGACCTTCGAGGAGGTGGCCGACGCCGGGGAGGCGAGCGCGGCCAGCGCCGCGACGGCCGCGAGGGCGGCCGCCACGAACGCTCTGAGGAGGGAGTTGGGGGAGGTCATGGCGGCGATCGTTGCGTGCGCACGTACCTCCCCGCATCGGGGATCCCCCTAGGACGCGTGCGCCGCGTGACCCGTGTACTCGTCCAGTCGCAGCAGCATCACGGCGAGCATCGCCGGGAACATGATCACGTGCTGGATGCCCATGGCCGTGTGCCCGCTGTCGAGCACGCCCACCCACAGCAGGGCGATCGCTGCGAACGTCGGCACGAGCATCGACGCGGTCATCTCCCACGACGCGCCCCAGCCGTGGCCGCGGTGGCGCATCCAGGCGACCATCGGGACGGTCATCGTGACGGCCATGCCGGTGAGGCCGAGCGCGGGGGCATCGTCGAACAGGCGGTTGCTGTCGAGACCGAGGATCAGGACGGCGCCGCCGCCGAGCACGAACATGCCGGCGAACATCGCGACGACCATCTCGAGGTAGTGGCGGAGGAAGTGGAGCGTCTTCTGCGTCATGGCGCGGCAGACTAAACCCCCTGGGGGTATCGTGAGGTACGGCTCGCCACACTCTTGGCCATGGAGGCCGTGATCCTCTGCGGCGTGCAGGGCAGCGGGAAATCGACGCTCTGCCGGCACCGCTTCCTGGGCACGCACGAGCACGTGAGCCTGGACGTGCTGCGCAGCCGCGGCCGCGAGGCCGAGCTCGTCCGCGCGTGCCTGGACGGGCGGCGCCCGTTCGTGGTCGACAACACCAACCCGACGCCTGCCGACCGCCGTCGCTACATCGAGCCGGCGCGTGCGGCCGGCTTCAAGGTGGTCGGCTACCTCGTGGAGGCGGCGGCGGGCGAGGCGTTCGCGCGTGCGGAGATCCCGCCCGGACGCAAGGCCGCGACCGCCCGGGCGTTCCAGCGCCCGACCCCGGAGGAGGGGTTCGACGAGCTGTGGCACGCCAGCGCCACGCCGGACGGCGGCTGGCGGATCGAACCGCTGCTGACGACCCCGCCCCTCTTCTAGCGAACGGCGACCGCTCCCACCGCGGCGTCGATCGCCGCCAGCGTGTCGTCGGACAGCTCGACTCCGGCTGCGGCGGCGTTGTCGTGGACCTGCTCGGGCCGGCTGGCGCCGATGATCGCCGACGCGACGTTGGGCTGGCGCAGGATCCAGGCCAGCGCGAGCTGGGACATGCTGAGGCCGGCCTCGTCCGCGATCGGCCGCAGGCGCTGGACGGCGGCAAGGATGTCGTCCTCGAGCCAGTCCTTGATGAAGCGGTTCATCGACTTCGACGTCGCGCGCGAGTCGGGCGGCGGCTGCTCGCCGGGCCGGTACTTGCCGGTCAGCACGCCCTGGGCGAGCGGCGACCACACGATCTGCGAGATGCCGTTGCGCTCGCACAGCGGGATCACCTCGGCCTCGGGCGAGCGCCACAGCATCGAGTACTGCGGCTG
>DASSUW010000500.1:0-14130 GCA_035706585.1 Solirubrobacteraceae bacterium | reverse complement strand
GATCAGCGCGAGCAGCCCGCCCGGCGGCACGGCCAGTAGATACGCGTACGAGTAGCTCTCGCTGGCCAGCACGGCCATGAAGCCGATCGGCGACAGCATCGCGTCGACGAGATAGACGACCCCGAGCACCGGCACCATGTCGCGGACGGCGATGTCCGAGCCGAGCCGCTCGCGGACCGTCGACGCCGTGAAGTCGACGGCGAACTGCGCGACCAGCGCGAGCGCGTAGACGTCGACGTCCTCCCAGCTCGGCGACCCGGGGTCGGCGAGCGCGAAGACGGCGGCCGGACCCACCGCGTACCAGCTGCTGCCGAGCGCGAGCAGCAGCCGCTCGGGATGCGCGCGCCGCAGCACGATGTCCGGGACCGCGCCGAGGAGCACGGCCGCGGCGACGAGCGCCGGTACCGCCTCCGGCGGGAGCAGGAACAGCATCGGGACGAACACGAGCTGCGTCGGCGGGACCTCGCCGGGACCGAGATGGAAGCTCACCCGGTCCACGAGCGCGTAGGTCAGCGTCAGCAGCAGCGCCGACAGCGGCTCGTCCCAGCCGTCGGCCGCGGTGAGCATCGCGAGAGCGACGACGGCGAACAGCGCGGCCGAGACGCCCTCGACCCGGCGCTCGCGCGCTGAGAGCCGCCGCCCGGCCACATCGCGCTCGAGCAGGAGTGCGTCGGCGGAGACCACCGGCGAAGTATCGTCGTCCGGCGGGGCGGCACGGGCACTGGACACATGTTCGAGCTACGAACAGGTCCGGAGCGGGAACCAGCACGTCGATGGTCGCCCTCTTCCGGCGCATCGGCCCAGCCGGAGTCCTCGCGCTCGCCGCCCTCGCTCTCGTCTTCCCGTCCGGAGCGCGGGCCGCCGGCTGCCCCGAGCAGCCGTCCGCCCAGACGTTCCTTCCGTGGCTCGATCCCGCGTGGTACGTGCCCGCTCCGGACGGCGGACTCGAGGGCGGCGGCACAGGATGGACGCTGGCCGGCGGCGCGACGGTCGTGGACGGCAACAACGTGCATCTCGACGGCGAGCACTCGCTGGCGCTGCCCGCCGGTGCGTCGGCGACGACCGCGTCGATGTGCATCGGCGTCGAGCACCCGACGCTCCGCCTGTTCGCGCGCAACACCGGGTCGCCGACGTCGGCGCTCGCAGTGTCGGTCGTGTTCCGCGGCCCGCTGGGCGGCTGGCAGGAGCTGCCGGTCGGCGTTCTCGCGGCCGGCTCGAGCTGGGCCCCGACCGCCGTCATGCCGGTCGTCGCGAACCTGCTCGCGCTCACCGGCGACCAGCGCGCCGCGTTCCGCTTCACCGCGGTCGACGCCAGCGGCGAGTGGACGATCGACGACGTGTACGTCGATCCGTACAAGAAGCGTTGACGTTTCTCAACGCCGGCGCCTGACGCGCGCTGGTAGCACCTCGCCCGAGAGCACGTCCACGGCGACGCAGAAGGCAGGCGCCAGCACGTTCGATCGCCGGCGAGGACGCGATCCTCGGGTTCCTGTCGGACCTCTACGGGCGGCATCGCTCCCGCCCGCGCGCTCGGCCCCGCGCCGCTCGCGCTGCAGAGCTACACGGCGCCGATCAGCAACGACCTGCTGACCGTCGAGTTCAAGCAGCCGATCGCGGCGACCGACCCGCTGCGGACCGGCACGTCCGCGAAGACCGTCGTCTTCACGCTGCCGACGACGAGTCCGTGAGCTCGGTCGGGAGCCCGAACGCCGGGAACAGCTCGGGGTCGAGGAAGTTCGTGATGAGGGTGATCTCGCCGCCCTCGATCTCGAGGACGGCGAGATTGAACGGCCGCCAGACGCCGTCCTCGTCCGGCTTGTAGATCGCGACCGCGGGGCAGCCGTTGGCCCGCGTGGTGAGCAGCTTGGCGTCCTTGCAGGCGATGCCGGGCCCGAGCATCCACTTCGCGACGTCGTCCGGTCCCTGCAGCCACAGCTCGAACGGCGGCATGTTGAACACGACGTCGTCCTTGAGCAGCGTGACGAGCCGGGCGACGTCGTAGCGCTCGAACGCGTCGACGTACCGGGTGAGCAGCTCCTGCTGGCCGGCCTCGTCGACGCGCGCTGGGCCGCCGGCGTCGAGCTCGAGCTCGAGCTCGTCCATCGTCGCGCGGGCGCGCTGGAGCGCGCTGTTGACCGACGCGACGCTCGTGTCGAGCAGCTCGGCGACCTCGGTGGCCTGCCAGCGCAGCACCTCGCGCAGGATCAGGACCACGCGCTGGCGGGCGGGCAGATGCTGGAGGGCGGCGACGAACGCCAGCCGCAGCGTCTCCTTGGAGGCGGCGAGCTCGGCCGGATCGAGGTTCGCGTCCGCGACCGGCTGGACCCATGCCTCCGCCGGCAGGCCGGGATCGAGGGCCGATTCGGCGGTCGACGCGGGGCCCATGTCCATCGGCCGCGCGCGCCTCTGCGAGCCCTGCAGCATGTCGTAGCAGACGTTGGTGGCGATCCGGTACAGCCACGACTTCAGCGCCGCGCGGTCCTGCAGGCGGTCGGCGCTCTTCCACGCCCGCACCATCGTCTCCTGGACTGCGTCCTCGGCGTCGAACCCCGAGCCGAGCATGCGGTAGCAGTAGCCGGTGAGCTCGCGGCGGTAGGACTCGAGATCGAGCTCCGGTCTGATCGTGTCGGGGTGCGTGGCCACGCGCGACAGGTTACGCGATGAGTTTTCGGACCCCCCGTCGTCATAGGGCCGATGAGCTTCGAGCGCCGCACCGTGACGGTCGCGGCCGGGTCCGAGCGCGCCTACGACCCGGCCGAGTGGTTCGACGCGCTCGTCGTCGTACAGGCCGGCGAGGTCGACCTCGAGTGCCGGGGCGGGGCGCTGGCACGCTTCAGGCAGGGCGACATCCTGTGGCTCACGGGGCTACCGCTGCGCGCGCTGCGCAACCCGGGCCCGGATGCCGCCGTGCTGCTCGCGATCTCGCGGATCAGGGCTTGAGGACGACCTTCACGCAGTCGTCCTGCTTGTGCTTGAACGTCTCGTAGCCGTCGGACGCCCGGTCGAGGTCGAGCGTGTGGGTGATGATGAAGCTCGGGTCGATGTCGCCGTTGACGATGTGGCCGTAGAGCCGCTCGAGGTAGCGGTGCACGTGGCACTGCCCGGTCCGCAGCGTGAGGCCCTTGTTCATCAGCGCACCGAGCGGGAACTTGTCGACGGTGCCGCCATAGACGCCCATCACGGAGACGATGCCGCCCGGGCGGCAGGCGAGGATCGCGTCGCGCAACGCGTGCCCGCGGTCGGTCTCCAGCCGTGCGGCCTGCTTGGCACGGTCGTAGGCCTGGATGGCCGCGTGGCCGTGGGTCGCCTCCAGCCCGACGGCGTCGATCACGGCGTCGGGGCCGCGGCCGCCGGTGAGCTCCTTGAGCTGCTCGACGACGTCCGGGTTCTCGCCGGAGTTGATCGTCTCGGTGGCACCCGCGCCGTCGCGCGCCATGGCGAGCCGGTACTCCTCGGGATCGATCGCGATCACGCGCTCGGCGCCCAGCAGGCGCGCGCTGGCGACGGCGAACTGGCCGACGGGCCCGGCGCCGAACACGGCGATCACCTTGTCGGGCGCCGGCTCGGCGTACTCGGCGCCCATGAAGCCGGTCGGGAAGATGTCCGACAGGAACAGCACCTGCTCGTCGGCGAGCTCCTCCTCGATCTTGAACGGGCCGACATCGGCGAACGGGACGCGCGCGTACTCGGCCTGGCCGCCGGCGTAGCCGCCGGTGAGATGCGAGTAGCCGAAGATGCCCGCGGTCGCGTGGCCGAACAGCTTCTCGGCGAGATACCGGTTCGGGTTCGAGTTCTCGCACAGCGAGTAGTTGTCGCGGCGGCACTGGTCGCACTCGCCGCAGGCGATCGGGAACGGGACCACGACGCGGTCGCCGGTCTTGAGCTTGCTGACCGACGGGCCGACCTCCACGACTTCGCCCATGAACTCGTGGCCGAGGATGTCGCCCTTCTTCATGGTCGGCACATAGCCGTCGTAGAGGTGCAGGTCGGAGCCGCAGATGGCGCTCGACGTGATGCGCACGATCGCGTCGTGCGAGTTGAGGATCGTGGGGTCGGGGACGTTCTCGACCTGGACGGTGTTGCGTCCTGACCAGACGGTGGCGCGCATGGCTCAGGCCTCCGCGTGCTCGAGCGGCTGGGCGGGACGCTGGCGCGGGAGGATCCGCTTGTGGGTCTCGCCCTCCGGGCTGGCCTCCGAGCGGATGATCTCGCCGGTCTCGACGATCTGCTTGAAGCGGTGCAGCGAGTCCTTGGCCCGCTGGTAGGGCTCCTCGCCGATCGTCTTCAGCGCGGCGCCGACGATCGAGTTCTGCTCGACCTCGAGGTAGACCTCGGTGCCGTTGCCGCCGGGCGCGTCGGCGAACGAGACGGTGCCGTCCGCAGCGTTGTCGGACGCGTACGAGGTCCACCGCGACTGGACCTCGTCGCGCGGCCGCCACACGGTGACGGCTGCCTTCTTCTTCACCTGGGCCATGAGGAGGGCCTACCCAGACGTGCTCCAGCGCGTGCGGCCGATGTTCGATTCCCACCGTAGGCGGCGCGCGCGCCGCGCTACGCGAAGTACCCGGCGTGCGCCTCCGAATCGGGCTCGAGCAACAGCGCGGCCCGGATGTCCTCGAGCCACTCGGCCGGCCTGCCGAGCCCGGCGATCCGGTCGATCTCGTCCTCCAGCCGCTCCGACCGCCACGCGACGGCCAGCAGCTCCAGGGACGTCGACATCATCAGCGCGTGGTGGTCCAGGACCTCGCGCAGCCGCGTCCCGTAGCGCCGCACCGCCGGGTCGGCTGAGACCGGCAGCGCCTGCGCGAGCGCGACGAACCGGCTCGCCAGGCGCCCACCTCGCGGCGCCAGCTGCGCCAGCGGCTCCCGCGCCCGCACGCCGCGCAGCAGCTCCTCCGCCTCGTCCTGCAGGATCACCGCCTCGGCGGCGATCCGCCGCAGCTGCGCGAGCTCGCCACCCCCGATCTCCGCGACCGCCGGCTCCTCGTCGTCGAGGATCACCACGGTCACGTCGTCCAGGTCGGGATGGCGGCGCCGGAACACCGCTGAGATTGTCCCACCGCGCCGCGCCGTTCGCGGCACCGGTGCCGCGCGGCCAAGCACCTCCGCAGGGATCGGTGGCCGTGTCTCTATCGCTCCGGGAATCCTGGTCGTGGATGCGCGCGGCCGATTCGCGCTCAGCCGGCGGCAGCGACCACAGAGACGTCGTCGTGGACCACAGCCGAATGGCGCTCGCGGACGCCTTTCGTGACGAGCTTCGCCTTCCGGTTCGCAGGAGCCACATCGAAGGCGAACTCGAGCCCGGTCGCCCGAGACAGATCGATCAACGTGTCGACGGAGGGGTTCTGCTCGCCGGACTCCAGCGCCACGATGCGCGGTTGGCTCACGCCGAGCTGCGCGGCGAGCGCCCGCTGCGACAGCCCTTTCTCAGCTCGATATCGGATGATGTGAGCCGCGACCTCGCGGGCGAGCGTGAGTCGCTGCCACTCGGCGCGGAACCCCGGATCGTGGTTCTGCTCGTCGGCCACCACGGCACCAAATGTCTTCAGTTCGTCGAGGTCCCGCTTCGTCATCCGCTCGTCTCCTGAGGCATCCACAATGATAACGCTTTAGTTATCACGCTTCTACCCTCTAGTCGTACTGTCTCGCCCGTTCTTGAGCACGCGACGCCTTCTTCTCGAAGTCGTCCTTGACGGCGATGGCGAGAACCACGTACGAATCGCCGAAGCGGCGATAGAGCGGCCGGGTCGGTGAACGTCCCTGCCGCGGTCGCGACTCTCGGAGCTCCCCATAGCCCTTCAGCGGCTTCATATGCGGCGGCACGAGTTGTTCGCCGAGTCGGCGCAGCTTGTCGACGGCGTTCGCGACCGCCAGCCGTTCGGCTCGGCTCCTGACCTCTTCGTTGAAGTCGTGCAGTGCATCAGCGTCGTAGACAACGGTGTACGGATATGGCGGCCCGCCTGACATGCCGGGAAGCTAGGACGTCGCGCAGGACGGCTCACCGGTCAGAGGGCGTCGGGCCGGACGCGGCCGAAGCGGCCGAGGCCGGCCGCGCCGCCGGGGCGCAAGACTCGACTTGGCTCTGCGACGATGGGCCGGGGTGGATTCGAACCACCGCGCGACGGATTATGAGTCCGCTGCTCTGACCGCTGAGCTACCGGCCCCGCGAGCCTGACGGTAGCCGACGGGTCGGCGCTGCGGATAGTGTCGGCAGATGACCGGCGAGCAGAACCTCATGGACCTCGTGTTCGAGGGCGGCGGCGTGAAGGGCATCGGGCTCGGTGGCGCGTATGCCGCGCTCGAGGACCGTGGGTTCAGGCCCAACAACGTCGCCGGCACCTCGGCGGGAGCGATCACCGCCGCGCTCGTGGCGGCGGGGTACAGCGCGCCCGAGCTCAAGGACATCGTCTTCCGCATGCCGTTCACGAGGTTCAAGGACGTCGGCGGCATCTCGCGGATCCCGTTCTTCGGCGGGCCGCTGAACGTGATGAAGGACCTCGGGATCTACGAGGGCAAGTTCTTCCACGACTGGATCTCGGGGCTGCTCGAGGCCAAGCACGTGACCCGGTTCGGCGACCTGGTCAACGAGGACATCAGCGACCCGAAGTACCGCCACAAGCTGCGCGTCATCGCGTCCGACGTCACGCACCGGCGGATGCTGATCCTGCCCGACGACGCGCCGCACCTGGGCATCGAGCCCGACGCGATGCTGGTCGCCGACGCGGTGCGGATGAGCATGTCGATCCCGATCTTCTTCGAGCCCGTCGAGGTCCGCGGCGGCGACGAGGCCGAGCACGAGCACACGATCGTCGACGGCGGGATGCTGTCCAACTTCCCCGTCTGGCTGTTCGACTGTCCGAAGGACCAGAAGCCACGCTGGCCGACGTTCGGCCTCATGCTCGTCGAGCCCGAGCCGCGCAAGCCGCTCGGCCACCGGCTCGCGCATGAGGACGACGCCACGATCCAGCACGGCTCGCTGATCGACTTCGCGAAGGGGCTGGCGCTGACGATGATGGCCGCCCACGACCGCATGTACCTCGACGAGGCGACGTTCGCGCGCACGATCGCCATCCCGACGCTCGGCGTCGGCACGACCGAGTTCGAGATCACGCCAGATCGCGTGCAGGCCCTGTACCAGTCGGGCTACGACGCCGCCGAGAAGTTCCTCGACGGGTTCGACTTCGAGAAGTACATCGCCACCTACCGGGAGGCCGAGCCTCCCGGCAGGCAGGATCAGATCCTCGGGACCGTCACGCAGCCGGTTCCAGGAACCCCGTGACCTCGCGCAGCCGGCCGTCGTCCGCGACGGTCGCGAAGTCGACCCCGGCGGCCACCGGCGCGCCGTCGGCCGCGTTGACGAGCCGCCACGCGAAGCGGACGCGGTCATGGTGGAGGTCGGGCCCGGCGGACAGCTCGAAGCGCGCGCCGGGGAACTGCGTCTGGGCGCCGGCGACCATCGCGTCGATGCCGGTATGTCCGGCGCCCTCCATCAGCGGGTCGAGATAGCTGGCGCCGTCGGCGAACGTGTCGGCCACGAGCGCGCGCCGGTCCTCCGGCGTCGTCTCGTTCCACATGGCGATGTAGTTGTGAACCACGGTGGTGATGTCGGTCATGCCGCGAAGCGAACCACCGCGAGGTTATGGAGGCAATTACCTGTGAGGTAGGTAGGCTGATGCTGTGAGTACCGCGGAGGCCTCCCCCGGCACGCTGCTGCGCGACTGGCGCCGGCGCCGCCGGCTCAGCCAGCTCGACCTCGCGCTCGAGGCCGGCGTGTCGGCCCGCCATGTGAGCTTCCTGGAGACCGGCCGCTCGCGGCCGAGCCGCGAGATGGTGCTGCACCTGTCCGAGCAGCTCGACATCCCGCTGCGCGACCGCAACCAGATGCTGCTCGCCGCCGGCTTCGCGCCCGCCTACGCCGAGCGGGCGATCGACGCGCCGGAGATGGCGCCGGTGCGCGAGGCGCTCGATCGCATCCTCAAGGGCCACGAGCCCTACCCGGCGGTGGTCGTGGACCGCTGGTGGGATCTCGCCGGCGCCAACGGCGGCGTCGCGCTGCTCACGAGCATGGTCGCCCCCCACCTGCTCGAGCCGCCCGCCAACGCGCTGCGCATCACGCTCCACCCGGAGGGGATGGCGCCGCACATCCGCAACCTGCCGGAGTGGCGCGCCCACCTGCTCGACCGCCTGCGCCGCCAGGTGGCGGTCACCGGCGACGAGCGCCTCGCCGCCCTGCGGGACGAGCTGGACGCCTATCCCGGCGGCGAGGCGACGCTGCCCGCCCACGAGCCCGGTATCGCCGTCCCGCTGCGGCTCGACGCCGGCGGCGCCGAGCTGCGGTTCCTGAGCACGATCTCGACGTTCGGCACGGCCGTCGACATCACGCTCGCCGAGCTGGCGATCGAGGCGTTCTTCCCGGCCGACGAGGAGACCGCCGACTACGTGCGCGGCGCGACGAGGCCGTCGAGCTCCGCGCGAGCCGGCGCCCCGAGCGCCTCGAACCGCACCGCGTAGCGCTCCCAGCCCTGCTGGCGCAGCACGCGCGCCCGCCCGCTTATCTGCGGGCCGAGCTGGAACGTCAGCACCTCGTCCGGCGACAGCGGCCGCGTGGTCGCGACGCACATGCCGCCCGGGCCGAGGTCAACGGTGCGGCCGGTGATCGGCGAACCGCTGCGCCGCTGCAGCGTGCATTCCATCTCGACGGTCACCCGCGGCGACTTCCGGCGTTCGCTCACTGCTGACCGTGGTGCCCGCAATCGGCGGCAGGCTCACCGCCAGCAGCAGCGACGGCAGCGGGAGCACCGCCACGGTCCACAGCACCGCGTGCAGGCCCCAGGCGTCGGCGACCACGCCGAGCGCCGTGGCCGCCACGCCGCCGAGCCCGATCGCCAGCCCGAGCGTCACGCCCGACGCCAGCCCGCGGCGGCTCGGCAGGTAGGCCTGGCCCATCAGGATCGTGATCGAGAAGCTCGCGATGGCGAAGAAGCCGATCGCGCCGAGCAGGACCGTCGCCGCGGCCCCGCCGACCAGCGGCAGCAGCACGAGCAGCGGCAGCAGCGCCACCTGCGTCCCGACGAGCACGCCGCGCGCGCCCCAGCGATCGACCAGCCCGCCGCCGACCAGCGTGCCGAGCGCGCCGCAGGCGAGCATGATCGTCAGCGCCGCGTTGCCCGCCGCCTTGGACAGCGCCAGCTCGGCGACGAAGTACGCCGGGATGAACGCCTGCAGGCCGAAGTAGATGCCCGAGCGCAGCGCGATCAACCCGCCGAGGCGGCTGAACGCGCCCCAGTCGTCGCCGCCCGCGGCGACGTCGAGGGCCGGCGCGTCGTCGAGCCGCCGCAGCCGCGGCAGCTCGCGCGTGAGCAGGAACGCCGCCGCCAGCGGGAACACGAGCAGCGCCAGCGTCCCGGACAGGCCGAACACGAGCACGAGCGGCGTCGTGAGCAGCGGGCCGAGCGCGAACCCGGCGTTCCCGCCGACCGAGAACAGGCTCATCCCCCGCCCGCGCCGTCCGAGCGACGCCAGGCCGGCGAACTTCGCGCCCTCCGGATGGAACATCGCGACGCCGAGCCCCGAGACGACCACCGCCGCCGCGGTCAGCCCGTACGACGGCGCGGGGCCCGCCAGCGCGATGCCGGTGCCCGCCAGCGCCAGGCCGCCGGGCATCAGCCACGGCGTCGCGATCCGGTCCGACAGCAGCCCGAACAGCGGCTGGACGATCGACGAGCCGATCGTCGAGAACAGCACCAGTGCGCCCAGCGCCGCGTACGAGTAGCCGCGCTCGGCGGCGAAGAACGGCAGCAGCGCCGGCACGGCGCCCTGGCACAGGTCCACGCACAGATGGCCCGCGCCCAGGACCGCCAGGGCGCGCCGGTCGAGGCCTCCGTTCACCCGAGCTCCATGACGCGCGCGGCCGTCCGGCGGTCGGGGGCCACCACGAGCGTCACCGCGTCCTCTCCGTACTCGATCGTGTACCGCTCCGGTGGGAGCTTGCTCCCCGCCCACTCGACCAGCGCGTCGGCGAACTCGTCCTTGTCCTTCGGCGTGTCCCAGCGCCAGCGCATGACCAGCACGTTCTTCCCCCCGGACTGCCACAGCTCGTACCGGTCGCCGCCCCAGCCCGCGGCGGCCTCCTTGGAGTTGCCGCCCGCGAGCGCGAGCAGCTCGCGCGTCTGCAGCTCACCCCAGGTGCCGGCCGTGGCGCGCGTCCAGCCGGCCCCGAGCGCCTCGCCGACGTGCAGGCGCACGCGCTCGGGATCGTCGGCGTCGAAGTAGGCGTCCGGGTGCAGCACCTGCTCGGTCGACGCGGGCACGCGCAGCCGGAACGCCGTGTCGACGAGATCCCAGCGGTCGCCGGCGCGGCGCCGCAGGTCGGCGACGAACGTCTCGCCGTCCAGGTACGGGAACAGCACCTGGGCCTCGAGGAATGGCGGGAGATCGCCGGTGTCCTGGAACGCGCTCCCGAGCAGCGAGCCGAGCGCCTCGTCGCTGGAGAAGTAGCGCAGCAGGTAGTCGCCCATCAGCGCCGTCGCCGATCCCTCGATCAGCGCCGTGTAGGCGAGGGCGCGATCGTCGCTGGTGGCCGGCTCGGTGAACTCGAACTGCTGGTCCTCGAGCGCGTGGTCGAGCTCGTGGGCCAGCGTGATCTCGGAGATCACCCGGTTCCCGGTCCCCGCGCCCTCGACCACGCGCAGGCGCCCGTCGCGCGAGTCGTAGTAGCCGGCCACGCCCTGCTCGAACAGCGAGCCGGTCAGCTCGCGCAGGTCGGCGTCGGGATCGATCAGGCCGAGCGTCTTGTACAGCGCCTCGTCCGCCCGGCGGCGCTGGACGGGATAGCGGCGGTCGAGGTCCTCCAGCGCCTCCTCCTTCGCCTGCCCGGGCGTCACCGTGACCGGATCGGGCAGCTGCTCGAAGCGCAGGTCGCGGAGCGACTCGACGCGGCGGGCGATCTCGTCCACCGGCGCCGCCGGCTTCGCGGCCGGCGCGGCGGGCGTCTCGTCCTCGTGCAACGCGATCCAGCCGCCGAGCAGGAGCACGAACAGGACGGCGATGACGGCGAGCGGCGTGCGCATTCCCTGATTGGATAGCGGGTCCATGACCGAAAGGACGCCAGCCCATGCCTGAACGCGCCGCGCTCGTGACCGGGGCCTCGAGCGGTATCGGCCTCGCGATCGCCGACCTGCTGGGCCAGGAGGGCTACGGGCTGACCGTCGCCGCCCGCCGGCCGGACAAGCTCGCCGCCGCCGCCGCGCAGCTGCGCGGGAAGGGCTATGAGGTCGAGGAGATCGCCGCCAACCTGACCGCCGAGGAGGACGTGCAGCGGGTCGTGGCCGCGCATCGCGAGCGGTTCGGGCGGCTCGACGTGCTCGTCAACAGCGCCGGGGTCGGCGTCGGCGCGCCGGTGGCCGAGCACCAGACCAAGCGCGTGGACATGCAGCTCGACCTCAACCTGAGGGCGATCATCCTCTTCTACCGCGAGTGCGCCGAGATGCTGGCCGCCGCGGGCGCCGAGCATCGCAACGCGCTGGTCGTGAACCTCGGGTCGATCGCCGGCAAGGGCGGCGCCGGCTGGCTGTCGGTCTACGCCGCCACGAAGGCCGCCGTGATCGGCTGGACGCAGTCGATGAACAAGGAGCTCAACAGCAGCGGGATCAAGAGCGTCGCGCTGTGTCCGGGCTTCGTCGACACCCCGATGACGGAGTTCATCCGCGAGCAGGTCAAGCCCGAGGACATGATCCGCACCGAGGACGTGGCCGAGGCCGTCCGTTTCATCCTGCGAACATCCCCGAATTGCGTGGTGCCGGAAATCGTCTTCCAGCGACCGGGCGAGGTCTTGTAGCCGAAGGCGCAAGCAAACGGTCACAACCCCGTTCCTGCTCTCAGTAGGCTTGATCATGCGTTGGCAGGACGTGCAATCGAGGTGACCGCTTCAGGCAACGGAGACACCGTCGCGACGCTGCGTGCGCGCTTGGAGCGCACCGAGCAGCAGGCGTCCGCACGGCAACACCAGCTCGAGCGCTATGCCGCCGACCTGCGCGAGGTGTTCAAGCAGGAGCGCACGCGCGCCCAGGAGCTGCGCGAGTCCTACAAGGCGACGGTGCGCGCGCTGTCGAACGCGGTCGAGGCGCGCGACGCCTACACCGGCAAGCACGCCGAGCGCGTGACCGCGTACGGGATCGCGCTCGCGCACGCGGCCGGCCTGGACAGCGACCGGCTGCCGCAGATCGAGTTCGGCTTCCTGCTTCACGACGTCGGCAAGGTCGGCGTGCCGGACGCGATCCTGTTCAAACCCGGCGCCCTGAGCGATGACGAGTTCTCACTGATCGCCCAGCACCCGGTGATCGGCTCCGAGATCCTGCGCGACGTCGACTTCCTCGGCGAGGGCAAGCTCGTCGTCCGCCACCACCACGAGCGCTGGGACGGGACCGGCTATCCCGACGGGCTCAAGGGCGACGACATCCCGCTGGCGGCGCGGGTGTTCGCGGTCGCCGATGCCCTGGACGCGCTGACCACCGACCGGCCCTACCGGCGCGGGACGCGCTTCGCCCGCGCGCGCGAGGAGATCCGCAGCCACGCCGGCACGCAGTTCGATCCCGGCGTGATCGACGCGTTCGACAGCATCCCGGACGAGCGATTCGCCGAGTTGCAGGCAGGAAACGAGTGACGACGCGGACCATCCTGATCGTCGACGACGATCCGATGATCCGCAAGCTGATCGCGACGACGCTCGAGGACGTGTCGGGCTACCGCCTGCAGGAGGCCTCCAACGGCGCCGAGGCGGTCGAGCGCGCGGTCGAGTTGCGGCCGCAGATCGTGTTCCTCGACGTCGACATGCCGCGCGTGAACGGGATCGAGGCGTGCCGGCGGCTGCGCTCGGACCCGGCGACGGCGGGCGCCACGATCGTGATGCTGACCGGGGACTCGGGCCCGCAGGCCGAGCGCGGCGCGCTGTCCGCGGGCGCCGATCTGTTCCTCACGAAGCCGTTCTCGCCGCTGCACCTGCTGCGGCTGGTGGACCGCATCGGGTCCCCCGGCTGATAGTTTCGCGCGCCGCATGAAGCTCGGCGTCGCGATCGGATACTGGGGGCTCGGCCTCACGTCGGAGGACCAGCTCGCGATCGTCCAGGAGGCCGAGCGGCTCGGCTACGACTCGGTGTGGGCGGCGGAGGCCTACGGGTCCGACGCGGCGACGATCCTCGGCTGGCTCGCGCAGGCGACCACGCGGATCCGGCTCGGCTCCGGGATCTTCCAGATGCCCGGCCGGTCGGCGGCGATGACCGCGATGACGGCGGCGAGGCTGGATCAGCTCTCGGGCGGCCGGATGATCCTGGGCATCGGCTCGAGCGGACCGCAGGTGGCCGAGGGCTGGCACGGGCAGCGCTTCGGGCGCCAGCTCCAGCGCACGCGCGAGTACGTCGAGGTCGTGCGGATGGCGTTGCGGCGCGAGCGCGTGGTGTTCGACGGGGAGACGCTGACGCTGCCGCTGCCGGACGGCCCCGGGAAGGCGCTCAAGCTGACGATCGCGCCGGTGCAGGAGCGGATCCCGATCTACCTGGCGGCGATCGGGCCTCGCAACACGGCGCTGGCGGCCGAGATCGCCGACGGCTGGATCCCGACGCTGTTCTCGCCCGAGCACGTGGCCGAGTTCCGGCCGCTGCTCGAGGAAGGGTTCGCGCGCGCCGGCGGTGCGAAGGGGTTCGACGACTTCGAGATCGCCCCGATGGTCAACGCCATGGTCACGGACGACGCCGACACGGCACGCGACGCGATGCGCCACTACATCGCGCTGTACGTCGGCGGCATGGGCTCGCGGGACAAGAACTTCTACAACGCGCTCGTCCAACGCTACGGCTTCGAGTAGGCCGCGCGCGAGGTCCAGGACCTGTATCTGGACGGCAAGAAGGACGAGGCCGCGGCGGCGCTGCCGGGCGAGCTGATCGACACCGTCTCGCTGTGCGGGCCGCCCGACGTGGTGCGCGAGCGGCTGGCCGTGTTCCGCGACGCCGGCGTGGGCACGCTGATGGTCGCCCCGATGGCGTGGACGCGCGACGACCGCCTCGAGCAGTTGCGGGTCCTCGCCGAGCTGAATTCTTGAAGGTCCTCCTCGGCGCCTTCGGCGATCCCGGGCACGCG
>DASSUW010000499.1:0-8168 GCA_035706585.1 Solirubrobacteraceae bacterium | reverse complement strand
TGCACGGCGAGCACCTGGCCGAGCTCGACGTCATGCGGCGCTGGTGGCGCAGCTGGTACGGCGGCGAGCTGCCGCCGCCGACGGCCGAGGACTCGGCGTGGATGTCGGGCATGCCGGCCGGGGAGGACGTCGACCGGCTGTCTCGCGAGCACGGCGCAGCGTTCGAGCAGCGTTTCCTGGCGCTGATGCTCCCCCACCACGAGGGCGCCGTCGCGATGGCCGTGCAGGCGCGCGGCGAGGGAGGGGATCCGCGCATCCGCCTGTTCGGCGATGCCGTCGCGCATGCCCAACGCGGCCAGATCGCGTTCATGCGGCGGTACGTGAAGTAGGCGGATGCCGGCTCGCGACCGTGTCGGCGTCGTGCTGGCCGCGGGCGGCGCGCGCGGCGCCTACGAGGCCGGAGCCATGGCGGTGCTCGGGCCCGCTCTCGCGGCACGCGGCGAGTGGCCGGCGGTCTTCACGGGCGCGAGCGTCGGCGCCATCAACGCCGTCACGCTTGCCGGCCTCACGCACCTCGACCCGGAGGAGCGAGCGAACGAGGGCATCGCCCGCTGGCGCGAGGTGGTGCGGCCGAACGTGTTCCGGTCGCTCCTCGTCCAGGCGCCGAGCCTGATGCTGCGCTACGCGCGCGATCTCGTCGCGCCCGGCGCGGGGCGGCTCAACGCGCTGCTCGATCCCTCCCCGCTGGGACGCCAGCTCGCGCACTGGGTGGACTGGCAGCGCCTCCACGAGCTCACGGCGGACGGCCGCGTGCACGCGGCCGCGGCCGTGTGCGCCGGCGCCTACAGCGGACGCTGTACCGCGTTCTGGGAGGGTCGCGCGGTCCCCGCCGGCCACGGCGCGATCGCGTACGTCCGCACACGCCTCGATGTGCCGCACCTGCGCGCGGCGTCGGCGATCCCGGTCCTGTTCCCGGCGGTGCGGCTCGGCGAGCCCGCAGCGGGCGGCTGGTTCGTCGACGGCGCCACGCGCCTGGCCGATCCGGCCCGCCCGGCCGTCGACCTCGGCGCCGGACGGCTGGTCCTCATCGCGACCGGGGCGCCGGAGACCGGCTCCGGGCGCTCAGACGACGACGGGCCGATGCCGTCCGTGGCGGACACGGCGGCGACCCTCCTGCACGCCGTCGCGGTCGATCCGCTGATCGCGCGCATCCGGCAGCTGCGGGAGGACCGTTCGTCGCCGCCGCATATCGCCGTCGCGCCGGAGCGCGCCGGCGCGATCGGCCGCGTCGCGACCGAGATCCTCGACCGCAACTACCGGTCCGTGCGCGGGCTCACGCGAGCGAACCTCGCGCTCATCGACCGGCTCGCCGGCGGCGAGAGCCCGCTGCACGGAGAGCTCATCAGCTTCCTGCTGTTCGACCGCGACTTCATCGACGAGCTCGTGCTGATGGGTCGCAGCGACGCGCAGCGCTGGCTGGACGCACATCCCGACCTGTGGGCGGCGAGCGCCTGAACCGCGCGATCGGCTCATCCGGCCGTGGTGACGGGCACCTCCAGCCGGAGCGTGCTGAGGATCCGCCGGACGCTGTGGCGCACGTCGCGCGGCTGGATCCGCAGCGTGTCGGCGACCTCGCGGTCGGAGGCGCCGTCGAGCAGCATCCCGACGATCGCGCGCTCCTCGGAGTCGAGCTTGCCGACGCCCTCCTCCAGGACGGTCCGGGACACCGGCGGCACGAGCCGCTCCCCGCCGTGGACGCGCCGGATCGCCTCGAACAGCTCGCGCGCGCCCAGGCCCTTGTCCAGCACGCCGTCGGCGCGGGCGAGCAGCGCCGGCAGCGCGAGCGTCGGGCTCGCATAGGCGGTGAACAGGACGACCCGCGGGGCCGGCACGTCGGTCTTGATCCGGTAACAGAGCTGCAGACCGTCGCCCCGCGGCAGGTGATAGTCGAGGAGCACGAAGTCGGGACGCGAGCGGTTCAGGAGCGGCCAGATGTGCTCCTCCTCGCCGGTGCTCTCGCCGGCGAAGACGATCCCCGGCTCGGCGTCGAGGACGGCGCGCAGGCCCGCCCGCAGCGCCGGATGGTCGTCGACGATGACAACGCGGATCATGGGGAGCCTCCATTGTGGTCGAGTGGAACGTCGAGCTGGACGACGGTGCCCTGGCCCGCGGGTCGTGGATCGATGTGAAGCGTGGCGCCGATGGTCGCCGCCCGGTTCTCCATCGCGAGCAGCCCGGTGGTCTCCGGTCGCGGCTGCGGCGGCAGTCCGTGCCCGTCGTCGGCGACCCGCACGCGCAGGCCGGACGCGATCGGCTCGAGCGTGACGTCGATCGTGGCGGCGTCCGCATGCCGAAGTGCGTTGGTCAGCGCTTCGCCGGCGATCCGGAAGACGTGAGCGCCGACGAGCGGCGGCAGCGGCGGTGCGTCGCCGCGCACGGTCACGTGCGCCGATCCGACGGCGGCCAGCTCGCGCGCACGCGCGCGTAACGCCTCGGCCAGCGGCCGGCCCTCCAGCGGCGAGCGCAGCTCGGCCAGGCTCGTGTCCATGTCGGACGTCGCGGATTCGAGCTCGACCACCGCGCGGCCGACGATCGCCTGCACGTCCGGCGGCACGCGCCCCTGCAGCGACGTGACCATCAGATGCGCGGCATGGAGCCGCTGCTTGGCCGAGTCGTGGAGCTCCCACGCGATCCGGCGGCGCTCGGTCTGGATCGCCAGCCGCTCGCGCTCGAGCCGCTCCCGGCCGAGCCGCCGTAGCGTCATCGCCGCGTACGCGAGCGCGCAGACGAGGACGAACGGGAGCGCGAGATGCATCGCGAGCGTCTCGGTCGACTGCAACGCGAGCGAGCCGGGCGCCGGGCCCCCGACGATGGCGACCAGCAGGAACGCGGCCGGCGCGGCGATCGCGAGGGCGGCCGCCTCGCGCAGGCGCAGCGAGACGGCGGGCAACACGAGCGACGAGAGCCACATCAGGTAGAACGGGCTGCGCCAGTCACCCGACGCGAGCACGAACGCCAGGGTCGCGACGAAGTCGATCGCCCACACCAGCGGCACGCGGCGCAGCCGCGCGGACGCGACCAGGATCGCGGTGCTGACGACGCCGTAGAGCACCATCAGGAGCTCGCCGGCGTCCGCGCCGCCCCAGACGATCAGCGCGGCGGCGAACACGGTCGCCACCACCCGAGCCGCGGCGTAGGGGACCAGCCACGCCGGCCCGGCGCTCGACCATGCGGGTGTCGCAGATGTGACCATCAGCGGTGAGGGTGCCAGCGGTCGGACCGCGTGTCGGACGCGTCGTCAGCCGACGGACGAGGATTCAGGCGGTGTTCGCCGTCAGGCGAATGACCGTTAGATCGGCCGCTGCACGAGGTACGGAGCATTACCGCGGGACCCATGTGGCCTTTCGACGCAACCTCGCGGCCCGGCGCCCGGCGCGCGCTGTTCGCGTACATCGTGGGATGGCTGCTCGCGGCGGCCGCGATCGCCGCGCTCGCCGTGGTCGCGCTCGACGGATCCGAGCCGGAGGAGGTCAACGTCCCGCCGGTCCGCGAGACCAAGCTCGACAGCGCGGCCAGAGCGGCGGAGTGCCGGCTCGAGCGCGCACGGCCGGGGCAGCGGCTGAACCCGCCGGTGGACGGCGTCGCGGCGACGGCGCCGGCGGCCCCCGGGACGTATGAGACGCCGGTCACCTCGGCGGCGCTCGTCGCGGCGATGCGCCGCGGAGTGATCGTGATCCACGTCCGCGCCGACGCCTCCGAGGAGACGCTCGACATGCTCGAGGACCTCCGCGAGGCGGTTCCCGAAGGCACGATCGTCGCGAAGAACGAGACCGCGATGCCGTTCGCGCTGGCCGTCACGGCGTACCGGAACCTGCTCGGGTGCCCGCGCGTGGACGCGCGCACGTTCGACGCCGTGAGCCTGTTCCGCGGGCGCTTCGTCGGCACCGGCCCGGACGGGTAGCGCTCACGGCTCGACAAGGCCACGGCGGACGGCGTACAGCGTGAGCGCGACCCGGTCGCGGAGGCCGAGCTTCTCGAGGACGTTCGCGCGGTGACGGTCGACCGTGTTCTCCGCGATGTTGAGCAGCTCGGCGATCTGGCGGCTCGTGTGACCCTCGGCGATCAGCTTCACGATCTCGGTCTCGCGCGGCGTCAGCGGGTCCTCGAGACCGCCCTCGCCGCGCTGAGCGCGCTCGATGTGGTCGCGGATCAGCGCTCGCAGCGCCTGCGGGTACAGGAACGGCTCACCGCGCAGCGCGGCGTGGCAGGCCGTCAGCAGGTCGTGCTCGGCGGCCGACTTGAGCACATAGCCCGAGGCGCCGGCCTGGAGCGCTTCGAACAGGAACTCCTCGCTGTCGTGGACGGACAGGATCAGCACGCGCGTGTCGGGCCGCTGCTCGGCGAGATGCCGCGCGACATGGAGGCCGGTCAGCTTGGGCATCGACACGTCCAGGACCGCCAGGTCGATCGGCTGGGCGAGCGCCGTCTCCAGTGCCTCGCTGCCGTCGGCGGCCTCCGCGACCACCTGCAGCCCCGGGTCGTCGTCGAGGATCCGGCGCACGCCGGCGCGGACGAGCGCGTGATCGTCGGCCAGCAGGACGCGCGCGGCGGGGCTCACACGCGGCCCTCGCCGATCGGCACGATCAGCCGGACCGCCGTGCCGCCGGCCTCCGTCCGCTCCCACATGACCTCGGCGCCGATCAGCAGCGCGCGCTCGCGCATGCCGCGCAGGCCGCCGTTGGCGGCGATCGGGTCGGCCGGCAGGCCCACGCCGTCGTCGGCGACGACGAGCTCGACCAGGTCGCCGTCCTGGCTCAGGTCGACGCGCGCCTCCGTCGCGTCCGCGTGCCGGACCACGTTCGTCAGGCTCTCCTGCGCGATCCGGTAGACGACGAGCTCCTCGTCGGGCGTGAGCCGGAGCGCGGCCTGCGGCATGCGCCGGTGGATGACCAGCCCGGTCTGCCGGGACAGGCGGTTGCACAGTGCGTTGAGCGCGGCCCCGAGGCCGAGCTCGTCGAGCGCCTCCGGGCGCAGCCGGCGCGCGAGCCGCCGGATGTCGTCGAGCGCGGCCTGCGCCGTGCGCTCGGCGGCGGCCAGGTCGTCCTCGCTCGCGCCCTTGGTGCGGAACCGGGCGATCTGCAGGACGAGCGCCGTGAGCGTCTGCCCGATCTCATCGTGAAGCTCGGCGGCGAGGTGCCGGCGGTCGGCGTCCTCGCCGGCGGCCATCCGCCGCGCGCTCTCGCGCCGCTCGGTCTCGAGCCGCCCGAGCATGTCGTTGAACGCGTCGGTCAGCATCGTCACCTCGGACGGCGGTCCCGTCACCGGGACGCGCTCGCCGGGGTGCAACGGGTCGATGCGGTCCATCGCGGCGGCGAGGCGCATGAGCGGCGCGAACGCGCGCCGCATCAGCAACAGGTTGGCCACGAGCATGATCGTGAGGCCGCCGACCAGCGCGAACACGCGGCCATTGGCCGGCTCGACGATGAGCACCACGCAGGCGACGACGAGCACGCAGGCGTTCGGCACGAACAGCCGCCAGAACAGCGGGATGACGGGCAGCTGGTTCGCCCGCGAGGTGTCCCTGGAGTTCGTCACGACCATGGCACGGTCCGCCGCCGTGACGGTACCGCGCTGGATCGACGATATGGACACCGGCGAGATCAGGCCGCCGTGACGCTGACGGGTGCCGCGCGGCGCAGCGGCTCCGGCTGGCCGTCGGGCGCGAGCAGCCACGTGCGGTCGCGCCGCCGGGTCAGCAGGCCGGCGGCGGTGAGCCGCCGCAGCGCGCTGGTGACGGTCGGTCGCTGTGCGCATACGAGCTGCGCGAGGACGTCGTGCGTGACCGGGAGCGGCACGTGCACACCGTCCGGGCGCACCCGGCCCCAGCGATCCGCCAGGTGCCAGAGGAAGAGCAGCAGCCGGTCGTCGACGCGCCGCAGGTCGTTGATCGCCATCTGCAGCGCCAGCCAGTGCGATCGCCGCACGGTGCGCGAGATGACGGCGAGCATGAACTGCGGCCAGCGCGCGGCGAACGCGACCGCGCGCCCGTCGAGCACGGCGATGCGGGCCGGCTGGATCACGTCCCACTCGGACTCGAAGCGAACGGACGCGATCGATCCGTCCTCGTCCCAGGGACGCAGGAGGTCGCCGGGACCGACGACCTCGGAGCGCGGCTCGCTGGCGACGACGATGCTGTGCACGAGCAGGCCGTCGAGCACGAGCAGCCCGAGGCACTGCGTCGCGTCGCAGATCCCCGAGACATCCACCGCCCACGGCCCGCGGGCGCGGCTGAACGCCGGGGCGACCGCTCGCGCACGGGCGTCGACCAGCCCGTTGGGCGGCAGGTCGGCGAACAGATCGGGGTCCTCGTCGATGAGGCGTGTGAGCGGGGCGTCGCTGAACGCGCGCTCGAAGAATCCGGACGCCGGCATCACGCCGCCTGCAGCTGACGCAGAACGGTCACCGCGGAGTCGAGCTCGCGCGCGGCCTGCGAGCGCGAGACCCCGAGGCGCCGGGCCATCTCGCGCGACGTGAGATCCTCGGCGAAGTGCAGTCGCAGCGCGCGCTTCTGCCCGCTCGTCAGGGCGGGCAACGCCTGCTCGATCGTCGCCAGGCACTCGACGCGGTCGTACCCGGGATCGTCGCTCCCCACGAGCTCGGCCGGCGCCAGCCGCCCGTTCTCGGGCTCCGGTGCGCGTGCGTCGAGCGACGCGACGCTCAGAGACGACGTCACCTCGAGCGCGTCGACGACGGCTTCGACGTCGCAGTGCAGCGCGTCGGCGATCTCGCGCGCCGTCGGCGACCGACCCTGCCGCGCCGTGAACGCGGCGGCGGCCAGGCGGACCTGCCGGACCCGCTCCTGCAGCGGCCGCGGCACGTGCGCCGGCCACACGGTGTCGCGCAGGTAGCGGCGAAGCTCGCCGAGGATGGTCGGCACGGCGAAGCTGGTGAACGCCGTCCCCCGGCCCGGTTCGAACCGCTGGATCGCCTTGATCAGGCCCTCGTAGGCGACCTGCTCGAGGTCTTCGGCCGACGGCGAGGCCGTCGCGTAGCGGCGCGCCAGCCCGCGGGCCAGCGACCGGTACGAGACCACCAGGCGCTCGAGGTCGCCAGGGTCGCGGTGTCGCGCGTACCGGCGCAGCAGCCGGCGGCGGCGATCCTCGTCGGGATGACGACCGATGTGCTCGCGTGGCGACACGGTGGGGCCTCCTGTTGCCGCTGGTATCACGCATCCCAGTGTGGGACGCCGCGCGCGAGAGTTGTATGGCCTCCGCCCACCATCCGGGCGGGGGCCGCCCATCACGTCGTCGCCGTCGGCGTCCGCGGCCGCTGCGCGGCGGCCGTGGTCGGGGCGTGCAGGCGGCCCCCGGGCCAGCCGCCGATCTCGCCCACCAGGGCGATGATCGACGGGACGAGCAGCGTGCGGACCAGGAACGCGTCGATCAGCAGCCCGCAGCTCATCATGAACGCGAGCTCGCGGAACGGCCGGACGGGCACGAGCGCGAGCAGGGCGAAGCTGAGCGCGAGCACGATCCCGGCCACCGTGATCGCCGAGGCCGCGCGGGCGCCGCCGATCGCCACCGCCTCGCGCAGCGGCCGCGTACGCGCCTCCTGCCAGATCCGCCCGGCGAGGAACACGTTGTAGTCGGACCCCAGCGCCGCGAGCATGACCGCCGCGACGAACGGGACGTAGTACGTCAGCTCGCCGTACCCGAGCAGGTCCTGGAACACGTAGACGGTGGCGCCGACCGACGCGGCCAGCGCGATGACGCTGCACGCGACGAGGTAGAGCGGGGCGATCAGCGCGCGCAGGAAGACGACGAGCACGGCGAAGATCGCCAGCAGCGCGACCGGCGCGACGCGCCCGAGATCGGCGCGCGTCAGGCGCACGGTCTCCTCGGCCAGCGCGGTGTCGCCGGCGATGCTCGCCTGCGCGCCGCCGAGCCCCGCGACGGTGCGCAGCGCCGGCAGGCGGGCGCGGAGCTGCCGCAGCCGCGCGATGCCGCTGGCCCCGAGCGGATCGGCGTCGAAGACGACGAGATAGCGGACGGCGTCGCGGCTGCGCGAGAACACGGCGCCGAGGTTCGTCGCGAGCCGTTGCTGCGCGGGCCCGACGACGAGCGCGACGCCGGGGCTGCGCGCGATCAGGCGCTGCAGGCGCCGGAGGCGGTGCCGCTCGGCGGTGATGCCGGGCGCCTCGACGAGGATCATCGTCGGCGAGAGGACGC
>DASSUW010000498.1:0-12459 GCA_035706585.1 Solirubrobacteraceae bacterium | reverse complement strand
GCCAGCACCGCCCGCGCCGCGGCGACCGCGACCGCCCGCGGCGCGTCGACCTGCGCCGCGAGCGCATCCACGGGCGGGAGATCGCGCGGCGTGGCCATACGGGGAGAGTAGGCCCGGCGCTCACGGCTCGCGACGTGGCCTAAGCTGGCGCCTATGGCCATCGACGACAAGGACGCCACGGACCTCTCGGTCGCGCCGGTCGTCGGCCCGGACGACCCGCGGCGGTTCACCGACTCCGGGATCGAGATCGAGACCGTCTACGGTCCCGACGACCTCCCCGGCGACCTCGACCTCGGCGCGCCCGGCGAGTTCCCGTTCACGCGCGGCATCCATCCCGGGATGTACCGCAAGCGCCCGTGGACGATCCGCCAGTACGCGGGCTACGCGACGGCGAAGGAGTCCAACGAGCGCTACAAGTACCTGCTCGCCCACGGCGGCACCGGGCTGTCGATGGCGTTCGACCTCCCGACCCAGCTCGGCCTGGACTCCGACGACCCGCGCTGCCTGGGCGAGGTCGGCCGCACCGGCGTCGCGATCGACTCGATCGACGACATGCGCACCGCGTTCGACGGGATCCCGCTCGACGAGGTCTCGACCTCGATGACGATCAACGCGCCCGCCGCCGTGCTGCTGCTGCTCTACGAGCTCGTCGCCGCCGAGCAGGGCGTGCCGAGCGACAAGCTCCGCGGCACGGTCCAGAACGACATCCTCAAGGAGTACATCGCGCGCGGGAACTTCATCTACCCGCCCGCGCCGAGCATGCGGCTGACGACCGACCTGTTCGCCTACTGCCGCGAGCGGATCCCGAAGTGGAACACGGTCTCGATCTCCGGCTACCACTTCCGCGAGAAGGGCGCCAGCGCCGTGCAGGAGGTCGCCTTCACGCTCGCCAGCGGCATGGCGTACGTGCAGGCGGCGCTCGACGCCGGCCTGAAGGTCGACGACTTCGCGCCCCGCCTGGCGTTCTTCTTCAACGGCCACAACAACGTCTTCCAGGAGGTCGCGAAGTTCCGCGCGGCCCGCAACATGTGGGCGCACGCGATGAAGGAGCGCTTCGGGGCGCAGGACCCCAAGTCGATGATGCTGCGCTTTCACACGCAGACCGGCGGCGTGACGCTGACCGCGCAGCAGCCGCAGAACAACATCGTCCGCGTCGCGCTGCAGGCGTTCGCCGCGGTCTGCGGCGGCACGCAGTCGCTGCACACGAACGGCTTCGACGAGGCGCTCGCGCTGCCCACCGAGCGCGCCGCCAACATCGCGCTGCGCACGCAGCAGATCGTCGCCCACGAGTCGGGCGCCGCCGACACGGTCGACCCGTTCGCCGGCTCCTACTACGTCGAGGCGCTGACCGCCGAGATCGAGCGCCGCGCCTGGGCGCTGATCGAGCGCGTCGACGAGCTCGGCGGCAGCGTGAACGCGATCGCGTTCATCAAGAACGAGATCGAGGAGTCCGCGTTCGGCTACCACGAGCGCTACCGCACCGAGCAGGACATCGTGGTCGGGGTCAACCGCTACGTCGAGGACAGCGCCGACGTCGACGAGATCCTCACCGTCGATCCCGCGACCGAGCGCGGCCAGATCGAGCGCCTGAAGCGGTTCAAGGCCGAGCGCGACCAGGAGCTGGCCGACCGCCGCCTCGAGGAGCTGCGCGCCGCCGCCCGCGGGACCGGCAACCTGCTGCCGCCGCTGCGGGCCGCGCTCGCGGATCGCTGCTCGGTCGGCGAGGTATGCGGCGCATTGCGCGACGTCTTCGGGGAATATCAGCCCGAGATTTGAGTCGGTCCCTCCTCCTCGTCGTCGCGGTCCTGCTCGCTCTGCCTGCCTCCGCGCAGGCGGCGTTCGACGTGCCCGCGTTCTCGGTCACGCCGAGCGGCCTCGCGGCCGGCTCGCATCCGGACGTGAGCGTCGCGCTGCAGTTCGGCGGCGACGAGCACGTGCGCGGCGTCACGCTCAGCCTGCCTCCGGGGCTCGTGGGCAACCCGAACGCGACCGCCCGCTGCGGCGCGAGCGCGTTCGCCGCCGATGACTGCCCGGCCGCGGCCCGGATCGGGACCACCAGCGTCGTGTCACGGATCGCGCTGCTCTCGGTGCTGCCGGTCACCGCCGACGGCGACGTGTACAACCTGCAGCCCGGCGCCGGCGAGCCGGCGCGGCTGGGCGTGGTGGTGCGCCCGCCGCTGGGCGCGGACAAGGTCTTCATCGTCGCGCGGGTCGCGCTGCGACCGTCGGACGGCGGGCTCGACTCGATCATCACCGGGCTGCCGGCGACGATCGGCACGCCGCTCGGCGACCTGGACATGCGGATCGAGTCGATGACCCTGACGCTGCTCGGGCGCCCGGCCGGCGCGAAGCTGCCGTTCATGACGATGCCGACGAGCTGCCGCACGGCGACGGCGCGCGTGCTGGCGCGCTCGGACGACGGGACCGCCGTGAGCCGCTCCGCGCCGCCGTTCACGCCGACGGCGTGCGGGCGCCTGCGGTTTGCGCCGGCGCTGGCGGCGAGCGTGACGCACGACATCAAGCCCGCGGTGCGGACGGTGATCACCGGCCCGGCCGGCAACGCGAACACCGCTGCCGCCGCGGTCACGCTGCCCAAGGGCCTGGCGGTGAACACGGCGATGCTGCAGAGCACGTGCACGCTCGCCCAGCAGGAGGCCGGCCCGTGCCCGGCCGCCGCGCGGATCGGCCGCGCCGTCGCCGCCTCGCCGCTGCTGCCGCCGCTCACCGGCCCCGTGTACCTGGCGCAGGTGCCCGGGCGGGTGCTGCCCGGCGTGCGCGTCGACCTGTCCGGCGTGGTCGACCTGTCGCTGACCGGCAGCGTCGACGGCAACCCGCTGCGGACCGAGTTCGGCGGCCTGCCGGACGTGCCGCTGTCGCGCTTCGAGCTGACGTTCGACGCCGGGCGCGGCCTGCTGGCGACGAAGGACTTCTGCCGCGGGCGGCTGCCGAGGATCGGCGCCGAGCTGACCGGGCACAACGGCGCGAGGGCGACGCTGCGCGAGCCGATGACCGTGACCGGCTGCGCGCAGCCGGTGGCGACGCTGCGCGTGCACGGCCGGCGGCTGCGGCTGCGCGTGAAGGCCGCGCGCGGCGGCCCGGCGCTCGCGCGCGTGCGGCTGACGCTCCCGAAGCGCCTGAAGGTGCATCCGCGACGCGGCCACGTGACGCGCGGCGCGAAGCTGACGCGGCGCGCGCTGAAGATCCCGGCCGGCGGCGCGCGGACGGTCAGGGCCACGCTGAGTCGAGGCGCGTTCACCGGCAGGCTCGGCAAGAAGCGCCGGCTCGTGCTGCGCACGCGCGACGTGACTGGGCACATCGAGCGCCAGCGCATTCGCGCGCGCCGCTAGAGTCGAGCGGCATGCAGGCGGTCGTCTCCACGCCCGGCGGCGAGCGCTGGGCCGAGCTGCGTGAGGTGCCGGAGCCCGAGCCGGGCCCCGGCGAGCTGCTCGTGCAGGTGCACGCGGCGGGCATCAACCGCGGCGAGCTGATGCTGGTGCAGATGCGCGAGGACTTCCGGCCCGGGCAGGAGATCGCCGGCGTCGTCGCCGGCGGCCCGCGCGCCGGCGAGCGCGTCGTCGGCCTCGCCGACTGGCACGGCTGGGCGCCGCTCGCCACCGTGCCCGAGCACCGGACGGTCCCGCTGCCCGACGAGATCGACTTCGCCACCGCCGCCGCGCTGCCGATGGCGGGCTGCACCGCGCTCAACCTGATCCGGCTCGGCGGCGACCTGCTCGGTCGCACCGTCACCGTCACCGGTGCGAGCGGCGGCGTCGGGGTGATCGCCGCGCAGCTCGCGCGGCTGGCGGGCGCCACCGTCACGGCGGTGTCGGCGGTCGACGAGGCCGTGCCCGACGGACAGGATCTGATCCTCGAGTCGGTCGGCGGCGCGTCGCTCGACCAGGCGCTGGCCAAGGTCGCCGCCGGCGGGCTGATCCTCGTGTTCGGCAACTCGTCCAAGGAGCCGTCGACGATCGACTTCCGCGCCTTCGCCGGTCGCGACCGCGTGCGCGTCCAGTCGTTCTTCTCCGCGCACTACGAGCACCTCGCCGCCGGCAACCTGCGCACGCTGCTCGGGCTGGTGGCCGACGGGCGGCTCCAGGTCAGGGTCGGGCTCCAGACGCCGCTGGCCGAGGTCAACGACGCGCTCGACGCGCTCAGCGAGCGCCGCGTGGACGGCAAGGCGATCCTGCGCGTAGCATCGGCATGATGCGTCGCAAGAGCCCCGAGACGAACGAGGAGCGGCTCGAGCAGCTGCAGGAGCTGCGCGAGGCGATGATCCACCACGCCTCCGAGAAGGCCGTCTCCAAGCAGCACGCCAAGGGCAAGTACACGGCGCGCGAGCGGATCGAGAAGCTGCTCGACCCGGGCTCGTTCCAGGAGCTCGACACGTACGTTAGGCACCGGACCACCGAGTTCGAGATGGACAAGAACCGGCCGTGGGGCGACGCGGTGGTCACGGGCCACGGGACGATCGACGGGCGGCGCGTGTGCGTCTTCTCCCAGGACTTCACCGTCTTCGGCGGCTCGCTCGGCGAGGTCATGGCCGAGAAGATGTGCAAGATCATGGACCTGGCGGCCAGGATCGGCTGCCCGGTGATCGGGATCAACGACTCCGGCGGCGCGCGGATCCAGGAGGGCGTCGTCTCGCTCGGCGCCTACGGCGACGTGTTCCTGCGCAACGTCCGCTGCTCGGGCGTGATCCCGCAGATCTCCCTGGTCATGGGCCCGTGCGCGGGCGGCGCGGTCTACTCGCCGGCCATCACGGACTTCATCTTCATGGTCAAGGAGACCTCGCACATGTTCATCACCGGCCCCGACGTGATCAAGACGGTCACCGGCGAGGAGGTCGAGTTCGAGGCGCTCGGCGGGGCGATGAGCCACAACTCCAAGTCGGGCGTCGCCCACTTCGCGGCCGACGACGAGGATGCGTGCCTGGAGGACACCCGCTACCTGCTGTCGTTCCTGCCGCAGAACAACCTCGAGACGCCGCCGCGGGTGCTGCCGTCGGACGACCCGTTCCGGATGGATGCCGAGCTCGACTCCGTGGTTCCGGACAATCCGAACAAGCCGTACGACATGCGCGACGTCGTCCGCTACGTGGTCGACGACGGCGAGTTCTTCGAGGTCCACGAGCATTACGCGCAGAACATCGTGTGCGGCTTCTCGCGGCTGAACGGCTACACCGTCGGCGTCGTCGGCAACCAGCCGCGGTCGCTGGCCGGCGTGCTCGACATCGACGCCTCCGCCAAGGGCGCGCGGTTCGTGCGCACGTGCGACGCGTTCAACATCCCGCTGCTCACGTTCGTCGACGTGCCGGGGTTCCTGCCCGGGACGGCGCAGGAGTGGGGCGGCATCATCCGCCACGGGGCGAAGCTGCTGTACGCGTACGCGGAGGCGACCGTCCCGAAGATCACGGTGATCACGCGCAAGGCGTACGGCGGGGCCTACGACGTCATGGCGTCCAAGCACCTCGCCGCCGACTTCAACTTCGCCTGGCCGACCGCCGAGATCGCGGTGATGGGTCCCGAGGGCGCGGTGAACATCATCCATCGCCGCGACATCGCCGGCTCGCCGACGCCGGACGCGCGCCGCGTCAAGCTGATCGACGACTACAAGGCGCGGTTCGCCAACCCGTACACCGCCGCCGAGCGCGGCTACGTCGACGACGTGCTGATCCCGCACGAGACACGCCCTAAAGTGATCACCGCGCTCGAGACGCTGCAGACCAAGCGCGAGCCCGGTCCCAAGCGCAAGCACGGAAACATCCCGCTCTAAAGGAAGGACCCTGATGAGTCCCCGAAGGTCCGTACTGGTGGTTGTCGCTCTCGCGCTCGTCGCGACCGCGTTCCCGACGGTGGCCGAGGCCAAGAAGAAGGGCCCGAAGCTGACCGTGATGACGCGCAACCTGTTCCTCGGCGCCGACCTGTCGCCGGCGATCGGCGCGACGACGCTACCGGCCGCAATCGATGGCGCCGGCACGATCTGGAACGAGCTGCAGAGCACCAAGTTCGCCGAGCGCGCCAAGCCGCTCGCGCGCGAGATCAAGCGCTCGAAGGCCGACCTCGTCGGGCTCCAGGAGGTCGCGCTGTGGCGGACGCAGACGCCGTCCGACCTCGGTGCGCCGCCGCAGAACCCGAACGGGAAGCCGGCGACGAAGGTGGCGCAGGACTTCCTGAAGATCCTCAAGCGCGAGCTCAAGCGGGCCCATGCCGGCTACAAGGTCGTCGTGGTGCAGCGCGAGTTCGACTCCGAGCTGCCGGTGGATCAGGACCACAGCGACGCGACCGGCGGCCTGTTCGGGGCCGACTTCGACGCGCGGCTGACGATGCGCGACGTGATCCTGGTCCGCCGCGCGAGCAAGGTGAAGCTCGGCAAGAAGCGGCGCGGCCACTACACGACGCGCTTCGAGCCCACCGTCGGCGGTTTCCCGCTTCCCGTCGATCGCGGCTGGGCGTCGGTCGAGGCGAAGCTGCGCGGCAAGCGGTTCCGCTTCGTCGACACCCACCTCGAGGCGTTCGGCGATCCGACGATCCGCGAGGCCCAGGCCGTCGAGCTCACCAAGGGCCCGCTCAAGACCAAGCGCCAGGTGATCCTGGTCGGCGACCTGAACTCGGGCACCACGCGCCACAACGAGCCCGAGCAGCCGGGCGACCAGCTCGCGTTCGAGGCGCTGGCCGACTTCGGCATGCGCGACAACGGCGCGGTGCAGAGCTGCTGCTACAGCAGCCTGTTCGACCCGAACGCCGTCTTCGACCACACCGTCGACCACGTGCTGTCCAAGCCGGGCCTGAAGAAGGTGCGCGCGTTCGTGACCGGCAACAAGCGCGGCCAGCGCACCCCGTCAGGCCTGTGGCCGTCCGACCACGGCGGCGTGGTCAGCACCGTGCGCCTGCGGTAGGGCGGCGGTCGCCCGCTCTCGCGCGATCGCGGCGGCGAGCGCGGTGAGGCAGCCGGCGAGGGCGAGGTAGGCACCCCACGTGATGCTGACCTCGTCCGCGCCGGCGCCGAGCAGCGCGCCCGGCAGGCCGTACATGACGATGCAGATCCACACGGCGGCGGCGAGCGCGCACGCGCCCGCGAGCGTGGGCCGGTCGGCGGCGGCGAGCAGCGTGACCAGCAGCGCCAGCAGCATCACCGCGACGCCGCCGTAGTCCATCCCGGACAGGGTGGTCGTACCGAGCAGGCCGCGCTCGGTCGCCCACGGCCCCAGCGCGCCGGCGGTCATCGCGACGGCCCCCGCGGTCGCCAGCAGCGTCGTCATCCGTGACATCCCCGCCGACGGTACCGCCGCCGCGGTCGACCGCAACCGGGCCTCAGCGGATGTTCAGGTGCCGCTGCGGAGCAGGTTGCCGCGGCCGGTCGGCCACGGGGCGCGGCCGGAGCGCTTGGCGGCGCGGTAGATGTCGATGCCGTGGTCGAACGTGGCCACGACGATCTCGAGCCGGCCGTCGCGGTTGATGTCGGCCACGGACGGCGCCGCGGGGATGCCGATCCCGTTGCCGTTCCGGCCCTGGTGGCGCAGCCGCAGGTCGTACAGGCGCTTGCCGCGCGCGGACAGCACGACCAGCCGGCCGGAGTCCGGCGCCAGGCCGTAGGTGCCGAAGATCAGCTCCGGACGCCGGCCGCCGCTGATGTCGGCGGCCACGACCTCGGACGCAAACGTCCTGGCCGCGCCGTGGGCGAAGTCGTAGCGCCACAGCCGCCGCCCGGCCGGCGAGATCGCGTACACGTACCCGTCCGGGATCGAGGCGACGATCTCCGGCCGCCGGCTGCCGCGCAGGTTCACGAGCGTCGGCGCGGGGATCCCGCTCGGCGGGTACCAGTCGCCGTCGCCGCGCACCGCCGGCCTGCCGGTCAGCGGCAGCGTCTTGAAGCCCTTGTGCCGCCGCCCCGACCGCCGGCCGCCGCGCTGCGCGCCGTCGAGCACCATGAACGCGTACGCCTGCGTCTCGTACGGCACGTGCTTCTCGACGTTGGGGATGCCGATGACCTCGTTGCGCCCGTCGCGGTCCAGGTCGCCGATCGACGGCGGCGAGGCGGTCCACTGCAGCCACGCCCGGCGCGCGGGATGGGGCCACTCGCCGGCGTGCCGGTGCAGGTGCCTGGCCTCCACGCGCGCGCTCAGCCAGCGGATGAAGTCGCCCCAGCCGAGCCGTGCTCCGGTCTCGCGATCCGTGAACCACGGCGCGGCGAGCACCGAGGTCCCGTCGTGGTTGAACATGTGGATCTGGTGGTTGTCGAACGTCGCGACGACCTCGAGCTGCGGGTCGTCGTCGAGGTTCCCGATGCCCACGTTCTCGCCGTAGGCGGCATAGCCGCGATCGCGCGGCCAGCCCGCCGCGGCCGCGCCGGACGCGGTGAAGACGAACACCTGCGACCCGCGGTCGGACGTGTTGGTCGTCGTCGCCACCACCTCGACGCGCCCGTCGCGGTCGAGGTCGCCGGCCGCCAGGGCGCGCGTCTCGGGGCACTGGCCGCCGCTGCACGTCGACGCCCGCCACTTCACCGCCAGCCGCCCGCCCACGAGGTTGTAGGCCGCCACCGTCCCGTCGTTGCCGCCGACGACGATCTCCTTGCGGCCGTCGCGGTCGAGGTCGGCGACCACGCTGGGGGCGTACACCCGGCCGGCGGTCGCCGTGCCCGTTCCGAGCGTGCGCCCCTTGCCATCGAAGACGAAGGTGCTGTAGAACGGCGCGACGATCTCCAGACGGCGATCGCCGTCGAGATCGACCAGTCCCGGCGACGAGAACCAGCCAGTTTCCCCGGTCGGGATGTTCCGGACGAAGCGAGGAGCGCCGGCGCTCGCGCCGTCCGCCAGCAGCAGCCACACCACCGCAGCGAGCACCCACCATCGCATGCGCGATTACTCTGACAGAGCCGAATTGGAGGTGACGTGATGCGGCCGCCCGTGCCGCCGTTTACCGAGCAGACCGCCCGCCAGAAGGTGCAGGCGGCCGAGGATGCATGGAACACCCGGGACCCCGAGCGGGTTGCCGGGGCCTATACGGAGGACTCGCAGTGGCGCAACCGCGACGAGTTCGTCACCGGTCGCGACCAGATCGTGGCGTTCCTGCGCCGCAAATGGGAGCGCGAGCTCGACTACGCGCTGCGCAAGGACCTGTGGGCCTTCGAGGGCAACCGGATCGCCGTGCGCTTCCAGTACGAGTGCCGCGACGCCTCCGGCCAGTGGTGGCGCAGCTACGGCAACGAGCAGTGGGAGTTCGACGACGAGGGCTACATGCGCCGGCGCGAGGCGAGCATCAACGACGTCGCGATCGACGAGAGCGAGCGTCGCATCCACGGTCCGCGCCCGGAAGCCGAGCACGGCGCGCCGCTGCCGCTGCAGTAGGCCGATGAGTGACGCACGCTTCGAGGTCGGCGAGTCGTTCGCCCGGATCCTCACCGAGACGACCCAATCTCTGGTGTGCGTCCTTGACTCCAGCGGCCGGATCCTGCTGTTCAACGAGGCCTGCGAGCGCGCGACGGGCTTCACGCGCGACGAGGTGCTGGGCCGCGACGCGCGCGAGTTCGTGATCCCGCCGGAGGAGCGCGAGGCGTTCGGCGAGTTCCTCACCTACGTGGTCAAGACCGGCTCGTCGATGCCGCAGGTCGGGCACTGGATGACCAAGGACGGCGGCCGCCGGCTGATCGCCTGGTCCAACCGGCCGATGGCGGACCCCGGCGGCGGCCCGATGTCGCTGGTCACGACCGGGATCGACCTCACCGACCGCTCGCCGCAGCGCAACGACGACGAGCGTGCGCTCGCCGGCGATCCCGAGGCCAAGCTCGCGGAGATCGGCCGGCTCGCGACCGAGCAGCGGGCGCTGCGGCGGGTCGCCACGCTCGTCGCCTCCGAAGCGCTGCCCGAGGACGTCTTCGCGGCCGTCTCGGACGAGTGCGCGCGCGTGCTGGAGGTCAACGCCAGCGCCGTCTTCCGCTACGACCCCGACGGCGCGGCGACCGTCGTCGGGCGCTACAACCGCGACAACATCGAAGTGTTCCCGCTCGGCGAGCGCGTCGTCGATCCCCACTCGTCGGTCGGCCGGGTGCGGCAGACCGGCGAGCCGGTGCGGATCGACGACTGGGGCGGCATCACCGGCCCGACCGCGGAGGCGATGTACCGCACGGGCTACCGCTCGACCGCCGCCGCCCCGATCGTCGTCGCCGGCACGCCGTGGGGCGCGGTCGGCATCGCCAGCGAGAACCCGCTCCCGCCGGACACCGAGAACCGGCTCGCCGCGTTCTGCGAGCTGATCTCGCTCGCGCTGGCCAGCGCCCAGGCACGTGCCGACCTCATGGCCTCGCGCATGCGGCTCGTCCGCGCGGGCGACGAGACCCGCCGCCGGCTCGAGCGCAACCTGCACGACGGCGCACAGCAGCGGCTCGTATCGGTCGCGCTCACGCTGCGACTGGCGCGCGGGCGCCTGGGCGCCGGGGACGAGGCCGCCGCCGCGCTGCTCGACGAGGCGGCCCGCGAACTCGACACCGGCCTGCAGGAGCTGCGCGAGATCGCCCGTGGCCTGCACCCGGCGATCCTCACCGACCGCGGCCTGCTGCAGGCGCTCGAGACGCTCGCCGCCCGCGTCCCGGTGCCGCTCGAGATCGACGCGCCCCGGGAGCGCCTCCCGGGCGACATCGAGGCGACGATCTACTACATCGTGTCCGAGGCGGTGACGAACGTCGCCCGCCACGCCGAGGCGACCCAGGCGTCCGTGACGATCCGCCGCGACGGCGACCTCGTGCGCTGCGACGTGGCCGACGACGGCCACGGCGGCGCCGACATCTCCCGCGGCACCGGCATCCTCGGCCTGCGCGACCGCGCCGAGGCCGCCGGCGGCACGCTCACGCTCACGAGCCCGCCGGGCGCGGGCACGATCGTCACCGCCGTGCTCCCGCTCAACCGCGAGCGCGAGAACGTGACCTGATCAACGAGCGGCAGTACGCTGGAGGCCATGCGACGGCGACTGACACCGGTCGACCGGGTCGGCGTGGACGAACGCGCCGCCGTGCTCGGCAAGCGGTCGATCAAGGCCGAGTCCCAGCAGGCGGCGATCCGGCTCGCGATCTCGGTGGTCGACCTCACGACGCTGGAAGGCCAGGACACGCCGGGCAAGGTCGCGCAGCTCGCGGCCAAGGCCGTGTGCCCCGCGCCTGCCCACCCCGAGGTGCCGTCGTGCGCGGCCGTCTGCGTGTACCCGTCGCGGATCCGTGACGCGGCGCGCGCGCTCGAGGGCACCGGCGTCGCCGTCGCGTCCGTGGCCACCGGCTTCCCGTCCGGCCTCACGTCGATGGAGATCAAGCTCGAGGAGACCCGCCAGGCGGTCGCCGACGGCGCCGGGGAGATCGACATGGTGATCCCCCGCGACGCCTACCTGTCGGGCGACGACGCGCGCGTGGTCGACGAGGTCGAGAAGGTCAAGGAGGCCTGCGGGCCTGCGCACCTGAAGGTCATCGTCGAGGTCGACGAGCTCGGCGGCTACGACCACATCCGCCACGCGACGCTGCTGTCGATGGAGGGCGGCGCCGACTTCGTCAAGACGTCGACCGGCAAGGTCGGCAAGGGCGCGACACCGAGCGCGACGCTCGTGATGCTGGAGGCCGTGCGCGACTACGTGCACCGCACCGGCCGCGTCGTCGGCATGAAGGCGGCGGGCGGCGTGCGCACCAGCAAGCAGGCCATCCACCAGCTCGTCCTGGTCAACGAGACGCTCGGGCACGAATGGCTGACGCCGGACCGCTTCCGGATCGGCGCCTCGTCGCTCCTCAACGACCTGCTGATGCAGTACGAGCACGGCGAGTCCGGGCGCTACCAGCGGCCCGAGGACTTCTCGAAGGAGTAGAGACCCGCGATGGCGATCACGACACCCCGCACGGCGCTCGACTGGGAGTACTCGCCGGCACCCGAGGCCACCGACCACATCAGGCTGCGCGAGCGCTACGAGCTGTTCGTGGACGGCGCCTGGCGGCCGCCCGAGGGCGAGGCCTACGAGCCGACGATCAACCCGGCGACGGAGGAGCCGCTGGCCGAGATCGCGCAGGCGACCGAGGCCGACGTCGAGGCCGCCGTCGCCGCCGCGCGCGAAGCGTTGCCGCGCTGGCAGCGACTGCCGGCGCTCGAGCGCGGCAAGTACGTGTTCCGGATCGCGCGGCTGATCCAGGAGCGCGCGCGGGAGCTCGCGATCGTCGAGTCGCTCGACGGCGGCAAGCCGATCCGCGAGTCGCGCGACGTCGACATCCCGCTCGCCGCCGCGCACTTCTTCTACTACGCCGGCTGGGCCGACAAGCTCGCCTACGGGCTCGCGGGCCGCAGCATCGAGCCGATGGGCGTGGTCGGCCAGATCGTGCCGTGGAACTTCCCGCTGCTGATGGTCGCGTGGAAGCTCGCCCCGGCGCTCGCGTGCGGCAACACCGCGGTGCTCAAGCCCGCCGAGACCACGCCGCTGACCGCGCTGCTGCTGG
>DASSUW010000497.1:0-14523 GCA_035706585.1 Solirubrobacteraceae bacterium | reverse complement strand
GCTTCCCCGACCTGCGGCCGCCGCCGCCGACCGCCCTGGCGGTCGATCCCGCCAGCGGCGAGCTCGAGGCGCCGCTCGGCGCGATCGCGAACCTCGGCCAGGCCGTGCTCGGTCTCGCCGCCGCGTTCGGCGGCCGCAGCGTGGCGACCGCCGACTTCGCCACGCGCGACCCGCAGCTCCCGATCACGATCGCCGCCCGCGAGGGCGAGCCGCTCGTGCTCGCTGCGGGGAATCGCCGGTTCGTGCTGCCGTGACCTTCGGTCCCCGGAGGGGTAAAACGTTCAGGGAATGCTCCACCAGCGTCACTGGACTCCGGAAGAGGCCAACCAGCTGCGGCCGATCGTCGGCGCGACCGTGCGCCGGATCCGTGACGCGCGCCGCTCCCTGGCGGCCGGCGGCTTCGACTCGGAGTTCGCCGTGCACGCCGACGCGAGCGGCGGCGCGTGGGCGGGCCGCGAGCGCGCCGAGGCGTCGGTCGCGGTGGCGCTCGGGTTCGAGCAGCTCGAGCGGCTCGACATCGTGGTGCGCGACCTCGAGCGCGGCCTGGTCGACTTCCCGGCGGTGATCGACGGCCGCGAGGTCTACCTGTGCTGGCTGCTCGACGAGCCGCAGGTCACGCACTGGCACGGCGTCGAGGCCGGCTTCGCCGGGCGCCGGCCGCTAGCCGACTGACCGAGCGATCCGGATCGCCTCGGCGCGATCCAGCTCGCCCTCGAGCCGCAGCAGCACGCCGTCGCTGCGGTCCACCAGCAGCGTGTTGCCTGCCAGCCGCTGCTCCTCGAACTGCGTCTGGCCGTTCGGCGGCGTGTACGCGAACCCGTGCGGGCGGCCGGAGATGAAGACCGCGGGATCCCCGTCGACCTCGAACTGGTCGACGTTCGCGCCCGTGCCGACCGCCTTGGCGATCACCGGCGAGGCGACCGCCTCGAGCTCGGTGACGAGCAGCCCGACGCCGGTCGTGCCGGACCGCTCCAATCCGGGCCGCGGGCGGTAGGTCATGTCGACGCGCCCGCCGGTCACCGGGTCGTCGGAGAAGAACACCGCGTCCGGCGGCCCGAGCGCGGCCGGAACGCCGACCGGGAAGCCGGCACGGCGGCGCGCCGCCTCCAGCGACACCGGGTCGCCGAGCGCGACCTGCTGCCCGAACCGTGACGGCTGCGGCTCGCGCCGCTCGATCTTGACGCCGCGCAGGCCGAGGAACTCGAGGACCGCGGCCCGGGCCGGCGGGATCGCCATCGCGACCGCGATCACGAGCGCGACCGCCGCGACCGCGAGCTGCCACGCGGGCCGGCCGAGCACCCAGCGCCGGCGCGGCGGGGCGGCGAGCCGAGGCGCCACGGCGCCGGCGATGTCCGGCGTCTGGGGCCACTGCACCTCGAGCTCGCGCAGCTCGTGCTCAAGCATCCTCGCCCACCTCCCCCCGCAGCCGGTCCAGCGCCCGCGACAGCCGCGACTTGACCGTCCCCGGCCGCACGCCGAGCGCCGCCGCGGTCTCCGCCTCCGAGAGCTCGAGCAGATAGCGGCAGGCGATCACGGTGCGGTCGCGGTCGTTGAGCCGGCCGAGCCCGGCCAGCAGCGCGGAACGGCGCTCGCCCGCGAGGAGCGCCGCCTCCGGGGAGGGGGCCGCCTCCCCGGAGGGGCGCCCCTCGCCGGCGGCGCGCAGCACGAGCGCGGCGCGCCGCCCGGCGCTCCGGCGCCGGTTGCGCGCCTCGTTGGCGACGATGGCGAGCAGCCAGGGCCGCAGCGGCTCGCCGATCCGGAAGCGGCCCAGCGCACGGTAGGCCTTCACGAACGCTTCCTGGGCCGCCTCCTCGGCGTCCGCGGCGTTGCCGCAGATGACGTACGCGATGCGGAAGGCGGTCTCCTCGTGGTCGCGGACGAGCGTCGCGTACGCGGCGCCGTCACCGTCGCGCGCGCGCTCGACCAGCTCGAGCTCTGTCAGTGGTCGGCCCACCACCACTCGCTAGTACAGCGGTGCGGGATGATGGGTTCCATGCAGCTGCCGCCGGGACCATCCGAACCGGCCGCGCTCCAGATGACCGAATGGATCGTGCGGCCGACCGCGCTGCTGCGCCGGTGCCACGCCCGCTACGGCGAGCCGTTCACGCTCAAGATCAGCTGGTCGGATGCACCGATGGTCCTCGTCTCCGAGCCGCAGGACATCAAGCGGATCTTCTCCGCCGGTCCCGACGTGCTGCGCGGCGGCGCCAGCTCGACGGTGCTGGAGCCGTTCGCCGGCCCGCGGTCGATCCTCCTGCTCGACGACGCCGAGCACCTGCGCCAGCGGCGGCTGATGCTGCCGCCGTTCCACGGCGAGGCGCTCGCCCGCTGGCGCGACACGATCGCTCGGCTCACCCACGAGGAGCTCGACCGCTGGGCACCCGGCGTGCCGCTGGCGGCGCACCGCCGGATGCAGGTGCTCACGCTCGAGCTGATCCTGCGCGTCGTCTTCGGGACCGGCGATCCGCAGCTGCGCGACGCGATCCGGCGGACGCTCGACATGACGACCTCGCTGCCGCGGCTCGTCGCGATGTCGCTGGTCCGCGGCCCGGTCGGGCCGTGGGCGTCGTTCCGCCGCGCGGTCCGCCGGCTCGACCGGCTGATCTACGAGCGGATCGACGCGGACGTCGACGACGGGTCCGTGCTCGCGCTGCTGCGCTCCGCTCGGCACGAGGACGGCTCGCCGCCGGCGCGCGAGGAGCTGCGCGACCAGCTCGTGACGCTGCTCGCCGCCGGGCACGAGACGACCGCCGGCGCGCTCGGCTGGGCGGTCGAGCGGCTCGCGCGCCACCCCGACGTTCTCGCGCGCGTGCGCGCGGGCGACGACGCGTACCTCGACGCCGTCGTCAAGGAGGTGCTGCGCACGCGCCCGGTGCTGTCGATCGTCGGCCGCAAGACGATCGCGGAGTTCGAGGTCGGCGGCTGGACGCTGCCGCCCGGCGTGCACGTGACGCCGTGCATCTACCTCACGCACCGCCGCGCCGACCTGTGGGACGAGCCGACCGCGTTCCGGCCCGACCGCTTTCTCGCCGGTGCGCCCGACCCCTACACGTTCATCCCGTTCGGCGGCGGCACGCGTCGCTGCCTCGGCGCCGCGTTCGCGACGCTCGAGCTGCGCGAGGTGCTGCGCGCGGTCGCGGCCCGCCTGGATCTTCGGCCCGACCGGCCCGAGGGCGAGCGCATGCGGCGCCGGTCGATAACGCTCACCCCCGCACGTGGCGGGTATGTCATTCCGGAGTCGCTAGCGTCTTCCGCCGCACGCCATGCCGATGTTCTGCCGCCACAACCGCCTCACCGCGAACTGCCCGATCTGCAGCCGCGACCTGCAGGCTGAGCTGAAGGCGAAGACGCCGCCGCGCCCGGGCCGCACGCGGAGCACGGGCAGCGGCAGCCGCGGTGCAGCGAGCCGCCCGCGCGGCGTCGTGACCCGCAAGCTCGCCCGCGCCGCCGACGACGGCTACCGCAACGGCCTCGTACCCGGTCTGCGTGCCACCGCCGACGCCGAGCGCCTGGCCGCCGCGCTCGCTGCGGCCGCGGCCCGGCTCGAGTTCCCCGGACCGTACCCGGAGATCGCCGAGGAGCCGGATCTCGAGGAGGCGACCTGGCTGGCGTTCCTGCTCGCGCTGGCCGGTCCGCAGGCGCCGGAGCTGCAGCTGGCGATGAGCGAGGGGCGGCCGTCGTGGGCGTCCGGCGAGACCCCCGACCTGCCGGAGCCGCGCCGGCGCACCGCCGACGCCTACCGCGCCTGGGTCGGGCGCGCCGGCTCGCAGGAGGCGGCGTTCAGCGGCGAGCCGTCGTGGACGCCGGAACGGCGCTTCGCGCGCGTCTTCGAGCGCCTGGCGCTGCCGGGCTTCGGCCGCGCCGCCCGGTTCGATCTGCTGTCCGCGCTCGGTGCCGCCGGACGCTACGAGCTCAACGCCGGCGAGCTGCAGCTGGCGGCGGGGGAGGATGCGACGACCGAGGCGGCGAAGCGGATCCTCGTGTCCGGCGACAAGTTGCTGCTCGAGCGCCGCGCACGCGAGCTCGCGGAGGCGTGCGACGTCCCGCTCGCGGCGCTCGACCGCGCGCTCGCGGTCTGGGGCACTCCCGGCGAGCACGCCGACCTCGCCGTCGAGCCGCCCGACGCAATCCGCGCGGGGTTGTCGCTGCGGTGAGCGCGCAGGCCGTCTCCGAGCGGCCGCGTCTGGCGAGCGCACTGGTCGCAGCGCGGCGCCCGGTCGAGCCGCGCGCGAGCACGACGCTGCTGCTGCTCGGCTGCCTGGCCGTCGCCGCGGTGTCGCTGACCGTCCCGTCCGCCCCGACGTACGACTCGTGGGCCTGGCTCGTCTGGGGCCGCGAGATCCTGCACCTGGACCTGGTCACGCTCGACGGGCCGTCGTGGAAGCCGCTGCCGGTGCTGTTCACGACGCCGTTCGCGCTGTTCGGCGACGACGGGGCGCCCGCGCTGTGGCTGGTCGTGGCGCGCGCCGGCGGCCTGCTCGCGTTCGCGATGGCGTTCCGGCTCGCCGCGCGGCTCGCGGGGCCGTGGGCGGGCGCGATCGCCACCGTGTCGCTGCTGCTCGTCGACGCGTTCCTGTTCAACATCGCGCGCGGGACGTCCGAGGGCCTGCTCGTCGCCTGCGTGCTGTGGGGCATCGAGCGCCATCTCGACGGCCACCGCGCGCAGGCGTTCGCGCTCGGCTTCGCCGCCGCACTGCTGCGGCCCGAGGTGTGGCCGTTCTGGGGCCTGTACGGCGTCTGGCTGGTCTACGACGCCTGGGACGGGCGGCCGCCGTGGCGCGAGATCGTGCTCGTCGGCGGCCTCGGCGTCCTCACGCTCGCGTTGTGGTTCGTCCCCGAGTACCTGGGCTCGGGCGACTGGCTGCGCGCGGCCGAGCGGGCGCGCGAACCCAACCCGGGCGCCGCGACGTTCGCGAAGTCGCCGTTCCTGGAGGTGTTCCGGCGCTCGGGGACGCTGCTGTCGGTGCCGGTCTACGTCGGCGCGCTGATCGCCACCGCGTTCGCGCTGCTGCGGCGCGATCGCCTTCAGCTCGCGCTCGCGGCGACGGCGATGACGCTGACGATCGGGGTCGCGCTGATGACCGAGGGCGGCTTCGCGGGCAACCTGCGGTATGTGGAGCTGCCGGCCGCCCTCGTCTGCGTGCTCGCCGGTGCGGGATGGGTGGAGGTGGTGCGTGCCGCCGGCCGCTGGGGGCCGCCCCTGGCCGTCGTCGTCGCCGCCGCGTCGATCCCGTTCATCGCCGCCGACGTCCAGAGCCTGAAGGACGATCGCCAGCAGACGATCTTCTGGTCGAACTTCTACGGGCCCGACCTCAAGTTCGCCATCGCTCAGGCCGGCGGCGAGGAGACGATCAAGGCGTGCGGACAGGTCTTCTCCGGGCCCTTCCAGGTCCCCGCGCTCGCCTGGCGGCTGCACATCCACACGGACGAGGTCGCGATCTACCCCTTCGGGAACGGCACGACGCTGTCACTCGGCAATTCGCACCTGGCGTTCGATCCGCGCTATCCCCGGTACGCGAAGGCGCGAGACTGGGTGATCGGGAGCTCTTGTGATCGCCCCTAGCGTGAAGCCGCCCGCCGTCCGCCTTCGGGATCTGGCCCGGACGCGGCTCGCCGTGCCGCTCGGCCTCCTCGCGCTCACGCTGCTCGCGCTCGCGCTGCGTACGACCGAGCTGGGCATCGGCTTCTGGATCGACGAGGGGCTGTCGGTGGGCATCTCGGACCGCCCGCTGTCGGACATCCCGCACGCCCTGGAGCTCGACGGCTCGCCGCCGCTCTACTACATGCTGCTGCACCTCTGGATGGGGGTGGCCGGCACGTCGGAGGCCGCGACGCGCTGGCTCTCGGTGCTGTGCGCGCTGATCGCCGTGCCGGTCGCCTGGTGGGCGGCGCGGGCGCTGTTCGGATCGCGGGCGGGCTGGATGGCGGCGATCCTGATCGCGACCAACCCGTTCATCACCCGCTTCGCGCAGGAGACTCGGATGTACGCGCTGGTCGCCTTGCTGGCGCTCGTCGCCTGCGCCGCGTTCGGCCGCGCGTTCACGGGCGACGATCCCGAGCGCGCCCGGCGCCCGTGGGCGATCGGGCTGGCGATCTCGCTCGCGCTGATGCTCTACACGCACAACTGGGCGCTGTTCTTCGGCGCCGCATGCGGCGCGGTGTGGCTGTTCCTCGTGTTCCGCGCGGCCGGGCCGGCGCGCCGCGACCTGCTCGTGGCCGGCGCGATCGGCTTCGGCGGCGCCGCCCTGCTGTACCTGCCGTGGGTCCCGACCACGCTCTACCAGGCAGCGCACACGGGCGCGCCGTGGTCGCAGCCGCCGGACATGGTGGACCTGCTCGGCTCGCCCGGGCAGATGGTCGGCCAGTTCGCCCAGATCGCGCTGATCCTGTGCGCGGGCGCGGGGCTCGGCGCGCTGTGGCGGCGCAGCGGCGGCCGCATCTCGCCCGCCGGGCGCGCCGCCGCCTGCCTGCTGGCGATCGGCGTACTGACGGTCGCGCTCGCCTGGCTGTCGTCGCAGGTCTCGCCCGCCTGGGCCGCCCGCTACCTCGCGGTCGGCGTCGCGCCGCTGACGCTCGTCGGCGCCGCGGGCCTCGCGCACGCCGGCCGGCTCGGGATCGCGGGGCTGATCGTCGCCGCCGCGCTCGCGGCCGGCGACACGGCGCCGGACGACAAGAGCAACGTGAGCGAGATCGCCGAGGCGATCGGCCCGAGCCTGCGGCCGGGCGATCTCGTCGTCTCCACGCAGCCCGAGCAGGTCGCGGTCCTCGCCTACTACCTGCCCGACGGCGTGCGGTTCGCGACGCTGACCGGAGCGCTCGAGGACACCGGCGTGACCGACTGGCGTGACGGCCCGGAGCGCCTGCGCGCGACGAGCGCGGCGAAGGACCTCAAGCCGCTGATGGACGAGCTGCGGCCCGGCCAGCGGCTCGCGCTCGTGCGGCCGATCCTCTACGACATCCGCCGCTGGAAGGCGCCGTGGACCAAGCTCGTGCGGATCCGCTCGGAGGAGTGGCGCCAGTACGCCGGCAACGACCCACGCTTCTCGATCGCCACGACCGCGCCGGTGATGCCGGCCGAACGGCGCAACAACGGCTTGCAGGCCACGGTCTTCGTCAAGACCCGGGAGTGACCGCGAGCGGCTAGCTAGCCGGCGAACAGCTCGTCGCGGCGGCTCGCGCCCTCGGGCGCGGCGGCGGCGAGCGTCAGCACGAAGCACGCGCCGGGCGGGTCGCCGTCCGCGAGCGCGAGCGAGCCGCCCATGCGCTCGGCGAGCTCGCGCCCGATCGCCAGGCCGAGCCCGAAGCCGCTCTCCGGGCCGGCGGCGCGCCCGCGGTGGAAGCGCTCGAAGATGTGCTCGCGCTCCTCGGCGGGGATGCCCGGCCCGCGGTCCTCCACCGCGATCGACACATGGCCGCCGTCGGCCGCCGTGTTGACCGACACCACCTGGCCGGCCGGGCCGTAGCGCAGGGCGTTGTCGAGCAGGATCCGCACGACGCGCGCGACCGCGTCCGGGTCGCCGCGGCCCCAGCAGCCGTCGGCGGGCGGCACGACGTCGATCTCCGCGTCGGCGTCGCGGGCGCGGAGCTGGAACTCGGCCGCGACCGCGCGGCCGAGCTCGCCGAGCTCGACCGGCTCGGAGCGCAGCTGCACGGCGGCGTCGAGCCGTGACAGGTCGAGCAGCTCGCCGGCCAGCGTCGACAGGCGCCGCAGCTCGCGGCGCGCGTTGGTGACCTGCAGCTGGGCGTCCTCGATGTCGAGCCGGCCGTCGCGCAGGTCCTCCTCCAGCAGCTCCATCGTGCCCTGGAGCATCGTCAGCGGCGTGCGCAGCTCGTGCGACGCGGTCGAGACGAACGAACGGCGCGCGGCCTCCTGGCGGCGCAGCTCCTCCTGCATCCGCGCGAGCGCGCGGGCGAGGTCGCCCACCTCGTCGCGGCCGGAGTCGCGCGGGGCGGGGGCGTCGGGGCCCTCGGCGCTGATTCGCAGCGCCACCGCGCGCAGCCGGCCCAGCCGCCGCAGCAGCGTGTTCGAGAGCATCACGCCGAGCGCGACCGCCACCAGGAGGCCGAAGCCGGCGGCCGCAAGCAGCGCGTTGCGGACCTGTTCGACCGCGGCCGTGACCTCGGTCAGCCGGCGCTGGGCGACGAGCACGCCGCGCGGCCCGCCCGGCCTCTGCAGCGGCACCGCGACCGTGACCTCGTCGCCGGCGATCCGCACCACGGTGCCCTCCTCGCGCTCGGACTGGAGCGCCGCGCGCGTCGCATCGGCGGTGACCGGGGCGAAGTCCGAGTCGTAGAAGAACGTCGGCAGGGACGTGCCGTCGGCGTCCAGCGCGTCGACCATGACGCGCGCGTCGATGCGCTGGCGCAGCTCGAACGCGCGCGCGCTGATCGCGGTGCGCCGGTCGGTGATCTCGGTCCGCTCGGGCTGCCCGGCCGTGCGCGGCTCGCCGGGCGGGATCTCCTGGCCCAGCGCGTCGGCGAACACGCCTTCGGAGTCCACGACGGCGTCGCGCAAGTTGTCGATGCTCTGGGTGCGCAGCTTGTTCTGCAGCGGGCCGTACAGCACGGTCGCGGCGACGATGAGCGTCAGCGCGCTCGTGATGACGAACGCCGCCATCAGCCGGCCCCGCAGGCCACGCGGAACCAGGCGGCGGATCATGGCTCCCGGAACCGGTAGCCGCGACCGGGGACGGTGAGGATCAGCGTCGGCTCCTCGGGGCGCGCCTCGAGCTTCTCGCGCAGGTGCCGGATGTGGACGTCGATCGCGCGCGGGTCGCGATACGCGCTGTCGCCCCAGATCGAGCGCAGCAGCTCCTGGCGGTTGAACGCATGGCCGGGCCGGCTCATCAGCCGCGCCAGCAGCTCGTACTCGCTGAACGTCAGCTTCACCGGCCGCCCCTCGACCGCCACGCGGCGCTCGTCCTGGTCGAGCGTGACCGGGCCGACCCGCAGCGAGCCCTCGACCACGCGGCCCTGGGCGCGCCGCAGCACGGCGCGGATGCGGCTGCGCAGCTCGGCGAGCCCGAACGGCTTGGTGACATAGTCGTCGGCGCCGGCCTCCAGGCCCTGGACCGCGTCGGCCTCGCTGTCGAGCGCCGTCAGCATGATGATCGGCACCACGTCGCGCCGGCCGCGCAGCATCCGCGCCACGTCGTGCCCCGTCGGCCCGGCGCCGAGCGCGACATCCAGCAACACGACGTCGTACGGCTTGTCGGCGGCGGCGTCGAGCGCGGCATGCCCATCGGCCACGGCGGTGACGCGATGGCCCTCGCGCTCGAACGAGCGGGTGAGCATCTCGCGCAGCGGCCGGTCGTCGTCCACCAGCAGGATGTCGAGCGTCGATGCGGTCTGCACCGGCTCAGAGCGTAGTGCCCGGCCGCCGCTGAGGTCAGCGCACGAGCAACGGTGCCGACTTGCGCAGGAGCATCGGGCCGAGCGTCGTCGAGTACGTCGCGGTCATGTGATGCTGGTCACGCAGGACGAGCACGCCGCCGCTCACCGGATAGCACCGCCGGCGCCCGCAGAAGTAATGGGTGAGGTCGACGCTCTGCACACGTGGTGACGGCCACTTGCGCGCGGCGACCATGGCCGCGTCGACGTCGAGCGAGTCGCGCCGCGTCGTCGAGCACGCGCGGTTCGGCAGCGTCCCCCGCTCGATGGCCCGCTCGACGCACTGCGTCACGTCGGGGCGGGTCTTCGGCGTGTCGCGGATGACGATGATCCGCTCGACGGTCGGCGGCAGTGCCTCCCATGCACGCCGGAAACCGGCGACGGCGGTGCGGAACCGGCTGCGGCCCCGCGCCGGAACGACGCCGCTGCCGCCCGTCAGCCCGGAGACGAAGACGGTCTCGATCTCCGGATGCTCCCGGAACCACTGGAACACGAGCTCCTTCCAGTCGCGACACAGCGTGAACTTCGGCTCGTCGAGGTCGCGCACCGCCTTGGACAGCGGGCAGCTGCTGCGCATCATGGACAGCGCCCGCCAGCCGTGAGCCTGCGCCACGACCTCGAGCGCCCCGCGCCAGTGGGCCGCGTGGCTGTCGCCGACGAGGGCGACCGTGGCAACGGCGTCCGACGGCTCCCGGCCGAACGCGCAGACGCTCAGCACGTCGCGTCGCTCGATGATGTCGCACGGCGCGCCCGGCAGGCTGTCCGCGACCCGCGGGTCCGGAGTGGCGGTCCGGCTCGACGTCCATCGCTCGCAGGCGTGCGGATGGGCGCGTGCCGCGGCGCCGAAGCACGCGTCGGCCTCGTCCGGCGCACCGCTCGCGGCGCTCAGCGGCAGCGCAGCCGCCATCGTGATGACGACCGCCACCGGTACCGCCGGAGAGAAGCCGCGGGGGCGTCCGACCCGCATGTCGGCCGCCGGGCTACCCCTCCCTCGGCCGCCGGAAACATGGGTGGTCGCGCGACAACCGTAAGCCGGGGGTTGACACGTCCGGCGCGCGGCGGGAGGGTTGAACCCCGGTCAAGGAGCGCCCAGCGCAGGTGCTGTTTCCGACCGTTCAGTTCGCGCTGTTCTTCCCCGTCGTCCTCGCGCTGTCGTGGGCCCTGATGTCGAGGCCGCGGCTGTGGAAGCCGGCGATCGTGGTCGCGAGCTACGTGTTCTACGCGTCCGCGAGCTGGCGCTTCTGCCTGCTGCTGGCCGGGATCACGGTGGTCAACCAGGTCGCGGCGCGGGCCGTGCACCGGACCGCGGACGAACGGCGGCGGGCGGTGATCGTCGCGGTCGCCGTCGCGATCGACCTGGGCGTGCTCGGAGTGTTCAAGTACTACGGGTTCTTCGTCGAGAGCTTCGGCGACGCGCTCGGCGAGCTCGGCCTGGGAATGCCGCTGCCCCTGCTCACGATCGCGCTCCCGGTCGGAGTCAGCTTCTTCACGTTCCAGGCGATCTCGTACGTGGTTGACGTCAAGCGCGGCGTCGCGCAGCCGAGCGGCACGCTCGACTTCGCCGTCTACCTGAGCTTCTTCCCCCACCTCGTGGCCGGTCCGATCGTGCGGGCGCGCGAGTTCCTGCCTCAGCTCGCCGCCCCGCGCGACCCGACCAAGGTCGCGGTCGGCTCGGGCCTTGCGCTGATCGGCCTGGGCCTCGTGAAGAAGGTCCTGATCGCCGATCTGCTGGCGCGCGAGATCGTCGATCCCGTCTTCGCGGTCCCGGAGCTGTACGCCGCGCCCGACGCGTGGCTGGCGGCGTACGCCTACACCGCGCAGATCTACTGCGACTTCTCGGGGTACACCGACATCGCGATCGGCCTGGCGTTGCTGCTGGGCTTCGTGTTCCCCCAGAACTTCCGCAGCCCGTACCGCGCGACGGGGTTCCGCGACTTCTGGCGCCGCTGGCACATGACGCTGTCGCGGTTCCTGCGGGACTTCCTCTACATCCCGCTCGGCGGCAACCGGCGTGGACGCCTGATCACATATCGCAACCTGATGCTCACGATGGTGCTCGGCGGGCTGTGGCACGGCGCCGCGTGGACCTTCGTCCTCTGGGGTGCCTTCCACGGCGCCGGCCTCGTCGCCGAGCACGCGATCGGCGGGCGGATCTCGGCCCCGCGCTGGCTGAAGTGGCTGGTGATGTTCCACCTGGTCGTCTTCAGCTGGATCCTCTTCCGCTCCCAGAGCCTGGACCTCGCCGGAGCGTTCTTCCGGCAGCTGACGGTTCCGGGCGCCGCGACGCTGTGGACGCTGCCCGCCGTCGTGGCCATCGCGGGGGTCGTCGGGCTTCAGCTGCTGCCGGCCGACGCGGTCGAGCGGATGCAGGTCCGGCTCGAGAAGCGCCCACCGCTCGCGCTGGCCGGCGCGCTCGGCCTGGTCGTGATCGTCTGCGGCGCCACCGTGTCAGGCCAGGGAGTCGCCCCGTTCATCTACTTCCGCTTCTGAGATGGCAGACACCACCGACGACAGCCTCATGAACCGGTTCGACCTCAACGGCCTGCGCTGCTTCCGCGCACGCGACGCCGTCGTGGCGGTCACGTTCGTGGCCCTGCTGCTCGTGGCGATCGAGGGGGCGGCGATCCGCCGGGCGGGCGAGCGCATGGACCCGGGCATCGGGCGGACGCTCGTGCTTGCCGTCGGCAGGCCGGCCGGGTGGGCGGCCGACCGGCTGCCGTTCGCCGACCTCGTCGACCGGGCGACGGCGGGGCTGTCGCCCGACCCGCCGCTGGACTCGGCTGCCCGACTCGATCGCCTGATGCCGGGCCGGCGCGGCGTGCCGCCGGTCACCGCCGCCGCCTTCGATCCGGCGGACGTCGGCGGCAAGCCGCCCCCGCGCCGGCCGCTGCGCACCCTGCTCGTGACCGGCGACTCGCTCTCGACGCCCCTGGATGACCATCTCGCCCGTCTGCTCGCGCCCGACGGCGTCCGCGTGATCCGCGATCCGCACCTCGGCACCGGCATCTCGAAGACGTTCGTGGTCGACTGGGGGCAGCTCTCGGCCAGTCAGGTGCGCCGCTACCACCCGGACGCCGTCGTGATGTTCGTCGGCGCCAACGAGGGGTTCCCGATGCGCGATGCGGCGGGCGACGAGATCGACTGCTGTGGACCGGACTGGGCCGCCGTCTACGCCAATCGCGTGCGCCGTGTCGCCGCCACCTACCGCCAGGGCGGGGCCGCGAACGTCTACTGGGTCGCCATCCCCCGGCTGCGGGACCCGGATCGCGATCGCATCGCGCGCGTCGTCAACGCCGCGGACGCGGTCGCCGTGGCGCCGTGGCGGGCGCAGATCCGCGTCGTGCAGACAAGCTCGACGTTCACGCCCGACGGCTACCGCGATGCGATGCCGGTCGACGGGCGGGAGCGGCTGGTTCGCGAGTCCGACGGCGTGCACCTCAACGACCTCGGCGCGCAGATCCTCGCCGAGATGGTCTTGCGGCAGATCGCGGCGGACCGCGCGTACTGAGCGCGGCTGAGCAGTTGACCGCGCTCCGTGGACGGGCGTAGGGTTGGCCCAAGCGCACGAAGGACGGTTCGCCATGTCTCGCCGGTGTCGATACGGTGCTCCAGCGGTGGGCGCGCTTGTCGTGGCCCTGATGTTCGGAGGGGCGCAAGCTCCTGCGCAGGCGGCGAAGGCCTGTTCGGTGCCGGAGTATCCGGGCTCGGGGTACTTCACGTCGCTGACGGTCAAGCGGGTCGAATGCCGGACGGGCCGCAAGCTGGCCCTGGCGTATTACCGCTGCCGGACGCAGGACGGGCGGAGAGGCAAGTGCCACCGCGCCCGGGTCATGCGGTTCCGGTGCCATGAGGTCCGGCAGTCGATCGCGACCGAGCTCGACGGTCGCGTGACGTGCAAGCGCGGCAGGAAGAAGGTGGTCCACAGCTACCAGCAGAACCTCTGACCATGCGCCTCCGGGGCCGCCCGCTCGGCGTCCTCCTGCTCGTCCTCACCGTCGCGCTGCCGGCGTCTGCGGGCGAGCGGGAGCCCGGCACGCCGTCGTGCTTCGGTGCGGCGTCGCGCGACCCGCGCACGCCCTGCCACAACGCCGCGCTGCGCTTCATGGTCCGCCCGCGCCCGAGCATCGCCGAGATCACGCCCAACGAGCCGTGCGATCGACTGCCGCGCAGCGGCCCGGTGCATCCGTGCGCCTTCGGCGTCGACGCCGCGAGCGCGGTCCGCACCGTCGCGCTGATCGGCGACAGTCACGCATCGCACTGGCGCGCGGCGTTGCACGTCGCTGCGCTTGCCAGGCACTGGCGGGGGATCTCGATCACGAGCGGGATCTGCCCGGTCTCGGAGTTCCTGCGGCCGGCTCACGGCTCGCGCCGCCAATGCGTGCGGTGGAACCGCGCCGTGGTGCGGTGGCTGACGCGCCATCCGGAGGTCTCCATGGTCGTCCACGCACAGATCAACAGCAGGACGTCCGTCGCCGTGCGTTCATACAGCGCGGAGGTCCGCGGCTACCGGCGCATCTGGAAGCGATTCCCACCGTCGGTCCGGCGCATCGCGGCGATCCGGGACGATCCGTTCGTCACGTTCGACACAGCCGGCTGCGTCATGCGCGCTCGCGCTCGGCGGGAGCGCCCGGGACGCGCGTGCGCGCTGTCGCGCGCCTTCTCGCTGCGCAGGGATCCGCTGGCCCGAGCGGCATCGACCAGCCGCTCGCGGCGCGTCGATCTCGTCGACCTGACCCGCTACTTCTGCGGCCAGCGGCGGTGCTATCCGGTCGTCGGCGGAGCGCTCGTCCACAAGGACACCCACCACCTGACGAGAGTGTTCGCCCGGACGCTCGGCCCGTACCTGTTGCGGCGCCTCGACACCATCCTGGCGGGCGATTAAGGGCTGTTAGGACCCCTTAACGGCATGGCCTAAATCGACGGGGCCGGGGCAAGGATGGGGCCCATGTCGACCCTTGACTTCGAGACTCCGCGGCGTCGTTTCGACCGTCGCGGTACCGACCGTCCCGTCGCCGTGCTCGGCGGCGGCCCGGCCGGCCTGACGGCCGGCTACCTGCTTGCCAAGCAGGGCCGCCCCGTCATCGTCTTCGAGGCCGAGGACCAGGTGGGCGGGATCGCCAAGACCGAGGTCCG
>DASSUW010000496.1:0-10227 GCA_035706585.1 Solirubrobacteraceae bacterium | reverse complement strand
CCGCCCTGCGGCGGTACCGAAGCCGTCGTCCCCTCGAGGATCTTCAGCAGCGCCTGCTGGACGCCCTCGCCCGACACGTCGCGCGTGATCGACGGGTTGTCGGCCTTGCGCGCGATCTTGTCGACCTCGTCGATGTAGATGATCCCGGTCTCGGCCTTCTTGACGTCGTAGTCGGCGGCCTGAATCAGCTTCAGGAGGATGTTCTCGACGTCCTCGCCGACGTAGCCGGCCTCGGTCAGTGCCGTGGCGTCGGCGATGGCGAACGGCACGTTGAGGATCCGCGCCAGCGTCTGGGCGAGCAGCGTCTTGCCGCAGCCGGTCGGCCCGAGCAGCAGGATGTTGGACTTCTGCAGCTCGATGTCCGACTCGTCGGCCTGCATCATCTGCACGCGCTTGTAGTGGTTGTAGACCGCCACCGAGAGCGTGCGCTTGGCCTGCTCCTGCCCGACGACGTACTCGTTCAGGACGCCGTAGATCTCCTTCGGCTTGGGCAGGTTGTCGATGTCGAACGACGGCGGAGCGGTGAGCTCCTCGTCGATGATCTCGTTGCAGAGGTCGATGCACTCGTCGCAGATGTAGACCCCGGGTCCGGCGATCAGCTTCTTGACCTGCCGCTGGGATTTCCCGCAGAAGGAGCAGAGGAGCTGCTCGTTGGAGTCTGTGGGCCGGGCCATCTACGTCCCCTAGTGCTCTGAGATCACCCTGTCGATGATGCCCTACTGCTGCGCCTCTTCCGAGCTCATGAAGTAATCGCGCTCGGTGTCCTGACGAACCTTCTCAATGTCCTGCCCCGAATGCTCGGCGATGATCTCATCCAACCGCCGCCGCAGGTCGATCACTTCGCGGGCATGGATCTCGATGTCGGTCGCCTGACCCTGGAAACCGGACGAGACCTGGTGGATGAGGATCTTCGCGTTCGGCAGCGCCATCCGCTTGCCTTTGGCGCCACCGGCGAGAAGGAGCGCACCCATCGACATCGCGATGCCAACGCAGATCGTCTGCACGTCGGGCTTGATGAACTGCATCGTGTCGTAGATCGCGAGCCCCGCGTACACCGAACCGCCGGGTGAGTTGATGTAGAGCGAGATGTCCTTGTCGGGATCCTCGGCCTCGAGATGCAGCAGCTGCGCGACGATCAGGTTCGCGATCTGATCGTCCACCGGCGTGCCGAGGAAGACGATCCGCTCGTTCAGAAGGCGGCTGTAGATGTCGAACGCACGCTCCCCGCGGGAGGTCTGTTCGACGACCATCGGTACAAGTGGGCTCACGGTCCTCGCTTCGTTTCGCCTCGAGCGCTCGAGTCCTGCTCAGCTTCGTGGGCTGGGAGCCCGGCGACAGCCTAGCAATCGTTTCAGGCCCCAAAACCCGGGTCCTCCCCCTATGGGGAGTTCTCAGCTCGACGGGGTCCAGAGCTGGGCCGAGGAGCCCTGCTCCTCGTGGCCGGGCGTCCACAGCTTGTCGCGCGCCCGCGCCTGCTCGATCGAGATCGCCTTGGCCGACTCGGCGATCAGATCGAGCGCCTTGCGCTGCGCCAGATCCTGCTTGAGCTGGTCGATCCGGCCGCTGGACCTCAGGCGCTCCATCAGCTTCTTCGGCGGCACGCTGCCGGGCCCGTCGCCGGCGGCCTCCTCGACCGCCTCGCGGACCTCGTCGTCGCTCGGCTCGATGCCCTCGGCCTCGATGATCGCGGCCAGGACGGCCTCGCGGCGAAGGGCCTGCTCGGCGTCGGGCTTGGCCTGCTCGACGATCTCGTTCTCGTCGCGGCCGGCGATGCGCAGGTAGGCCTCGCGCGAGATCCCCTGGTGGGCGAGCGAGTGGAGCATCTGATCCCACTGCTCGCGCGCGCGGGCCTCGACGAGCGCGTCCGGCACCTCGACCTTCGCGTTCTTGACGGCCGAGTCGAGCGCCGCCTCGCGGAACTCGGCGTCGATGCGGGCGGTCTCGGCCTCGCTGAGGCGCGTGCGGATGTCCTCGCGCAGCTCGTCGAGCGTGTCGAAGCCCGCCTCGGCGGCCAGGTCGTCGTCGAGCTCGGGGAGCTCCTTCGCCTTGACCTCCTTCACCGAGACGGCGAACTCGGCCTCGCGGCCCGCGAGCTCCTCGGCGCCGTAGTCGTCCGGGAACGTGACCGTGACCGTGCGCTCCTCGCCGGCCTTCGCGCCGTCGAGCTGGTCCTCGAAGCCGGGCACGAGCCGGCCCGAGCCGAGCTCGACCATCTGGTCGCGTCCCTCGCCGCCCGCGAACGCCTCGCCGTCGAGCGTGCCCTTGTAATCCATCACCACGAAGTCGCCGGAGCCCGCCGGGCGGTCGACCGTGTCGAGCCGCGCCGACCGCTCGCGCAGGCGGTCGATCTCGGCGCCGATCGCCTCGTCGTCGACCTGCGGGTCGCGCTTGCCGACCTCGACGCCCTTGTAGTCGCCCAGCTCGGCCTTCGGCCGCACGCCGATCTCGATCGAGAAGCGCAGCGGCTCCCCCTGCCGCGGGAGATCCCCGAGGTCGAGCTCGGGCTCGCCGACCGGCGCGATCCGCGCGGCGTCGATCGCGGCGGTGTACCAGACGCCGATCGAGTCACGGACCGCCTCGTCCAGCACGGCGTCGCGTCCCATGCGCTGGACGATCACCGGCGGCGGCGCCTTGCCCGCGCGGAAGCCGGGCACGCGGAGGTTGCGACCGAGCCGCTTGGCGGCCTGGGCGACGCGGCGCTCGACCTCCTCGGAGGGCACCTCGGCCTGCACGCGCACGCGCGACTCGGGGAGCTCGGTGACGGTGGTGGTGACGTCGGGCGCCATGAGCGGGCCACCACGATACAAAGCAGCACGTGATCGCCTGGCTCTACACGGGCCCGCTGGGCCATCTCGCCGCCGGCGTGGTCGACTGGCTCGTGCTGCTCGCGCGCTATCTCGGCGAGCGCGCCGGTCGCCGCTCGCCCTGAAGCGAGGCGCCGCTCAGCGCCGCCCGATCGTCAGACTGGGCACCCGCCGGCGTCCGCTGGGGCGCCGGTGGGTACTTCCGGCACCATGACGCTCGACGAACTCCTTCATCTCGGCCACGAGCACGGCTGCGTCGACGAGTCGGCGCTGGCGGGCGCCGTCGAGGAGCTCGAGCTCGACTCCGACGAGATCGACGCGCTGCGCGAGCGGCTGCAGGAGGAGGGCATCGACGTCCGCGACGACTGCGGCCAGGCCGCACCACCGACGCGGATCCGCTACAGCGACCTCGCCGTCCAGACCACCGACGCGCTGCAGCTCTTCCTCAACGAGGCCGGCCGCTACGCCCTGCTGACGCCCGCCGAGGAGGTCGAGCTCGCCAAGCGCATCGAGCGCGGCGACCTCGAGGCCAAGGACCGGATGGTCAACGCCAACCTGCGACTGGTCGTCTCGATCGCGCGCAAGTACCAGGGGGTCGGCGAGCTGTCGCTGCTCGACCTGATCCAGGAGGGCATGCTCGGCCTGATCCGCGCCGCCGAGAAGTTCGACTGGCGCAAGGGGTTCCGGTTCTCGACCTACGCGACGCTGTGGATCCGCCAGGCGATCGGGCGGGCGATCGACGAGTACGGACGTACGATCCGGGTGCCGATCAGCGTCGCCCAGCGCGAGCGCAAGGTCGCGGCGGCCGAGCGCGCGCTGGCGACCCGGTTGGGGCGCGCGCCGACGCCCGAGGAGATCGCGGCGGAGGCCGAACTCACGCCCGAGCAGGTGCAGGAGATGCGCGACGTCACGCGCACGGTCACGAGCCTCGACCGCCCGATCGGCGACGACGGCGAGGCCGGGCTCGGCGACCTGTTGCCGGCGGACGGCGCGGCGGTCGAGGAGGAGGTCGAGGTGACGCTGCGCGACGCGACCGTCCGGGCGGTCGTCCGCCAGCTGCCCGACCGCGAGCGCGAGGTGATCCAGATGCGCTTCGGGCTCAACGGCGAGCGCGAGCCCGTGTCGGTCCGCGAGACCGCACGGCGGCTCGGCGTGCGGCCCGCCGACGTCCAGCGGATCGAGCGCCACGGCCTGGAGGAGCTGGCGCTGCGGCGAGAGGTCGCCGCGTTGCGGGAGGCGGCCTGACTAAGCGGGCGCGCCGTCCGCCGACAGCGCGGCGGGGCGGTCGGTGAACAACCGGAACCGCTGGGTGAGGTTCGTCATCTCCAGCAGCCGGCGTACCGGTCCCTCGGGAGCCACGACGGCGAGCAGCGTCCCGCCCTCGTCGAGCTGCGCGGCCGCCTTGAGGATCGTGCCGAGCGCCGTCGAATCGATGAAGGTCACGTCGCTGAGGTCGAGCACGAGCCGCCCGCCGCGGCTCGTCGCCGCCATCGCGAGCACGGTCGACAGTCGCGGCGTGGCCTGGATGTCGAGCTCGCCGGACGCCACGATGAGGTGGCCGCGTTCGATGGGGTCGTGATCGATCTGGTAGTCCATGGGCGGCTCGACCGTACCCTAATCCGGCTGGTCGTATTCGCGGTGCTTCCGCGACGCGACCGGGGTCGCCGCCGGTCGCGTCGCCGAGCGTAACCGTCTCAGGCCGGCTGAGCCACTCCCGCGTCTCGCCGCAGACGGTCGGGCGTGTCGTCGTCGAAGTCGGCGAAGAAGCCGCCGACGACGTCCTCGAGCTCACCCATCCCATCGGCGCAGAACAGCACCGGCTGGTACTTGGTGATGTCGTACTCGAGGGTCCCCATCTCGAGCAGGTCCAGCGGGCGCAGGTCGGCCCCGCGGAACTCCTCGATCTCCCCGTACGAAGACAGGATCCCGGCGCCGTACGCGCGCGCCTCGCCGCCCTCGCGCATGACGCCGAACTCGATCGTGAACCAGAAGACGTCGGCGAGGAACTGCAGCGCGCCGTCGGTCTGCACCCGCTGCGCGGCGAGCCCGGCCGCGCGCTTGATGGCCGCGAAGCGCGGGCTGGCGAGCAGGTTGCCGTGGCCGATGACCTCGTGGATGAGGTCGGGCTCCGGCGTGTAGAGCGGCATCGCGCCGTGGCGGATGTACTGCGTCGAGTGGAAGACCCGATCGCCGAGCGCGCCGAGGAAGTCACGCAGCGGCACGAGCCCGGCGGCGGCGTGGTAGCTCCAGCCGGTCAGCGGGCGCAGGCCGGCCGTGACCTCGTCGAGCTGCGGGATGCGATCGGTCGGCAGCGCCAGCGCGGCGGCAGCTTCCTGGAACTCGCGGCAGGCGTACTTGGCGTGCTTGGGCGCCAGCTCGCGCGACACGATGCGCCAGACGTCGTGTTCGGCCTCGCTGTACTCGATCCGCGGGATCGGCTCGCCCGGCTTCCAGGCGAGCGCGCGCGCGGCGATGTGGTTGCGGCGCTCGCGGTAAGCGGGGTCACACGCGCCGGGATGATCGCCGGCGAGCTCGACGGTGACCGTGCCGTCCTCGTTCTCGGTGACCGGTGAGTACAGCTGGGCTTCCTCGAACATGTCAGCGATCTATCGCGCGCCTGGCACGGCCACAATCAAGACGGCATAGAGTGGACTCGACGTGCAAAGACCGGTACGTCTGGATGATCTGGATCACAAGATCCTTGATGTGCTGGAGCGCGACGGCCGTGCGACCCTCGCCGACGTCGGCGCCGCGGTCGGGCTGTCCGCCTCGGCGGTGAAGCGGCGCGTGGACCGCCTCGAGGCGAGCGGCGTGATCGTCGGCTACGCGGCGATCGTCGACCCGGCCGCCGTGGGCGACCGGCTGGAGGCGTTCGTCGAGCTCTACTGCGCCGACAGCGTCGCGCCCGGGGACCTGCTGTCGTCGGTCAGCGACCTCGACGCGGTGGTCGCGGCGCACACCGTCGCGGGCGACGCCGACGCGGTGGTCCGCGTCCGTGTCGAGGGCATCGAGGAGCTCGAGCGGACGATCGAGCACCTGCGCCGCGATCCGAAGGTGATGCGGACCCGCACGATGGTGGCGCTCTCGACGCTCGTCGAGCGCCCCTGACCGCTGGCGATCCTCCGCGCCCTGCCGACTACATGGGCGTATGGGGCGGATTCGCCAGCTCTCCGCGCGGCTTGACAGCGCGCGCCTCGCCGACGCCGACGGGCGCCGCGTGCTCGCGGGCCGCGTCGGCGGCGGGCTGTGGGTGTTCGCCGCGTGCGCGACGCCGCTGCTCGGCGTCGTGCCCGACGTCGACGTCCGCTGGCCGCGGCTGGTCGCCGTGGCCGTGGCGACCGCGGCGTTCTGGGCGGTGCTGGCGATCCGCGTCCTCGACTGGCGCCGCCTGCCCGACGTCGCCGTGGCCGTCGCGACGCTCGTCGCCGGCGCGTACGCCGGCATGGTCGTCGCGGCCACGGGCGGGTCCAACTCGCCGGCGCGCGTCTATACGCTCCTGATCCTCGTCTACGCCGCCGGCTTCCTCGGGCCGCGCGCGGCGGCGGTCGCGATCCCGGCGCTCGCCGGCATCCACTCGCTGCCCGCACTGTACGAGCACGGGGTCGCGCGGGGGATCGGCGAGATCATCTTCGTGGCGCCGGTGTTCGCGATCGTCGGCGGCGTGATCCTCGGCGGCCGCCGGCTGCTCGAGGGCCGCGCGTTCACGGATCCGCTGACCGGACTGGCGAACCACCGGGCGTTCCAGGAGCGCCTGCACGCCGAGGTCGGCCGCGCGCGGCGCCACGAACGGCCGCTGGCGCTCGCGCTCATCGACGTCGACCACTTCAAGTCGATCAACGACCTCTCCGGCCACGCCGTCGGCGATCGCGTGCTGGCCGCGCTCGGCGTGCGGCTGCGGGCATCGCTGCGCTCGGAGGACGTGCTCGCGCGCATCGGCGGCGACGAGTTCGCGCTCCTGCTGCCCGAGACCGACGACGCCGAGGCGCGGCTCGTGCTCGAGCGGGCGCGCGAGGCGCTCGAGCGCGGTCCGCTGGTGGACGGCATCCGCGTGCGGATCTCGGCGGGCATCTGCGCGCTCGAACGGGCCGGTGACGCCGAGACGCTGATGCGCCTCGCCGACGGCGCGCTGTACTGGAGCAAGGAGCACGGCCGCAACGTGACCGCGGTGTACGACCCGGAGACGGTTCACGAGCTGTCCGCGACCGAGCGGCTCGACCGCCTGCAGCGTTCGCACACGATCGCCGGCATCCACGCGCTGGCGCGCGCGATCGACGCGAAGGATCCCTCCACGCGCGAGCACTCGGAGCGGGTGGCGGGGCTGGCGGCGCGGCTCGCGCAGCTGCGCGGCTGGAGCCCCGAGCGGGTGGCGCTGCTGCACGAGGCAGCGCTCGTCCACGATGTCGGCAAGATCGGGATCCCGGATGCGGTGCTGCTCAAGCCGGGGCGGCTGGACGCGGCCGAGTACGAGCAGGTCAAGCAGCACGCCGCGCTCGGCGCGCGGATCGTGGCCGACGTGCTCGACGCCGAGCAGGTCGCGTGGATCCGCTCGCATCACGAGCGGCCCGACGGGCGCGGCTATCCGGACGCGCTGCGCGGGGACGAGATCCCCGAGGGCGCCGCGCTGCTCGCCGTCGCCGACTGCTTCGACGTGATGACCGTGGCGCGGCCGTACTCGCGTCCGATGTCGGAGGCCGACGCGCTGGCGGAGTGCCGGTCGCTGGTCGGCGCGCAGTTCACGTCGGCGGCCGTGGCCGCGCTCGCCGCCGCGATCGCCGGATCGCTCGCGGCTGCCGCGTAACAGAAGGTCCGTCTGTAACGTCTGGAGGCATGCCGGACGAGCTGCGCGCGCTGACGCGCCTGACGTTCGAGGAGCTGCGACTGGCCACCGGCGGCATCGGCCAGATCCACCGGGCGATCGCCGACCGGGCGTTCGGCGCGGCGGGCGGGGGAACGCCGCGGGCGGTCCACGACGCGATCTCCGGCGCCGTCTACGGCGGGCTGCGCGCCGGCGCGCGCCTTGCCGGCCACGGGCTCGCCCCGCTGGTCTCCGGGACGATCTCGGACTCGCCGCGCGGCGCGGCGGTGCTGGCGGTGCTCAACGGGCTGCGCGGTGACGCCCTCGAACGCGAGGGCAGCGAGCTGGCGTCGCCGATGGAGTTCCGGGTCGGCGGGCGCTCGGTCGCGCCGGCTGATCTGGCCGTGTCCGCGCGGGTCGTCGTCTTCGTGCACGGGCTGTTCGAGACCGAGCACGCGTGGGGGCGCGACTCGTACGGCGCGCGGTTGGAGCGCGACCTCGGCGTCACGGCCCTGTACGTGCGCTTCAACACCGGCCGCCACATCTCCGAGAACGGGCGCTCGCTGGCGGCGCTGCTCGACGAGCTCGTGGCCGCGCACGAGATCACGCGGATCGCGCTCGTCGGGCACTCGCTGGGCGGGCTGGTGGCGCGCAGCGCGTGCGCGACCGGCGGCGCGTGGACCGCCCGGGTGCGCCACACCGTGTCACTCGGGACGCCGCACACCGGCGCGCCGCTCGAGTCGGCCGTGCACTATGCGAGCGCGGCGCTCGGCGCGGTGCCCGAGACGCGGCCGTTCGCCGGCTTCCTGCGCCGGCGCAGCGCCGGGATCCGCGACCTGCGGTCGGGCTCGCTGGTCGACGAGGACTGGCGCGGGCGCGACCCCGAGGCGCTGCGCGCCGCGGCGTGCGCCGAGGTGCCGCTGCTCGAGGGCGCCGCGCACCACTTCGTGGCCGCGACGGTCACGCGGAGCGCGTCGCATCCGGTCGGCCGCCTGGTCGGCGACTGGCTCGTGCTGCGGCCGAGCGCTTCAGGGCGCAGCGGCGTGCGCGTGATCGGCTTCCGCGCCGAGGACGGGATCCATCTCGGCGGGACGCATCATCTGGCGCTGCTCAATCACCCGCAGGTGTACGAGCACCTGCGCGACTGGCTCGCGCGATCGCCTCGAGCCGGCTAGCCAGCCACGGCACGACCTCCTCGTGCTCGGGCTTCATGAGCACGCTGCGCAGGATGCGGACCGCGTCGTCGCCGGCGTCTCCGCCGACCGTCTCGGCCGCGACCTTGAGCGTGCTCAGGAACACCGGGTCGTCGGGGTCGTCCATGCCGGCCCGCAGCATCGCGGCGGACAGCGCGTCGATCTCCGCCGTGGTGGCGGCGACCGGGAAGTAGGTGACGATGTCGAGCTCCGGCGCGCAGTAGAGCTGCAGCAGCTCGGACTGCTCGAGCCGCGCCGCGAGCTTGCAAGCCGCGTTGCGCGCGGCCGTGACGATCGGCTTCAGCGGGACGGCTCTGAGCGTCAGCCACAGCGCCGCGGCGGCCGCGCCCGCGCGCGAGCACTCGAGGCTGATCTCGCCGAGGTGCAGCTGGTCGGACGTGAAGTACGTATACGGGCTGTCGTGCGCGTACAGGCGGCCGACGCCGGGATCGGCGAACAGGACCGCCCCGCACCCGTACGGTTGGAGGCCATGCTTGTGGGGGTCGATGACGATCGAGTCGGCCTGGCCGATCGCGCGCAGGGCCGCGGGGGCGCCGTCGAGCAGCGTGAAGAAGCCGCCGTACGCCGCGTCGACGTGGAGGCGCACGCCGTGCTCGCGGGCGAGCGGCGCGGCCTCGTGGATCGGGTCGATCGCGCCGAGACCCGTCGTTCCGGCGGTGAGGACGACCGTGCCGATGTCGCCGCGGGCGAGCGTCGCCGCGAGCGCGTCGAGGTCGATCCGGCCGGCCGGCGTGGCCGGGACGGCCGTCGCGGGCATCCTGAGGACCTGACACATGCGCGCGTGCGTGTAATGGGCGTTCGCCCCGTACGCGACGCCCTTGTCCGGATGCAGCTCCCGCGCCACCCACAGCGCCTCGAGGTTCGCGATCGTCCCGCTCGCGGTCAGGTGCCCGAGGTTCGGCTCGTTCAAGCCGAGCATCGCGGCCAGCTCCGCGACCGCCTCCTTCTCCATCTCGCTCGTCACCGGGCCGCCGTCGAGCGCGTGGTTGTTCGGGTTCACGAGCATCGCGGCGACGTAGCCGGCCGCCGCCACGGGGTGCGGCGGCTTGAGCATCTGCCCGGCGTAGCGAGGGTGGAAGAACGGGAAGTTGCCGCCCATGCGCCGCTCGAACTCGTCCCACGCGGCGGCCCAGCGCTCGCTGTCGACGGCCGGCGCCGGGGCCTCGCCCCAGCGCGACTCCCACGTCTCGACGAGGTCGAGCGCCGCTTCGATCCCGGACCGTCTCACCCCGGGCATCATGCCTGGCGCGGTCTCGTGCCGTGTCTCGCCGTCGTGCTCACCACCCTGATGATGGCGGGCTGCGGCGAGGCGCCGACCGCGGCCGCCCGGCCCCAGGATCCACCCGCGGCGGCGCTCGCGTCGGGCCCGCCCGCGGCGGCGCCGTCGGCGGCGCTCGTGTGGGGTCTCCATGAC
>DASSUW010000495.1:0-12830 GCA_035706585.1 Solirubrobacteraceae bacterium | reverse complement strand
CGGCGGCGGTCGCGATCTCGTGGCGGCGGACGTGGGCGTCGAGCGCGTCGGCGAGGTCGGGATCGGCGAGGCGGCCGGGCGTGCGGAGCCAGGTCAGCACGTCGGCGGCACTGCCGCCCGGCAGCGCGGCGCGGGCCGCCGCGAGCACGCCCGCGCCCAGCCGCGTGTGGCCCAACCGCGGCCGGCGGTCGAGGCTCACCGGCACGCCGTAGGCCTCCAGGACCTGCGCCAGCACCTCGGCCGTGGCGGCGCCGCCGCGGACGAGCACCGCGATGTCCTCCGGCAGCACGCCGTCGCCCATCAGCTCGAGCACCTCGGCGGCGACGAGCTCGGCCTCGGCGCGCTCGCCGCCGGCCTCCAGCAGCCGCACCGCGCCGTTCGGAGCCACGCGCGCAGGGTCCGGTTCGAACAGCGACCGCTCGAGGTGGTGCAGGGCGGCCCGGGCCGCCGGAGCGTAGTGCTCGGAGCGGTCGTGCAGGAGCTCGTGCCGGTCGGCCAGCGGCTTGAGCAGCTCGACCGTCGCGGCACGGCCGGCGAACGCCGCCCGCCCGGGCTCGTACGCGAGCGCCACGCAGACGTCGGCGTGCCGCGACAGCGTCTCCACGGCGTCGCGCTGCAGCGGCGTCAGATCGTCGAACCCGTACAGGAACACGGGCCGGCCCCAGGCCGCCGGCCGCGCGCGCACCGCATCCAGCGCAGCGCCTGCGAAGCCCTCGCGATCGACCGCGCCGAGCGCCTCCAACCGCCGGTGGTACGCGGAGTGGAGCGTCGCCAGCTCGCCGGCATGCGGCGGAGCGTCCTCCCAGTCGTGCACCGCGCGCACGAACCGGGCCGGGCCCACGAGCCCCTGCCCGAGCTCGGCGAAGAAGTCACCGAGAGCGGCCGCGAAGCCTGGCGACGCCGCCGACCGCGCCAGCGCCTGCAGGTCCGCCGCCCCCACCACCGACCGCACGATCCGCTCGCGCACGACCGGCCCGACCACGCGCGCGCGCACGCCGGCCGCCGTCGCCAGCGCGCGCATCAGCGTCCAGAACGTCGCCACCTCGGCACCGAGGACGATGCCTTCCGCCGACAGCTCGCGCTGATAGTGCTCGGCATCGGCCGCCGTCGGCACGACGAGCACCGGCTCGCGCGGGATCGCCGCCCGGAAGCGCTCCAGCACCGCGCCCGCCTTGGCGGCGTTCGCGGGTCCCGTGATGAGCGTGAGCGGCATCCGCCCAGTGTCGCGAACGGACCCGACGGCTTCGGCCACGCACCGCGAGGTTCACGTCCTGACCACCTGTCGCGGGCCTCAGGCCGCTTTCCCGGCCGACTGGACGGATGTACGGCCGACACAAATGACTCAAGTTGCAAGGCTGGCGGCCGTAAACCCCGATTGGAAGCACAGCGCCGCCGCCACGGGAGTCACGAGAGATGCCGCACCTTCATCTGCCGGTCGATCACACGGACGCCGATCTCGTCCTGGCCGCGAACCTGGCCGAGGTCGTCGGCAGCGAGGACCTGTACGTGGCGTGGAGTCACGAGAGCGGCCCGGGCGCGATCCCGGAGATCGAGGCCGTGCTCGTGGAGGCGCAGTCGCTGAACCCGCTCAGCGAGTTCGTCGCTGCGCTGGCGGCCGGCTTCTCGGGCATCTGGCGTGCGCTCCTCGGCCGCCCCGGCCGCGGCGCCGTGCACTCGGCGCCGCCGGCTGACCCGGCGCGCCGCGCCACCGCCTGAGAGCACGACCACGCCCGCGAGCACGAGGGCGCCGCCGACGAGCTGCAGCGGCGCCAGCACCTCGCCGAACACCGCGAACGCGAGCGCGACGGTCACGACCGGCTCCGCGTTGGAGAGGATCGACGCGGTCGTGGGACCAACGCGCCGCAGCCCCGCGAACTGCAGGATCAGCGCCGCGACGGTCGCCACCAGCGCAAGCACGACGAGCCAGCCCCAGCCCGCCGCCGACAGGCGCTCGGGGTGCAGCTGGCCGATCGCCGCCGACGCGCCGGTCAGCGTCAGCGCCGCGCCGCTGGCCACGAGCGCCGCGAGCGCACGCGCCGGCACACGCCGGGCGATCCCCTCGCCGACGAGGATGTAGCCGGAGTAGACGACCGCGGTCGCGAGCCCGAGCGCGGTCCCGAGCGGATCGAGCGCGCCGGTGCCGGCGCTCGCCACCACCAGCGCCAGCCCGCCCGACGCGAGGCACAGCGCCAGCGTCTTGCGCCGATCGAAGCGCTCACGGCCGAGCGCCACCGCAGCGACCGCGACGATCGCCGGGAACGTGTAGCAGAGCAGCGACAGCAGCGAGGCGTCGATGCGCGCGAGCGCCGTGAAGTACATGCCCGCCTGGAGGGCGTAGACGCCGGCGCCGAGCCCGAGGCCGATCGCGACGTCGCGGCGCGCCAGCCCCCGCAGCTCGCGCCTGGGCACGACGAGCCAGAACAGCGCGGCCGCGATCGCGAACCGCAGCGACAGCAGCGTCCCGACCGTCGCGCCCTCGTCATAGGAGAGCTTGCCGAGGACGCCCATGGCGCCGAACGCGGCGGCGGCGGCGAGGCAGAAGAACATGGCGCGGCATGGTGCATGGCCGACAGTTCAGCGTCGATTCGGATTTCTTCCGATGATTCGGTAGCGTTCCTACACGATGCTGCACCTGGGCCGGCTCCGGTTGCTGCGTGAGCTGAGCGAGCGCGGGACGATCGCCGCCGTCGCCGACGCACTGCGCTTCACGCCGTCGGCCGTCTCCCAGCAGCTCGCGATCCTCGAGCGCGAGGCGGGCATCCCGCTGCTGCAACGCGCCGGCCGCGGGGTCAGGCTGACCGACGCCGCGCTCGTGCTGGTCGAGCACGCCCGCGCGCTGCTCGACCGCGCGGCGCTCGCCGAGTCCGATCTCGCCGCCGTCGCCGGCACGGTCGCCGGCCGCGCCCGGATCGCCGGCTTCGAGTCGGTCCTCCTGCGCATCGCGCTGCCCGCGATCAGCCGGCTCGTCCGCGACTACCCGCGCCTGCGGTGCGAGCTCGTGGAGGCCGAGCCCGAGCAGGCGCTTCCGGCGCTCGCCGTCGGCGACGTGGACCTCGTGCTCGGCGACGAGTGGCAGCACCACCCCGTCCACCTTCCCCCCGGCGTGACGCGCCACGTGCTGTTCGACGACCCCGTCTTCCTGCTCGTCCCCGAGGGTCACCCGGCCACCGGCCTCGCCGACGTCGCCGGCGAGGCGTGGGCGACCGGAGAGGCCGGGCTGGGCTGGGCGGAGATGACGCGCCGCGCCTGCCGGACGCACGGCGGCTTCGAGCCCGACGTGCGCCATCGGACGATGGACGCGTCGGTCGCGGTCGCCGCCGTGGCCCACGGCATCGGCGTGACCATGCTGCCCGCGCTCGCGCTCGGCGACCACCCGGGCGTGGAGCGCCGGCCCACGCCGGTCCACCGCGCCGTCTTCGCCGCCACCCGCGCCGTCGACGCGGCGCGCCCGTCGACCCAGGCCCTGCTGCGGGCGGTTCAGGCCGCTTCGGCGGAGGCGGCAGCCGCGCCGCCGTCCTCCTGAGCGGGCTCCTCGCCCTCGGGCGGCTTGGCGCCCTCACGCGCCCACGGCTCGTCGAACTCGACGCGCCACTTGCCGTCCTCGGTCTGCATCAGCGCCAGCCGAGCACGGAACGAGCGGCCCGACCGGCCCTTGAAGCCGGTGACCGGCTTCTCGACCCGTCCCTTCTCGATCAGCTCGCGCGCGACCGCGATCGGCAGCGTCTTGCCCGCCTTGGACTTCCAGATCACGAACCCGCAGCCGGGATCCTCGCGCGACCAGCAGGAGAAGCCCTTGCGGTTCTCGACGATGTCGCGGCCGCAGACCGGGCACGGCCCGAGGTTGGCCCGCGGGATGCGGACCTCCTTGAGCTTGGTGTCGAGCTCGGTGACGGTCCCGCGCGCGAACTCGGCGATGTCCTGCATGAACCGCTCGCGCGACTCCTCGCCCTCCTCGATCCGCGCCAGCCGGTGCTCCCAGTCGCCGGTCAGCGACGGCGACGTGAGCGCGTGCTCGCCGAGCAGCTTGATCACGTTCAAACCCTTCTCGGTCGTCACGAGCGAGCGGGCGTCGCGCTCCACGTAGCCGACGTCGATCAGCCGCTCGATGATCGCCGCGCGCGTGGCCGGGGTGCCGATCCCGGAGTCCTTCATCGCCTCGCGCAGCTCCTCGTCGTCGACGAGCTTGCCGGCGGTCTCCATCGCGGCGAGCAGCGACGCGTCGGAGTAGCGCCGCGGCGGCTTGGTCTCCTTCGCGAGCGACTCGACCTCGAGCGTGCGCACGTCCTCACCGCGCTCGAGCTTGGGCAGCTGCTGGTCGGAGCCCTCGTCGTCGTCGTCGGCGCGCGAATCGAGGCCCTCGCCGTACACGCCGCGCCACCCGGGCACGATCAGCACGCGGCCGCGGGTGCGGAACACGTGCTCGGCCACCGACGTCTCCAGCCGCGTGTTCTCGAACTCCGCGTCGGGGTGGAAGACGGCCAGGAAGCGCCGGACGACCAGGTCGTAGATCCGGCGGTCGTCGTCGCTCATGCGGTCGACGGGATGGTCGGCGTTGGTGGGGATGATCGCGTGGTGGTCGGTGACCTTGGCGTCGTTGACCACGCGGCCGAGCGGCAGCACGTCGAGCCCGGTGACGTAGGCGGCGGCCTTCGCGTACTCGCCGCGCGTGCCGACGACAGCGGCGGTCGGCTTGAGCTCGCTCACGAGGTCGCCGGGCAGGAAGCGCGAGTTCGTGCGCGGGTAGGTGAGCGCCGTGTGCTCCTCGTACAGGCGCTGCGCCGCCGCGAGCGTCCGGCGGGCGGAGAAGCCGAAGCGCGTGTTGGCGTCGCGCTGCAGCGACGTCAGGTCGTAGAGGAGCGGCGCGCGCTCCTTCTTGGTCGACGTCTCGAGCTTGGTGATCTCGCCCGGCTGGTCGCGGACGGCGGCGACGATCGCCTCCGCCTCCGCGGCCGTCTTGAGCCGCGGCTGGGCGCCGGCGTGGTAGCGGCCGCTGTAGCGGCGGCCGGAGTCGCCCGCGGTCGGCTCGAAGCGCGCGTCGACGAGCCAGTACGGCTCGGGCTTGAACGCCCGGATCTCCTCCTCGCGGCGTGCGAGGATCGCCAGCGTCGGCGTCTGCACGCGGCCGAGCGAGACCGCGCCGTCGAACGAGGACCGCAGCCGGATCGTCGCCGCGCGCGTGGCGTTCATGCCCACGATCCAGTCGGCCTCCGAGCGCGAGCGCGCCGCCTGCTCGAGCCGGTCGAACTCCTCGCGCGGACGCAGGTGCGTGAACGCCTCCTTGATCGCGGCGCTGGTCATCGACGACAGCCACAGCCGCTCGACGGGCTTCTTCGCGCCCGCCTTCTGGTAGGTCCACGCGAAGATCAGCTCGCCCTCGCGGCCGGCGTCGCAGGCGTTGACCACCACGTCGACGTCGTCGCGCTTGAGCTGGCGGGTGATCACGCTCATCTGCTTCTTGGAGCGCTCGTCGCGCACGACGAGCCGGAACTCGTCCGGCACGATCGGCAGGTCGGCCATCCGCCACTTCTTGAACTTCGGGTCGTACTCGTCCGGCTCGGCGAGCTGGACGAGATGGCCGACCGCCCACGTCACGACGTGCGAATCGGACTCGAGGAACCCCTCGTGCTTGGCGAACGCGCCCGGCAGCACGCGAGTGAGGTCGCGGCCGACGGACGGCTTCTCGGCGATGACGAGCGTCTTGCCCATGAGCTTGCGCAGGGTAGCTCAGGCTCGACTCGGTGCGGTTTCGCGCCGCCGACCAACTGCGGCTGGTAGGGAAGCTGGGGTTCCGGCCGCGGCGCGAGATTCGGCGGGTTGGTCGATTCTGGGCGCTATACGCCCAAAAGTGACCAAACCCGCCGATCCACCCCCTCCCTACCCAGGCGCAGTTCCCACGCTCATCCACCGCACGGCCCGGTGCTCACGGGCCCGCTGGCGCTCTCGAGCGCCGAGCGCACGAGCTCGTTCGGCACCGCGTACCCCCCGCGCGGGCCCTGCGTGGTCGCCGCGAAGATCGTCCCGACCACCCGGCCGCCGCCGTCGACCATCGGGCCGCCCGAGTTGCCGGACCGCACCACGCCGCGCAGCGACGCGATCCGCCGGCGGACCGGACCGCGCCCGTAGGCGTCCTGGGTGAGCACCTCGCGGATCTGCCCGAGCCGTCCCGGGCGCACGTCGTACGGCCCGTTCAACGGGAAGCCGAGGATGGCCGCCGACGTCCCCGGCTTGGGATCGCGCGCGAGCGCGAGCGCCGGGGCGTCGAGCCCGTCGACGCGCAGCACGGCGAGGTCGTTGTCGGGGTCGAACGCGATCGCCTGGGCGTCGAGTCCCGGCTCGCGGCCCTGCGCGAGCACGCGCGTGTCGTCCTGTCCGGCGACGACGTGGGCGTTGGTGACCACGATCCCGTCGCCCGCCACCCAGCCGGAGCCCTCGACCCCGACGCCGCACGCGGTGCCGAGCACCTTGACGACGCTGCGGGCGGCGGCCGCGACCTGCGGGTCGCGCGCGATCGCCGCCTGCGGCGCCGGCACGTCGGCCGACGGGCCGTCGATGTGCGGGAACGGGTCGAGCCCGCGCAGCGTGTTCAGCAGCGGGCCGGTCGGCGGCAGGATGGCGTTGAGCTGGCGCAGGATCATCGACCGCTGCACGTCGCGCCGGATGTCCGGGTCCGCCTGCAGCGCCACCGCCCCGAGCACCCACGCGATCAGCAGCCCGATGCACGCCGTGAGCACCGCGCCGAGCGCGCCGTCGATCGTCGCGAAGGCCGGCGAGCGTAAGCGGGCGCGCAGCCGCGCACCCACCCCCTCGAACCCCGCGGCGAGGATGCCGCCGGCGATGATCGCGCCGACCAGGGCGAACGCCGGCGCCCACGTGGACTCGCGGCCGCCCGACAGCACGAGCGGCGCCAGGCGGGTGCCGAGCCAGGCGCCGACGACGAATCCGGCGAGCGCCAACACGCCGGAGATGAAGCCCTGTGCCCACCCGAACAGCGCTAGGAGCACGACGGCCCCCACGATCACCCAGTCGATGCCGGTCAAGGGACCGAGCGTACTCGTACCCTTGCCAGTGCCCCCCATGGTCGTGCCCCGCCCCACGTCCTCACGGCGCCGCCGCCTGCTGCGCCGGCTGGTCCCGCTGCTCGCGCTCGCCGCGCTGGCGTTCCTCGGCGGGCTCGTGGTCGGCAGCATCCACGAGCCGGCCGAGCGAGCGCTCGCCGGCCGCTTCGTCGCGGCGTGGGAGCGCGGCGACTACGCCGCCATGTACGCGCTGGTGACGCCGGACGTCCGGAAGACCACGACGGTCACCCGCTTCGCCCGCGCGTACCGCAGGGCGGCGACGACCGCGACGCTCACCGACCTGCACGCCGAGCGGCTGTCCGAGCCGCGCGACGGCACCGTCACGGTCGCGATGCGCGTGCGCACGCGTATCTGGGGCGAGATCGACCAGACGCTGACGCTCCCGGTCCGCAGCGACGCCGACGGCGAGCCCGCCATCGCCTGGGACCCGAGCCTCGTGTTCCCCGGCCTCGCCGCCGGCGAGGAGCTCAGCCGCCGGATGCGGATGCCCGTCCGCGCGACGCTGCGCGCCCGCGACGGCACCGTGATCGCCCGCGGCGAGGACCGGAGCTCCGATCTCGACCCGCTCGCGAACGAGATCGCCGGGCGGCTTGGCCCGGCGCCGGCCGAGCGCGCGGTCGAGCTGGCCGCGCGCGGCGTGCCCGCCGATGCCGAGGTCGGCCTCACCGGGCTCGAGCGCGAGTTCGACAGCGAGCTCGCGGGCACGCCCGGCGGCGAGCTGTTGGCCGGTGCGCGCGAGCTGGCCACGGTCCCACCCCGCCCCGGGCACGGCGTGCGCACGACGATCGACCCGCGCATCCAGCTCGCCGCCGTCGAAGCGCTCGCCGGCCGCTACGGCGGCATCGCCGCCGTCCGCCCGCGCACCGGCGAGGTGCTCGCGCTGTCCGGGCTCGCGTTCTCGGCGCCGCAGCCGCCCGGCTCCGTGTTCAAGATCATCACGCTCTCCGGGGCGGTCGAGGCCAAGACCGTGCGGCGCAACGAGAGCTTCCCGGTGCTGACGGCTGCCACGCTCGAGGGGATCGAGCTCGAGAACGCCAACGGCGAGTCGTGCGGCGGCACGCTGATCCAGTCGTTCGCGCACTCCTGCAACTCGGTGTTCGCGCCGCTCGGCGCCGAGCTCGGCGCCCGCCGGCTCGTCGCCACCGCCGAGCGCTTCGGCTTCAACGAGGACCCCGGGCTGGCCGGCGCCGCGCGTTCCACGATCCCACCGGCGGACGAGATCGGCGACGACCTCGCCGTCGGCTCGACCGCGATCGGCCAGGGCAAGGTGCTCGCCACGCCGCTGCAGATGGCGCTGGTCGCGGCCACGATCGCCGAACAGGGCGTGCGCCCGCGGCCGACGCTGCGCAAGGGCGACGACGCCGAGACGGTCCGGGCGATCCCGGAGTCGGTCGCCCGCTTCGTCGGGCGTTCGATGCGGGCGGTCGTCACGGGCGGCACCGGCGTCGGGGCGGCGATCGACGGCGTCCCGGTCGCGGGCAAGACCGGGACCGCCGAGCTGCGCACGACGGTCAAGCAGGACCCGCTGCCGCAGGCGGGCGAGCAGGAGCCGCCGCCGCCGGAGGACGACCCGACCGACACCGACGCCTGGTTCGCCGCCTATGCGCCGGCGGACCATCCGCGGATCGCCGTCAGCGTGCTGCTGATCGCGCAGGGCGCCGGCGGCGAGGTCGCCGCGCCGGCGGCACGCCACGTCATCGAAGCGGCCGTGACCGGCGCTTAGACGTCGAGATCGTACGTGCCGGTCTGGCTGCTGCCGCCGTTGGAGAAGCGCAGCTCGAGCGGGCGGTTCTGCAGCGAGTCGTTCTTGAGCTTGAACAGCAGCAGCGAGCCCTGGATCGGCCCCTGCCCAGCGGCGCTGGTGGACAGCGGGAGCACGGTCATGGGCGGGACGGCGACGCCCTTCTCGAACGCGAACGGGTTGATGTCCGTGTCGAGCGGAATCGGCCGGTACACGTTCTCCTGGGTGTCGTGGATCTCCCAGGTGGTGGCCGCCGGGCGCTCCTCGTCGGAGTCGTTCTCGACGCGCACCCAGACGCCGAACCACGTCTCGTCGGCGCCCGGCTGGGCGGTGCCGGCGGGCAGGCCGATGAGGTACTCCGAGTCCTCGACGTCGTTGGCGTTCATGTACCGGGACATCTCGACCTGGTACTTGAGGCCGTTGATGTCGAGGTACAGGCCCTCCGTCTCGGCGGTGGTCTTGACGCTCTCGGGATCGTCGGCGCAGCCGACGAACGCGACGAGAGCCACTGCGAGAACGACCAGTCGGCGCATCGGGCGCGGATTCTAGAGCCCGGCCACGGTCACGCGCGCTCCTCGGTCCTGGTTCTCCTCGAGGATCGCCTGGAGCCGGCGCAGCGACTTGCGGACCTTGCGCTTGAAGTAGCCGCGCTGGCCGCTGAGGGCCTCGACGATCCTGTCCGTCGGCAGCGCGGGCTCGGACTCGATCATGTACTCGACGTCGGTGCCGCCGCCCGGCGCGACGTCGAGCGTCCAGATCGCGGTGGTCTTGATGCGGTTGAACTTGCCGTAGCGGCCGACGGCGACGATCCGGTGCGGCGACTCGACCACGGCCAGCGTCATGTCGCCCCAGTCGAAGCGCTGGAAGCGCACGCCGACGCGGAAGCGAGCCCCGGCGCCGCGCCCGACCGAGTCGACGCGCGTGAGGTGCCAATCGGTCAGGTAGTGGTCGCTGAACTCGCTGTGGTTGGCGACGTCCGCGAGGTAGGCGAACACCTGCTCGCGAGGCCGGTCGATCGTGACGCTGTCGTGCACGGGATCCACGGCGGCGCGAAGGATAGTCGCCGCCGCGGGCCTCATGCGGCGCGTGGTCGCGCCCGCACCGCGCGGTCGTGCTCGGGCGATCGCACGATCTCGGAACGGGCCGGACGCTCGCGGTGTAGAGGCCGGCAGAGCTCGCAGACCATGCGGTCCCCGTAGATGTGAACGACCTCGCCGATCAGCGGAGTACGATGGCAGTGCACACAGCCGTGGCGCCGGGCGCGCAAAGCGCCTACGCTGTGGCGAAGGAGAGAGATCTCCATCAGGGGATTCCGGTGGCGGGTGAGGGCGAGCATGGTTTCAAGCCTGTTCGCCACGGGCACCCGGGACCCTCCATTGACCCGGTCCCTAAGATCGGAAGGCGGAGCATGCACGAGCCCACGAGCGACGTCCAGAACACCGGAACTCTGCCTGGCGCGGGCCAGGAGTCGGTGCCCGTCGTCGACGAGATGGAGCGCCGTGAGCGACCTTCCTGGGTCCAGGACGCGCGCGCCGGGCTCGGGGAGCCGGGTAAGTACCTGGCCTACGAGGAGGGCGGCCGCCACGTCGTGGTGGCGATCTCGCGCGAGTGGACGCGGATCGGCCGCTCGCTCGCCGCGGACGTGCGGTTCGACGACGCGACGGTCTCCCGCCGTCATGCCCTGGTGGTCAGCCAGGCCGACGGGGTACGCGTGCTGGACGACCGCTCGCTGAACGGGATCCTCGTCAACGGCCGCCGGGTCGAGTGGAGCCCGCTCACCGACGGTGACGAGATCACGGTCGGCCGCCACACGCTGTTCTACCTGGACACGATCAGCGTGACGCCGCCGGTCGCCGCGGCAACCAGCGAGTAGCGAGCCGGCAACCGGACGGACGGTATCGTGGCCGTCCGCTATGGCCGAGACGATCGCGGTCCTGTCGCTCAAGGGCGGCACGGGCAAGACAACCACCGTGAGGACGCTGTCCGACGTGCTGCGGCGCGTCGGGCTTGACGTCCTCGCCATCGACCTGGACCCGCAGGGCAACCTGTCGGACTACTTCGACGTCCCGCCGGACGCGGCGCCGACGATCGCCGACGTATTGAAGGGCGAGGCCAAGGCCAAGAACGCCGTCCACGACGGCATCGTGCCCGCGACGCCGATCCTCGCCGAGGTGGAGCGGTCGCTGTCGGGCAAGATCGGCCGCGAGCTGGTGCTGCGCAAGGCGCTCAAGGACGCGCGCAAGCAGCACGACGTGATCCTGATCGACTGCCCGCCGGCGCTCGGACTGCTGACGATCAACGGGCTCGTCGCGGCGGACTGGGCGCTGATCTCCTCCGAGGCGCAGTACTTCGCGCTGCAGGGCGTGCAGGGCGCGCTCGAGGTGATCGAGCAGGCGAAGGAGTTCTACAACCCGGACCTCGAGTGGCTCGGCGTCGTGATGAACATCGCCGACATGCGCACGGTCCACTCGCGCGAGGCCTATGAGCAGCTGACCGAGCACTACGCGGACAAGGTGTTCCAGACCGTGATCCGGTCCTCGATCGCCTACGCCGAGTCGGCCGAGCGGGCGCAGTCGATCCTCGACCACCGGCCGGACCTCGGCGCCGACTACCTGGCGCTCGCCGACGAGATCCTCGCGCGCATCGGGCTGCGCGACGCCCGTCGCGCCCTGAAGCCGTTGCTGGCAAGCTAGGGGGCATGCTCCGGCTGCTGCCGCTCGCGCTGCTGGTCCTCGCGGGATGCGGCGGCAGCGTCGGTGCGCCGGCCGCCGTCGAACCATCGCCCACACCTGCCTTCGTCGCCGACGACGAGCCGGCGCCGGTCGTCAAGCAGCGCCCCGAGGCTCGCTACGAGACCGCGCGGGTGATGCGGCGGACGACGCTGCGCAGCGCCCCGGGCGGCCGCGTCGTCGCTCGGGTCGGGCGGCGGTCGGAGTTCGGCTCGCCGCGCGTGCTGGGCGTGGTGGGGCGGCGCGGCACGTGGCTGCAGGTGATCGCGTCCGAGCGCACGAACGAGCAGCGCGCGTGGATCCGCGCCGCAGCCGTGCGCCTGGGCAGGACCGACATCTCGATCCGCGTCGACCGCTCGGCGCACCGGCTGGTGCTGCGCCGCGGCCAGAAGGTCCTGCGCCGCATGCCGATCGCGGTCGGCCGCCCGGGCAACGAGACGCCGCTCGGCCGCTTCGCGGTCACCGACCTGCTCAAGACGTCCGCGCCGGACTCGCCGTACGGCTGCTGCGCGGTCGCCCTGTCGGGGCACCAGACCAAGCTCGAGCCGGGCTGGCCCGGCGGCGACCGCCTCGCGATCCACGGGACCCCGAACGAGGAGACCGTGGGCACCGAGGCCTCGCTCGGGTGCATGCGCGCGTACGAGGCGGACATCCGGGCGCTGCTGCGGCGCGTGCCGCTGGGCGCGCCCGTGTTCGTGCGTGCGTAGGGTCCGTAACTGCGCATTGAGGGGCGGCGCGGAAGGGGGTGGATAACGAACATGAACCTGTGGTTCACAAACGTCGTCCACCCCGGCCGAACCCGCCGCCCTACATGCCCGAAGTTCGGACCGACACCCCGGCGGCGCTGAACGGCAGGCGCATGACGGCGGCCCAACCCCGCGCCTGACTCTCGAGCCGCGCCGCGACCGCCGCCGCGCTCTCGGCCCGGACCCAGACGAGCACGCTCGGCCCCGCGCCCGAGATCGTCGCGCCGAGCGCGCCGATCTCGGCGGCGCGCTCCACGAGCTCCATCGAGCGCGGGTACAGGCTCGCGCGGCGCGGCTGGTGCAGGCGATCCGCCAGACCTCGCGCGACGAGGTCGAGGTCGCCGCGCGCGAGGCCGAGCACGAGCAGCGAGGCGCGGCCGATGTTGAACACCGCGTCGCCCATCGGCACCTCGGGCGGCAGCGCGGCGCGCGCCTTGGCGGTCCGCACCGCGCGGGACGGGACCACGAGCACGGCCTCGAGCCCGGGCGGCGGGTCGAGCCGCTCCGCGCCGCCCGCGGCGCACACGACGAACCCGCC
>DASSUW010000494.1:0-31531 GCA_035706585.1 Solirubrobacteraceae bacterium | reverse complement strand
CTCCCCGAGTCGATCGCCACCTCCGACGGGCGCCCGACGAACGCGATCTTCGGCTTCGCGTCGATGCTCGTGAAGATCCTCACGGACTACGGCGAGGTGCCGACCGTGGTGGTCTGGGACGCCGGGATGTCGGGCCGCAAGGAGATCTCCGCCGACTACAAGGCGCAGCGAAGCTCCCGCCCCGACCTGCTCAAGCTCCAGTGGCCGCACCTGCGCCCGCTCGTCGAGGCGTTCGGCTACCGGAACATCTCCGTCGAAGGCTTCGAGGCCGACGACGTGATCGCCGCGCTCGTCGGCCAGGCGCGCGACCGCGGCATCAACGTCATGGTCGTCACCGGCGACCGCGACGCTTACCAGCTCGTCGGCGACGGCGTGCGGATCATGACGACCTCGCGCGGGATCACCGACACGAAGGTCTACGACCGCGACGGCGTCGTCGAGCGCTACGGCATCCCGCCCGAGCTGATCCCGGACTTCATCGGCCTCAAGGGCGACACGAGCGACAACATCCCGGGCGTCCCCGGCATCGGGGACAAGACCGCCGCCGAGCTGCTGCAGCGTTTCGGCGACCTCGAGGGCGTGCTCGGCCACGTCGACGAGATCTCCGGCGCCAAGCGCAAGCAGAACCTGATCGACCACGCCGAGGCCGCGCGGCTCTCCAAGCAGCTCGCGACGATGGTCCGCGACGTGCCGATCGACCTCGACATCGAGGCCGAGTTCACGAAGATCCCGGACCGCAGCAACCTGCGCACGGTCTTCCGCGAGTGGGAGCTGCGCGACCCGCTCCGCCGGCTCGAGGAGGCGCTGTTCGCCGCCGAGGCGGACGCGATCCCGCGGCCGGAGGTCGCCGACGCCCGCACCGTGCCGGTCCGCCGTGCGACCGCAGCCGACGTGGCGAAGCTGGCCGGCGACGAGGTCGTGCTGATCGCCTCGGCGCCCGAGGCGCCCGAAGGGGAGCTGATCCCGGCGAGCACGAAGTGGCGCTTCGGCGCGTACGCCGGCGGCGACTACGCGCTGGCCGGTGAGATCGACGACCCGGCCGAGCTCGTCCGCGCGGTCGGCGACCGGCCGGTCGTCGCGCACGACGCGAAGGCGCTCGGCGACGTTCCGCCCAACCTCGTCTTCGACACCGAGCTCGCCGCCTACCTGCTCGACCCGGCGCGCCGCGGCTTCCCGCTCGACGAGCTCGCCGAGGAGCGCGGCCTCGCCGTCCAGACCGACGACGAGCAGGCCACCCGCGCGGTGCTCGTGCACGACCTCGCGGCGCTCCAGCGGCCGACGCTCTCCGAGCGCGGGCTGACCGGCCTGATGACCGACATCGAGATCCCGCTCGTGTACGTGTTGCGCGAGACCGAGAAGATGGGCATCAAGCTCGACACCCGCCGGCTGGAGGAGGCCGCCGGCACGATCCGGACCGACGCGCAGCAGCTCGAGCGCGAGATCTGGGATCTGGCCGGCGAGGAGTTCATGATCGGCTCGCCGCAGCAGCTCGCCGAGGTCCTGTTCGTCAAGCTCGGCCTGTCGCGCAAGCGCCGCGGCAAGACCGGCTTCTCGACCGACGCCCGCGTCCTGCAGGCGATCCGCGACGAGCACGAGATCGTCCCCAAGATCGAGCGCTGGCGCGAGCTCACCAAGCTCGTGCAGACCTACCTGGACGCGCTGCCGGCCTGGATCGGCGACGACGGGCGCCTGCACACGACGTTCCTGCAGACCAACGCGGCGACCGGCCGCCTGGCGAGCATCAACCCCAACCTGCAGAACATCCCGATCCGCACGGAGACCGGGCGCGTGATCCGCGAATGCTTCGTCGCCGAGCCCGGGAACGTGCTGATCTCGATCGACTACGAGCAGGTCGAGCTGCGCGTGCTCGCCCACATCGCCAACGAGCAGGTGCTGCGCGACATCTTCCTGCGCGGCGAGGACGTCCATACCGAGACCGCGTCGAAGGTGTTCGAGCTGCCGCCCGAGAAGCTCGACCACGGCATGCGGTCGAAGGCCAAGATGGTCAACTACGGGATCGTCTACGGCCTCAGCGCGTACGGCCTCGCCGACCGCCTGCAGATCCCGCAGGAGGAGGCGCAGGAGTTCATCGACCGTTACCTGGAGCGCTTCCCGGCCGTCGCCCAGTTCATGAAGGACGCGGTCGAGCAGGCCGAGCAGCACGGCTACGTGAGCACGCTGTTCGGGCGTCGCCGCCAGATCCCCGAGATCCGCGCGCGCAACTGGCAGACGCGCAAGCTCGGCGAGCGGCTCGCGGTCAACTCGATCATCCAGGGGACGGCGGCGGACATCATCAAGGTCGCGATGGTGCGCGCGCACCGCGCGCTGGCCGACGAGGGCCTGCGGACCCGCCTGATCCTCCAGATCCACGACGAGCTGCTCGCCGAGGGGCCCGCGGCGGAGGCCGAGCGCGCCGTCGAGGTGATCTCGCGCGAGATGATCGCGGCGGCCGACCTCGACCCGCCGCTGCACGTCGACTCCGGCATCGGGCCGAACTGGCTCGCCGCCAAGTAATGGACAAGGGCGTCGCCGTCGCGCTGACGGCGGTGGTCGGCGGCGTGGTGGTCATGCAGGCGCCGCTGAACTCGCAGCTCGGCCGCTACGTCGGCAGCCTCGAGGCGGCGGTCGTCGCGCTCGCGGTCTCGTTCGCCGCGGTGCTCATGCTGTCCGTCGTCACCGGCGGCATCGGCGGCGTGCGCAACGTCGGCGACGCGCCGTGGCATGTCGCGATCGGCGGCGGCCTGTGCGGCGGGCTCTTCATCGCGAGCCTCGTGTGGCTGGTCCGGGCGCTCGGCGTCGGTGGGCTGACGGCCACGCTGATCGCGGCGCAGCTCGGCGTCGCGGTCGTCATCGACCACTACGGCTGGCTCGGGGTGGAGAAGTCGCCGGTCACGGCGGCCAGGATCGCCGGCCTGGTGCTGCTGGCGGCCGGCACCTGGCTGGTCATCCGGGACTAGCGAACGCCTCCGGGTACCGCACCTCGCCCGGCTCGGCGGCGCCGCGGATCATCCACTCCGGTCCCTCGATGCCCCACTGGTTCGTGATGCCGAGCGGGAACGCCGGCCGGAACCCGAAGCGCCTGTAGTAGTCCGGGTGGCCGAGCAGGACGACCGGCCCGGGGATCCGCGCGAGGGCGCCGTGCATGAGCGCGGTGCCGATGCCGCGCCGCTGATGCGACGGCAGCACGGCGAGCGGGCCCAGCGTGGTCACGCCGCGCGAGCCGCGGTGCAGCAGCACGTGTCCGACGATCTCGCCGTCGAGCTCGGCGACGAGCGACAGCGCGCACGCGGGATCGCCGCGCAACGCGTCGACGATGTCGGCCTCGACATCGCGCCCGAACGCGGCGATCTCCACGGCGCGGACCGCTGCGCGGTCCCCGTCGCGCTCCTCGCGGATCACCCGCGCGCGAGGGCGGGCGCCTGACCCGCCGGGACCTCCTGGTAGTCGGGCAGCGTCTTGAGGACCTCCTCCGCGCCCGCGGGCGCGTAGATCGCGAGGATGACCATCGGCTCGTAGCCGGTGTTGATCGTCGAGTGGAACGCGCCCTTGGGGATGAAGACGGTGTCGCCGGGGCGGACCCGCTGCGGCTCGCCGTCGTCGACCATCTGGTCCCCCTCGCCGGCGAGGATGTAGAGGATCTCGTCGGACTCCGGGTGATTGTGGCGGTCGTGGCCCTTCCCGGGCAGCAGGATCACGTGCATCAGCGAGACCGCCGTGCCGTCGGTGTTGTCGGCGCCGACGAGCGGCTTGATCACGCCCCAGTCGAACGTCATGGTCGGCAGCGAGGCGGGATCGACGAACTTGCTCGGCACAGCGACTCCTTAGCTGGAAAGCGCCTTGAAGCGCTTCATGTTCTCGGTCATGGCCACCTCGGTGGGCAGCCGCTCCATGCTCGACGCGCCGAAGAAGCCGACGATGCCCTCGGTGCGGTCGAGCACATATTGGGCGTCCTCCGGCTCGGCCAGCGGCCCGCCGTGGCACAGCACGATCACATCCGGCCGCACGCGCACCGCCGCGTCGCGCATGGCTTGGATCTCCTCGACGCACTGGTCGAGCGTCTTCGCGGTGTGCGCGCCGATCGTCCCCTTGGTGGTCAGGCCCATGTGGGGGACGAGCACGTCGGCGCCCGCCTCGGTCATCGCGACCGCCTGATCGGGATCGAACACGTACGGCGAGCACAGCAGCCCGAGCTCGCGCGCCGCGCGGATCATGTCGACCTCGAGCCCGTAGCCCATGCCGGTCTCCTCGAGGTTGGCGCGGAACGTGCCGTCGATGAGCCCGACGGTCGGGAAGTTCTGCACGCCCGCGAACCCGGCGTCGAGGACCTGGCGCAGGAAGACGTCCATCAGGCGGAACGGATCGGTTCCGCAGACTCCGGCGAGCACCGGCGTGTCGCGCACGATCGGCAGGACCTCGTGGCCCATCTCGAGCACGATCGCGTTGGCGTCGCCGTACGGCATCAGCCCCGCCAGCGAGCCGCGGCCCGCCATCCGGTAGCGGCCGGAGTTGTAGATGATGATCAGGTCCGTGCCGCCGGCCTCCGCGCACTTGGCGGACAGGCCGGTGCCGGCCCCGGCACCGATGATGGCGCCGCCGGAATCGAGCGTTGCGCGCAGCTTGGCGCGTGCCTGGTCACCGGTCATGACGTCATGTACTCGTCGAGCTTGTCGGCCATCGCCTCAGCGAACTCCGGGTCGTTGACGTTGTTGTCCATCTCGATCAGCTCCACGTTGTCGCCGACGCTCTCTCGCAACACGGCAAAGAGCGCTTCGTCGGCCTCGGCGTCGTGGAACGGCTGGCCCTCGGCGTCGATCATCGAGACGCCCCGCAACGGGATGAACAGGGCCGTCCTGCCGGTCGCCGCCGACAGCTTGCGCGCAATCTGGCGTCCGAGCTCGACCATCTCGTCCCTGGTCGTGCGCATCAGCGTGACCGACGGGTTGTGCACGTACAGGTTGCGGTCCTCGAACTGCGGCGGCACCGTGGCCCGCGCGCCGAAGTTGACCATGTCGAGCGCACCCAGCGAGACGACCTGGGGGAGGCCGAGCCGGCCCGCGGCCTCGAGCCGGTCCGGGCCGGCGGACAGCACGCCGCCGACGAGCTCGTCGCACAGCTCGGTCGTCGTGATGTCGAGCACGCCCTGCAGGAAGCCCGAGTCCATCAGGCCCTCCATCGCCCTACCGCCGGCCCCGGTCGCGTGGAACGTGAGCACCTCGTAGCCGCGGCTCTCGAGCCGCTCGCGCGCGTGCGTGACGCACGGCGTGGTCACGCCGAACATCGACGCGCCGATCAGCGGCTTCGTCTCGCCGAGGTCGACCGGCGGGGCCTGAACCATGCCCGCCATCGCGGCCGCCGCGTTGCCCAGGATGCGTGCCGAGATCGAGTTCACGCCCGCGACGTCGGTGACCGAGGCCATCATCGTCACGTCGCTCGCGCCGACGTAGTCGGCCGTGTTGCCTGCCGCCATCGTCGACACCATCAGCTTCGGCACGCCGACCGGCAGCGCCTGCATCGCGCGCGTGGCGATCGCCGTGTTGCCCGAGCCGCCGGCCGCGAGCACGCCGCCGATCTTGCCCTCGCCGTACAGCCGCCGCGCCAGCGCCTCGGCCGCTTCGGCCATCGCGGTCACGGCCGCGCCGCGGTCGCCGGCCCGCGCCAGCGCCGCGGGATCGGCGCCGGTCTCGGCGCCCACGTGCAGATCCGGCTCCGCGCCGACGGGCTCGTTCACGCCCGCGTCGGCGAGGATCGAGTCCACGCCGTGTGCGCGCAGCCGTTCGCGCAGGTACGCGTACTCGGCGCCCTTGGTGTCGAGCGTGCCGACCAGCAGAACCGTCTTCGAGCCCTCCACGTCTCTCCTCCTCCGACCGGAACGCGGCGACCCTACCGGACGACGGACGTACCGGTCCATGGAAAGCTGTGGTTGGATGACGGAATGAAGCGGGACAGCGTGCAGTCGCTCGAGCGCGCCTTCGATCTGCTGGAGGCGCTCGCCGCCGGAGGCGAGCTCGGCGTGACCGAGCTGGCGCACCGGACCGGGCTGGTGCCGAGCACCGCGCACCGGCTGCTGCACACGCTCGCCAAGCGCGGGTACGTGACCCAGAGCCCGGAGACCGGCCGCTACCTGCTCGGCTACAAGGTCGTCGAGGTCGCCAGCGGGCTCGAGCACCGGCGCGAGCGCCTGCGCGCCGTTGCCCGGCCGCACCTGGAAGGCATCCAGCGGGCGACGGGGGAGACCGTCAACCTCGTCGTGCTCGAGGCCGACCGCGTCGTCTACATCGACCAGGTCGAGGGGTCGCGGCAGGTCCGCATGTTCACCGCCGTCGGCACGAGCGTGCCGGCGCACACGACCGGCTCGGGCAAGGCGATCCTCGCGTTCGGCTCGCCGGAGGTGCCGGTCGCGCTGTACGGCGACCGCGAGCTGGAGCGGCTCACGAACCGGACGCTGACGACGCTCGCCGCACTCGAGGACGACTTCAAGCGCATCCGCCGCCGCGGCCACGCGCTCGACAACGAGGAGCACGAGGAGGGCGTCGGCTGCGTCGCCGCCCCGGTGTTCGACCACACCGGCCGGCCGTGCGCGGCGATCAGCGTGTCAGGCCCGACCGCGCGGATCCTGCACGAGCACAGCTCCGAGCTCGGCACGCTGCTGAACGAGCGTGCCGGGCTGGTCAGCGAGGCGCTCGGCTTTCGCGGCGCCGCCTGAACGGCAGCAGCGAGGGAGGCGGGATCGAGCCGCTCGGCGATCCCGTGGCGCATTGACGTCGGATAGCGACGTCAATGCGCCACGCACGGTTCGTGCGCCGCGCCGCCGTCCTCACCGGTCGTGATGCGCTCCCTCAGGCGAACGTGATCTCGCGGACGACCAGGCGCTCGACCTTGCTCGTGTTCGCGTCGGCGTCCTCGTGGGCGTCGCGGTCGTCCTTGCCGTACACCGCGTTGAACGCCGCTTCGGTGGCGAACCACTCCTCCGCGATGCCGTCCCATTCCGGCTCGCTGTCGGGCTTGGCGACGAGGTTGTCCTCGGTCCGCACGTTGACGACGTAGCGGACGAGGTGGGGGACCTGCTCGTCGCGGATGTCCGGCGCGTGCACCTCCGTCCACCACTTGGCGAACTCCTCGGGCGACAGGTGCTCCGCGCGCTTGACCAGCCACATCACCTTGATCATGGGTCGCTCCTCACTCGCTGTTGCGGGTCGACGGCCGCCACTTGCGCAGCGGCGTCTCGTCCTCGAAGGCCTGCGCCGAGGGCAGCGTGAGCAACTCGATGATCCCGCCCCACGGTGCCACGACGTACATCCACTTGTTGCCGTCGCCGGCCTCGATGCCGGGGAGCAGCAGCGGGCCCTCGAGCGCCGTTCCGCCCGCGTCGATCACCAGCTGCCGCGCGGCATCGATGTCGTCGACGTACACGGAGAAGTGCTGGACGCCGAGGTCGGCCGGCGTCGCCGCCGGCCGCTGCGCGTCGTCCGCGTACTCGAACAGCTCGATGCCCGGGCCGTCGCCGAGCCGGAGGACCTTCGTGGTGACCCAGCGCGCGCCGGGCCGGATCCCGAGCCGCGACTGCTCGTCCGGGTACGGGTCGCCGGCCGCGCGTTCGGGCGCCGGCATGTCGTAGAGCACCTCGGCGCCGAACGCGTCGATCAGGAAGCGCGCAGCCTCCTCGACGTCCGGGACCGTGATGCCCACGTGCTCGATGCCTCGTACGACCTGCGCTGCCACTGTCGTCATCTGCACTCCCCCTCGGTCAAGTCAGCCACCCGCCGTCCACGACGAGCGTGTGGCCGGTCACATACGACGCCGCGTCGGAGGTGAGGAACGCGACCGCCTGCGCGATCTCCTCCGGCTCGGCGAGGCGCCCCATCGGGATCCGTTCGCGCGTGAGCCGCTCGGTCGCCGCGGGCGTCAGCACGGCCCGGACGAGCTCGGTGCCGACCGTGCCGGGCGCGACGGCGTTCACCCGGACGCCGCTGCCCGCCACCTCGCGGGCGGCGGCGATCGTGAGCATCCGCACGGCCGCCTTCGACGCGTCATAGATCGCCATCGGCGTCGACGAGGCCGTGAACGCCGACGTCGAGGCGAGCGTCACGATGCTCCCGCGGGCGCGCGGCACCATCTGCCGCAGGCCCGCCTGCAGGACGAAGAAGACGCCCTTGACGTTGACGGCCATCAGCCGGTCGTACTCGGCCTCGCCGGTGTCGAGGAACGAGCCCGCGTAGCCGAGACCGGCGTTGCAGACCACGGTCGAGAGCGGCACCTCGCGGTCCGCTGCCGCGATCGCCGTCGCGACCGCGCCGACGTCCGTCACGTCCAGCGTGAGCGCGCGACCGCCGAGCTCGGATGCGGCGCGCTCCGCGCCGTCGGCGTCGACGTCCGCGATCACCACGTGATCGCCGCGATCGGCGAGCGCCTCGGCGATCGCGCGGCCGATCCCGCGCGCCGCGCCGGTCACGAGCGCGCCGGTCACGTCACCCAGGCGCCGACGGGGAGGATGTGGCCGGTCACGCCGGAGGCGAGCGGGCTCGCCAGGAACAGGACGCCGTTCGCGACCTCCTCGGCGGTGACCAGCCGCTTGAGCGCCGTGAAGCCGGCGTCGCGGGCGAGCGCGTCGGCCACGGGCGGGCCTCCTTCGTGCTCGCGGCGGGCCAGGCGCGAGCGGTAGGCGTCGGTCGCCACCGAGCCGGGTCCGACGGCGTTCACGCGGATGCCGCGCGGGCCGAGCTCCAGCGCCGCCGATCGCACGAGGCCGAGCACCGCGTGCTTGCTCGCCGCATACGACGGGAGCACGGCGCTGCCGCGCCACGCGTTCTGGGACGCGATCACGACGATCGCGCCGTCCTCCGGCATCGCCGGCAGCGACTCGCGCATGCTGCACAGGACCCCGCGCGCGTTGACGTCCACGACGTCGTCCCACTCGCTGAGCTCCATCGACTCGACGCCGGTCCACAGCGGGACGACGCCGGCGGCCGCGACCAGCACGTCGATCGTGCCGAGCGCGTCCCGGACGGCCGCGAACGCGGCGGCCGTGTGCCCGGCGTCGCGCACGTCGACGTCGACGGCGATCCACCCGCCCGGCAGCTCGGCGTCGCCCAGCGTGCTGCGCAGGTCGAGCACGGCGCCGCGCGCGACGCCGGCGTCCGCGAGCACCCGCACGATCGCCGCGCCGATGCCGTTGGCGCCGCCGGTGACGACCGCGGTACGACCGGCCAGCAGCGCCTCGCTCACGTCGTCCCGTCCTTGATCTGGAGCGTCTTCAGATCGGAGTAGAAATCGAGCGCGTAGTTGCCTCCCTCGCGGCCGATGCCGGATTCGCCCATGCCGCCGAACGGCGCCGTCAGGTCGCGCACGAGGAAGGAGTTGACCCACACCGTGCCGGCGCGCAGCGCGCGGCCGACGCGCTCGGCCCGCGCGAGCGACGACGTGTGCACGCTCGCGGACAGCCCGTACGGCGTCGAGTTCGCGAGCGCGATCGCCTCGTCCTCATCGGTGAACGTCTGGAACGTCAGTACCGGCCCGAACACCTCGCGCTGCACGATCTCGGACTCGTTCGAGCGCGGGACGACCAGCGTCGGCTCGTAGAACAGCTCGCCGATGTCGGCCCGCCGGCCGCCGCGCACGATCTCGTCCCCGGCCGCGGCCGCTCGTTCGACGAAGCCGGCGACACGCGCGACATGGTCGGGATGGATGAGCGGCGCCACGGTCGTCGCGTCCGAGCGCGGGTCGCCGAGCACGTGCGCGTCGACTGCCGGGTGGAACCGCTCGAGGAACGGGTCGGCGATCGCGCGCTGGACGAGCAGCCGCGTGCACGCGAGGCACGTCTGGCCGGCGTCGTCGTACTGCAGTGCCGCGTAGCGCACGGCTTCCTCGAGGTCCGCGTCCGCGAACACGACGAGCGCGCCGTTGCCGCCGAGCTCGGCGGTGAACGGCACGAGGTTCGCGGCGGCGGCGGCGCCGATCAGGCGCCCGGTCTCGCTGGAGCCGGTGAACGCGATCCGGCGCACGGCCGGGTGCGCGGCGAGCGCGGCGCCCGCCTCCTCGCCCAGACCGTGGACGACGTTGAACACGCCCGGGGGGAACCCGGCCTCGGCGGTCAGCTCCGCCAGCCGCGAGGCCGACAGGGGCGCCCACTCGGCCGGCTTGAGCACGACCGTGCAGCCGGCGGCCAGCGCGGGCGCCGTCTTCCAGGTCGCGAGCATGAACGGCGCGTTCCACGGCGTGATGACGGCCGTCGGTCCGGCCGGCATCCGCTGGACGCGGTTCCACGTGCCGTTCGAGTGCCAGTCGCGCTCCTCGTGGGCCGCGGCGAGGTCGGCGTACATGCGGTAGTTGCGGGCTCCGCGGGCGATACCACGCGCCTTCAGCGAGCGCAGCAGGATCCCGGCGTCCATGCACTCGATGTCGGCGAGGCGCTCGACGTCGGCGTCGATGAGGTCGGCGAGCCGGTGCAGGTACGGCGCGCGTCCCTCGGGGCCGAGCGCGGCCCACGCGCCGAACGCAGCATCGGCCGCGCGGACCGCGAGGTCGACCTCGGCGGCGCCGGCGCGCGCGATCTCGGCGACGCTGCCGTCGACGGGCGAACGGTCGGCGAACCGCCGCTCGCTCGCGACCGCACGGCCGCCGATGTGGTGGGACGTCGCGACGCGGGCGGTCGTGGCGCTCACAGCTCGCTCACCGTCTCGAGGTCGTCGATCGTGTACGCGAACGTGTAGCGGTAGCCGGCCCCGATGCGCAGCGGTGCCAGCGCGGCGTGCTCCTCGTTCGGCGCGGGCTGCAGCTCGAGCGTCGCGGTGCCCTTCCAGATCTCCGAGATCGAGCGGTCGCGGCTGCGGGCCCGGACCAGCTCGTGCACCGCCGGCTCGTCGTGCCGCCCGGCCTCCAGCCGCGGGAAGTGCCGGACGTTCACGAGCGGCGGGTCGTTGTGCACGGGGCCGGTTTCGGCGATCTCTTCGAGCGTCACCGACGCGGCGGCCAGCCGCCGGTTGTTCGCGCCGAGGGTCGCGCCGAAGCGCGCACCGGGGCGCAGCCCCGGATCGGCCAGGCAGTCGAGGCCGAAGTGCCGCGTGATCTCGATCGTCCCCAGCTTCTTCGGGAACCCCTGGATCCACCCGCGCACGAGCGCGAAGTCGCGGTCCACCCATGTGAACGGGCAGGTCGTCACAGGCTCCCCGTCGAGCAGCGCGTTGACGACGATGAAGAACTCCTTGTACTGCGAGCGCGACGGGTCGAGCAGCTGGTCGCCGCCGTCCGTGCACGTCTGCCAGTCGCCGAAGATCGCCGCGCACCGTCCGGCATCGGGATGCGGCGCGAGCCGGTCGGGCAGCACCGCGCGGACCGCGTCGGGATCGGCCCAGTACTCGACGACGAGGAAGTCGCCGACGTAGTGCCACGGCGGGCGCGGGACGATCGAGGAGCGCGCCTCCGGGGTCCGGGGCAGCGAGTAGCCGTGCAGGCTCACTCCGCGGCCTCCCGGATCGCCCGCCACGCCACCTGGACGTCGGTCTCGCTCGCGTCGTTGCCGACGGCCAGCCGCAGCACGTAGCGCCCGTCGAGCTTCGTGTGCGAGATGAAGATCTCCCCGCTGTCGTTCACGCGGCGCAGCAGGGCCTCGTTCTCCTCGTCCGACCCCGCCTTGCGGAAGCAGACGACCGAGAACGGCCGCGGGGCGGCGAGCTCCCAGCCGGGCTCCTCGGCGATCCACGACTCGAACAGCGCGGCGAGCCGGACCGCCTCGCGGATGCGCGCACGCAGGCCGTCGGCGCCGTAGCACCGCAGCACCGCCCACAGCTTGAGTGCCCGGAAGCTCCGCCCGAGCTCGGGGCCGTACTCGCTGAAGCTGACGACGTCGTCGGGCGTGCGCAGGTACTCGGGCACGAGGCTGAACGCGGCGCGCAGCGCTTCCGGACGGCGGGTCCACAGCGCCGAGCACCCCTGCGGCACCAGCAGCCACTTGTGCGGATTGACGACGAGCGAGTCCGCCCGGTCGACGCCCGCGAACGCCCAGCGGAACTCGGAGCAGATCATCGCGGCGCCCGCGTACGCGGCGTCCACGTGCAGCCAGACGCCTTCGCGCTCGCAGACGTCGGCGATCGCATCGACGGGATCGACCGACGTCGAGGACGTCGTGCCGACGGTCGCGACGACCGCGCACGCGCCGCTGAGGTCGAGCGCGTCGGACCGGAGGCGGAAGTCGGCGTCCGCCGGCACCTTGCGGAGCTCGAGCTCGAGCAGCTTGCACGCCTTGTCCACCGACGAGTGCGCGTGTTCGGAGCACACGACGGTGCGCGCTCGGGGGCGCTGCTGGCGTGCGGCGGCGAGCGCCGCCAGCGTGGCCAGCGAGGCTCCTTCTTCGAGGTGGCCGTGCCAGCCGCGCGGAAGGCCGAGGAGCTGGGCCAGCCAGTCGAGCGTGACCTCCTCGAGCTCCTGCAACGCCGGCGATGCGCGCCACAGGATGCCGACGTTGTTGAGGCCGGCCGTCAGCAGCTCGGCAAGCACGCCGGGCCCGGAGCCCGTGGTCGAGAAGTACGCGAAGAACCGCGGGCTCTGCCAGTGCGTGAGCGCCGGGAAGATGACGCGGTCGAGGTCGCCGAGCACCCGCGCGAACGGCTCGGGCGCCTCCGGCGCCGCGTCGGGCAACGCGGCCCGCAGATCGCCGGGCGCGACGCGGGAGAGCACCGGCGCCGTGCCGACGCGATCCTGGTAGGCCGCCAGCCAGTCGACCGCGGCGTGCCCGTCCTCGACGAACGTGGTCATGTCCGCACCGGGGACTCGAGCGGGATGCCGAGCATCTCCAGGCTCTCGCGCTCGGACTCGATCGCCGCCGCGTCGAAGCGGAAGTACGACCGCGGCGGCAGCGGGCCCCAGGTGTTCGACGAGAAGCGGTCGTTGGGGTAGGTGCGCGGCTCGTGATCGGGCTGGAGCTGCTCCATGTCGCAGTACAGCTCGCAGAAGCACTCCTCCTCGACGATCCGCACGTAGCTCGCGATGTTGCCGCCGACGCCGTGCCGGGTCGGGCCCCATGCGAGCCAGCGCCCGTGGCGCGCGACGCGATCGAGCATGTCGCGCATCTGGCCGATGTCGACGACGTCGAAGGCCAGGTGGTGGAAATGCGAGCAGTCGACGTCGATCAGCGCCATCACGTGGTGATCGCTGTTGACGTGGAACCACCGGCCCTGGTCGCCGAGCCGGTCGGTGAGGCGCATGCCGAGCACGTCGACGTAGAAGGCGGTGGACTCCTCGAGGTGCGTCGTGAGGCAGTTCACGTGGCCGAGCCGCCGCGGCGCGCCGGGCCGCACGATCGTCGACGGCTGCGCGTGCGCCACGCGCGGGTCGCGGGCGCGATGCGGCATGAGCTCCACGCCGCGGCCGTCCGGGTCCGTGACGAAGAGGCTCCCGTCGCGGGGATCGAACGCGACGCCGCAGGCGTCCAGGTGTGCTGCCGCCCGCTCGACGGTGCAGTCGCGCGCGAGCTCGAACCCCGTGTGCATGTGCCCGGGCGTGTCTCCCTGGACGAGCTCCAGGCAGTACGGCTCGGCCTCGCACGAGAGCAGCGCGCGGCGCGGGTCGAGCGAGCGCAGCAGGAGCCCGAACTGGGTCGCCCAGCGATCGGCGGCCGCGTGGACGTCCGCCGTGGCCAGCGCGACGTGGTCGATGCGGTCGATCCTGATCACGAGACGGCTCCCTCGGCGGCCATCCGCTCCGCCTCGTCCTCGGGGATCGCGAGCGCGACATGCAGCGTGTTGCCGGACACCTCCATCTGCGCACCTGCGCCGTCGAGAGAAACGTCCCAGTCGACGACGGTGTTGGTCAGCCGGCCGAGCCCGGTGATGTCGACCTCGACCACGTCGCCGACCTCCATCGGCCGGGAGTTGGCGGGGGTGCCTGTGAGCACCACGTCGCCGGGTTCGAGCGTCACCAGCCGCGACAGGTCGGCGAGCTGGTACGCGACGCCGAACAGCATGTCGGCGGCCGTCGCCTCCTGCACGACCTCGCCGTTGAGGTACGTCCGCAGCGTGAAGTCGGTCGGGTCGAACGCGGAGGCGGGCACGAGCGCCGGCCCCAGCGGTAGGAAGCCGTCCTGGCCCTTGACGCGCAGCATCGAGCCGCGGTCGGCGTGGCGGAAGTCGTGCATGCCGACATCGTTCGGGCACGCGTAGCCGGCGACGTGGTGCAGCGCGGCCGCCTCCGATACGCCCTTCATCCGCGTCCCGACCACCAGCGCAAGCTCCCCCTCGTAGTTGAGGTAGCGCGCGCCGCGCGCCTTGGGAATCCGGCCGCGGTGCCCGTTGAGCGTCGTGGGCGGCTTGAGGAAGTACGACGGCGCCGGTGGGATCGCCGCCGCGTACTCGACGACGCGGCTCCGATACGAGAGGTGGACCGCGACGATCTTGGACGGCTCGGCCGGCGCGATATAGCGGGCGTCGGCCTCGGCCACCCGCGTCCCGTCGTCGAGCACGATCGCGTCGCCGTCGCGATGGCCCCAGCGTGGCTCGCCGTCGACGTCGACGCGGACCCGGGCCTCAGAGGTGGTCGGCGTACTCATCGAGCTCCCAGTCGGAGACCCAGGCGTTGAAGCGCTCGATCTCGAAGCGCTTGAGCCGCACGAATGTGGCGACGAGCTCCGGGCCGAGCGCCGCGACCAGCGTGGCGTCGGCCTCGAGCTGATCGAGCGCCGCCGCGAGGCTGCGCGGCAGCGCGGGCGCGGCGGGATCGCCGGCCGGGGGCGGTTGCAGCGCCTGCTCGATGCCGTCCAGCCCCGCGGCCAGGAGCCCGGCGACGATCAGGTGCGCGCCGGCTGCCGCGTCGCCCCCGCGGACCTCGATGCGGGCGCCCCGATCGCGCTCGAGCGGGATGCGCAGGAAGGCGATGCGGTCGTCGTGACCCCAGTTCGCGCGCGTGGGCGCGAGGCTGTTCGGGACCATCCGGCGGTAGGCGTTGACCGTCGGCGCGAGCAGCGCGGTGAGCGCCGAGGCGTGCGCGAGCACTCCGGCGACGAACTGGGGGAGGAGTGGGCTCAGCCCGTCGGGGGCCGCCTCGTCGGCGAACGCGTTGCGGCCGTCGGCGGCCGTCAGCGACAGGTGGACGTGGAACCCGCTCCCGCCCTGATCGTTAAACGGCTTGCCCATGAACGTCGCCAGCAGGCCCGCGCGCACCGCCATCTCCTTGACGGCCGTCTTGAGCAGGAAGCCCCGATCGGCCGCGTCGAGCGCGGACGAGTGCCCGATCGTGATCTCGTACTGCGAGTTGGAGAACTCGTGCGTCGCCGTCGTCGCCTGCAGCCCGAGCCGCTCGCACGCGTCGAGCATGTCGACGACGACGCCGCGCGGATCCGAGACATAGCCGACCGTGTACGAGCGCGACAGCGTGTCGACGTAGCGGCGCACGCCGCGCGGCGCCGCCGGATCGCGTTCGAGCAGGAAGAACTCCAGCTCGGGACCGGCCGTCGGAGATAGTCCGAGGTCCGCGTACCGCTCGCAGACCGACGCCAGCGCACCGCGCGGGCACGCCGGCCAGCGCGTGCTGCGGTCGGGTGACCAGAGGTCGGCCACGCACCACGCGACCTCCGGCTGCCACGGGACGATCCGCAGCGTGTCGAGGTCGGGGCGCGCGAGCAGGTCCCCGAACGTCTCGTCGTCGTCGACGACCGGCGTATGGCGCAGGTCGGTCGCGAGCACCGCCGAGCAGAACGGCACGCCGGCGCCGGCCGCTTCGCCGAAGGCCGCGATCGGGATGTCCTTGCCGCGCGCGACGCCGTGCAGGTCGGAGTAGATGAGCCGGACGGTCGTGACTCCTTCATGGCCCAGCTCGTCTGCGATCGTGCGTGCGTCCCGTTTCATCCACACCGAGGCCATCTCCGCGGCTGACGCTAAATGATCGAACATCGAATGTCAATCTTCGCCAACTTCCGGTAAACTCCACCACATGGAAATGGGGCTGCAGCCGATCCGGACGGGTTCGGTCACCGAGATCGCATACGAACGCATCCGGTCCTTGATCGTTGAGGGTCGCCTCGCATCCGAGGCCCGTCTGCATCAGGGCCAGCTGGCCGATTCGCTGGGTATCTCGCGCACGTCGGTGCGGGAGGCACTGCACCGGCTGAGCTCGGAATCGCTGGTGGACTTCCATCCGCAACGCGGGTTCTTCGTCGCCGCCCCGCTGCACCTGGACGCGGTCGTCGATCGGCTCGAGCTCCGGCTGTTGCTGGAAGGAGGGATCGCCCGCCTGGCGGCCGAGCGGCGGACCGACGCGGACGTGGCCGCGCTGCGCAGCGCGGTGCGCGGCGAGTCCAAGGCGCGGTCCGCGCGGGCCGCGCACGACCTGAGCCGCGAGTTCCACGTGACGGTGGCGCGCGCGTCCCGCAACCCGGAGCTCGTCAAGACCCTGGAGGCGCTGTGGACGGTCGACATCGGCCGCCAGCTGCTCGCGCGCCGGGGCACGTCGCCCGACTGGCAGCCCGAGGACGTCGCCGAGCACGAGGCGATCGCGGAGGCCATCGCCGCCGGCGACGGCGCCCTGGCCGAGAAGCTCATGCGCGAGCATGTCCAGGAGGCCTACGCGCACTGGTCGCGCGAGGCCGCCGCCGAGCATCAGTGAGCCGCCCGCGGATAGCGATCACGCCGTGGCTGCGCGAGCTGCCGACGCCGCTCGGGGAGCGCACGCGCCTGTATGCCCTCGACCCGGCGTACGCGGCGGGCGTGGCCGCCGCAGGCGGGGTGCCGCTCGTCGTGCCGCGCGACGCGGATCCCGACGAGGCGCTGGCCGGCATGGACGGCCTGCTGCTGTCCGGCGGCGGGGACGTCGCGCCGGCGACCTACGGAGCGGTCGACGAGGGCGGATGCGAGGACGTCGATCCCGCCACCGACGCATGGGAGCTCGCGCTGATCGCGCGGGCGCGCGAGCAGCGGCTGCCGACCGTCGGGATCTGCCGCGGCATGCAGCTGCTGGCCATCGCGCACGGCGGTGGGCTGGCGCAGCGCTGTGACCCGGCGCTGCATCCGGGCATGGGCGCCCTGCCGCCGGCCGAGTCGCTCGCCCGGCGCCATCCGGTCCAGCTGGCGGCGGGCTCGGCGGCGGCGCGCGTGTTCGGCGTCGCGCGCGTGGCGGTGAACACGCTGCATCACCAGGTCGTGCGCGATGCCGGCGAGCTCGTCGTGAGCGGTCGCGCGGGCGACGGGACGATCGAGGCCCTCGAGGCGGCGGACTGGCCCGCGCTCGGCGTCCAGTGGCATCCCGAGAAGATGCCCGAGCCCGAGCAGGCGCGGCTGTTCCGGTTCCTCGTCGCGCCGCTCAGCGCAGTGGCCTGAAGAACTCGGCCACGTCCGCCGCGAGCAGGTCGGGCACCTCGAGCGCGGCGAAGTGTCCGCCGCGCGGCATCTCGGTCCAGCGGACGATGTTGAAGTCCTGCTCGGCGAACGAGCGCGGCGGGTGACGCGTCTCGACCGGGAACTCGGCGTAGCCGGTCGGCGTCGCGATGAACGCGTCGGGCAGCGGCCACGGATCGTGGCGGATCGCGTAGTACGGCCAGAACGACGAGTTGATCGCCTCCGTGACCCAGTAGAGCGTGATGTTCGTCAGCAGCGAGTCGAGATCGAGCCAGCCCTCGAAGTCGCCGCGATGGTCGCTCCAGGTGTGGAACTTCTCGACGATCCACGCGGCCAGTCCCGCCGGTGAGTCGGTGAGCGCGTACGCGAGCGTCTGCGGCTTGGTGCCCTGGATCGCGTGGTAGCCGGTCTCCTCGGCCTGCCAGTGCCGCAGCTCCTGCTGGTATACGCGCTCCTTCTCGTCGGGCGCGTCGGAGAACGGCTTGTCGGCGCGGACGGGGAGGAAGTTGAGATGGATGCCGTGCAGCTTGTCGGCGTGGCGGGCGCCGAGGCCGGCGACGACGTAGCCGCCCCAGTCGCCGCCCTGGGCGCCGAAGCGCTCGTAGCCGAGGACCTCGCTCATCAGGCGCGCGAACACGTCCGCCATGCCCGCGACGTCGACCCGTCGCTGGCCCGGCGTGAACGACAGCGTGTAGCCGGGCAGCGACGGCGCGACGACCGTGAACGCGTCGGCCGGATCGCCGCCGAAGCGCTCCGGGTCGGTCAGCCGCGGGATCAGCTCGTGGAACTCCCACACCGACCCCGGCCAGCCGTGGGCCAGCACCAGGGGGAGCGGGTCGGGGCCGACGCCTCGCTCGTGGATGAAGTGCAGGTCGATTCCGTCGACGGTCGCACGGAACTGCTCGAAGGCGTTGAGCTTCGCCTCCTGCGCGCGCCAGTCGAAGCCGTCGCGCCAGCGGTCCACGAGCGCCCGGACGTAGGCGCGGTTGGAGCCGAACCGCCAGCCGGAGTCCTCGATCTCGTCCGGCCAGCGCGTGCGCGCCAGTCGCTGCCGCAGGTCGTCGAGCACCGCGTCGGGCACGTCGAGACGGAACGGCCGGACGGTCACGGGTCCGCGACGACGGGGTTCCCGACTGCGATCGTGCCGTCGGTGAGGATGTCGGCGTTGATGCCGCCGCGATGCACCAGCTCGCGCAGGATCCCCGGCCGCGTGACCTGCTGCAGGTGCAGGCACGGCTCGCAGATCTCGACGCCGTAGCACTCGACGTCGCCGATCCGGAAGCGCTTGCCGATCAGCGCGTAGAGCTCGGCGCCGGAGCCGGTCACGGTCAGCTGCCGCCGCGTCTCGCCCGGCTGCAGCCCGACCGCGGCGACGACGGCCGCGTCGATCAGCGTGAGCGCGAGCCCCGGCCGCGCGCCGTCGGCATGGAAGTACCGGTCGCCCACGAGGCCCTTGCCCGCGACAGCCTGTACCGCCGGCACCGAGCGGGCGTGCTCGTCGCCCGGGGCGCGGACGTCGATGCGGTCGATCAGCACAGCATCAGAACGTAGATGATCGAACATCGAATGTCAATCATCTACACGCGGATCGGCCGGCGTTCCGCCGCCAGCGCCCGCAGCGGGAGGAGGCCCGCGGCGCACACGACGCCGGCGAGCGCGAACACCGCGCCGTAGCCGGAGACGGCGGCCACCACGCCGAGCAGCGAGGCGCCGGCGGCCTGGCCGAGCGCCTCGCATGCCTTCAGGCTTCCGACCGCGGCGCTGCTCTCGTCCTTGCGCGCGCGCGTGACGGCGAGCAGCAGCAGCGCCGGGTAGGACAGCGCGTGGCCGGCGCCGAACAGCGCCGCGCCCGCGTACAGACCGGTGGGATGCGCGACGACGGCCGGGAGCGCGAGCCCGACGGCCGACAGGCCGATGCCGGTCGTCGCCGACAGGCGCGGGCCGAGCTGGTCGGGCAGCCGGCGGCCGAACACGCGCATTGCCACGAGCACCGCCGCGTTGACGAGCAGGACGAGGCCGGCGCCGTGCATCCCGAGCTCCTTCGCGTACAGCGGCGTGAACGCCAGCAGCGCCGAGAAGCCGAATATCTCGAAGATCAGCACGAGGCCGGGCAGCGCGGCGGCGCGGTTGAAGAGCGCGCCGCGCGCACGCTCGACCGGCGCCGCGGGCCGCGTCTCCGGCAGCCGCAGCGCCGTCGCGATCGCGGCGGCCGACAGCACGCCGCACATCAGCCACACGGCGTCGAACGACACCGACCGCAGCATCAGATCGGCGAGCACCGGCCCGAGGCCCATGCCCGCCCACGTCGACAGCGAGAAGATGCTGTATGCCTCGCCGCGCCGTCCCTCGGGGGCGATGTCGTTGACGACGGTGACGGCGCCGACGATGAAGGCCGAGTCGCCGATCCCGGCGGCGGTCCGGAACGCCAGCGCGGCGGCCGGGCTGTCAGCGATCGAGAACAGCAGCACGAACGTGGCGAACACGAGCGGGCCGCCGATCAGCAGCAGGCGACGGCCGCGCCGGTCGGCGAACCGCCCGAGCAGCGGCTGCGCCATCCCCGCGACCAGCGGCGCGCCGCTCATGACGACGCCGACCGCGACATCGCCGCCCTCGAGCGGACCCCGCACGTACAGCGGCAGCACCGGGAACAGCGACGCCCACGCCAGCGTCGTCAGCAGCGAGTAGAGCCAGACGAGGGCGAACGACCGGCGCATCACGGCGCTGGTGCCGTCCGCTGGAGGGTCAGAGCCTTCCGGCCTCGAGCACGTTGCGCAGGAACGCCTGCGTGCGCTTCTCGCGCGGCGCCTCGAAGATCTGCGCGGGCGGCCCGGCCTCGAGGATCTGCCCGTCGTGGAGGAAGCAGACGGTGTTGGCGACGACACGCGCGAAGCTCATCTCGTGCGTGGCGAGGATCATCGTCATGCCCTGTTCGGCCAGGTCCAGGACGAGCATCAGGACCTCGTTGACGAGCTCGGGGTCGAGCGCCGACGTGATCTCGTCGAGCAGCAGGACCTTCGGCTCCATCGCCATGGCGCGCGCGATCGCCACGCGCTGCTGCTGGCCGCCGCTGAGCTGGTCCGGATACGCGGACGCCTTCTCGGCGAGGCCCACGCGCGCGAGCAGCGCGCGCGCCCGCTCCTCGGCCTCGTCCTTCGGCACGCCGGCGATCTTCATCGGCGCGATCGTCACGTTGCGCAGCACGTCCATGTGCGGGAACAGGTTGTAGCTCTGGAACACCAGGCCGATCTCGCGGCGCAGGCGCGCGAAGTTCACGCCCGGGCCGGACACGACGTCGCCGTCGAAGCGGATCTCGCCGCCGTCGATCTTCTCGAGCCCGTTGACGCAGCGCAGCAGCGTCGACTTGCCCGAGCCGGACGCGCCGATCAGGCACACGACCTCGTGGCGGTCGACCGGCAGCGTGACGCCCTTGAGCACCTCGTCGTCGGCGAAGCACTTGTGGATCGCGTCGATCTCCAGCATCGCGCTCACAGTGCGCGCACCCCCGTCTTGCGCGCGTCGCGCGCGAGCAGGTAGTCGACCAGCCGCGTCTGCGGGATCGTGACCGCGATGAACACGAGCGCGACGAACGTGACCGACGACAGGTTGAAGTAGTTGCCGGCGAAGATCTTGGCCTGGCCGAAGGCGTCGATCGCGCCCACGACGAGCACGAGCGCCGTGTCCTTCTGCAGGCCGACGAAGTAGCTGAGCAGCGGCGCGACGACGCGCCGCACCGCCTGCGGGACGATCACGTACCGCCAGGTCTGCAGCGTGCTGAAGCCCAGCGACTTGGCGGCCGCGGTCTGGCTCCAGTGCACGGACTCGATGCCCGCGCGGAACACCTCGGCGACGTAGGCGCTCGTCGTGATCGTGAGCCCGAGGACGATCAGCCACGACGTCGGCAGGTCGCTGAGGACCGGGATCTCGGCGATCGGGATGCCGAACGCGACGAGGTAGAGCAGGATGATCAGCGGGATCGCGCGGAAGACGTCCACGTACGCGGTCGCCAGCCAGCGCAGCGGCGCCATGGCGCGGCCGGGCGCGAGGCGCACGAGCGCCACGGTCAGCGACCACGCGAGGATGAGGATCTCCGCGACGATCGCGATCCACAGGTTCAGCCACGCCGCGCTCATGATCTCGCCGGCGCTGCGGCTGATCTGCTCCCACGACAGGAACGTGGTGATGATCGCGGCGTCGTTGGTGAGCACGAACGCGACGAGCCCGAGCACGACGAGCGCCGCGAGCGCGAACCCGAGCACCCGCGCGGCGTTCTCACGCGCGCGGGCGGCGACGCGCCGCGCGTCGATGATCTGGCCGTCGGCCGTGAGGGCCCGCGCCCGCAGCGCGAGCGCCAGCGCCCGGATCGCCGGGATCACGAGCAGCGTCGTCAGGGCGGCGAAGACGCCGACCACGATGTTCGCGCGCGCCCTGGCCGCGTCGGTCGCCTCGATGTCGCCGATCATCCGGAGCGGGACGATCCACGTCGCGGCAGCGACCAGGACGACGGCGGCGAGGCCCGTCGCCGCCATGGGGACGGAGCGCGGCGGGGGCGCCAGATGCCTGGCGCCCCCAACGACCTGCGGATCGCGTGCCGGCCGTGCTTGCACGTACGTCATCAGCGCGCGGCCGTCCAGTCCGGCAAGGACTCCGGGTCCACACCGCCGTACGCGTCGAAGTAGTACGTCTTCTCGAGGTTCTTGAGCTCGCCGCTGTCGTGCAGCTCGGTGATGACGCCGTCGACCGCGGCCTTGTTCGGCGAGCCCGACGGCATGACGATGCCGACCTCGCCGCCGACCTTGACCTGGGCGACGACCTTGATCTTGCCGTCGGACTTCGCGGCGGCCGGGAGCGCGACGGGCATGTCGATCATGACCGCGTTGACCTGCTTGGCCTGCAGCGCCGAGAACAGCTCGACCGTGTCGTTGTACGTGTTGTACTTCTCCGTCGGCTTGAGCACGTCGTCCAGATAGCCCTGCTGCAAGGAGCCGAGCGTCACGGCGAACTTGCGGTTCTTGATGTCGTCCTGCGTCGGCGGATCGTCGGCCAGGCCGGCGATCCCCGACCACGAGGCGCCGTACGGGATCGAGAAGTCGATCTTCTCCTCGCGCTCGGGCTTGATGTAGATGTCGTCCATGGCGATGTCGAACCCCGATTCACGGGCGACGATCAGCTGCGCGAAGTCGACCTTCTTGAGCTTGATCTTGTGCAGACCCGCCCGGTAGGCGATGTTGGCGGCGAAGCAGTAGTTGAAGCCGTCGTCGACCGACTCCTCGGTGTCGCCACGCCACGTCGCCGGAGCGATCGTCACGTAGCCCACGCTGAGGGTGTCCGGCTCGAGCGTCTCGAGCTTGATCGAGTTGAACTCGCCGGTCGGCTTGCACTTGCCGAACGTCGGCTCACCGCTCGCGGCCGCCTGGGCGCCGCCACCAGAGTCGTCATCGTCGCCGCACCCGGCGCCCACCAGCGCGAGCGCGGCGACGAGCACCACGGCCGCAACGCCGAACCGGGTCCCTCGTCCTCCGCGCCCTCTGAACTTGGTACTGCTCGGGGGCACCATGTCCCTCCTCCGTTCGCTCGTCGATGAACGGTCACTCCTCCACGACCTCGTGCCGGCCCGCTGACCTGCCTCCCACTCCGCTCTAGCGGGGGTCGGCCAACTCGCCAACCCCCGTAGAGCGTGTAGGAGGACCTGTCGAAAAACGACCCTAGATGATCGAACATCGAATGTCAATCGTCGTCTATCCCGTCGGAAAGTCATCGGCGGGGGAACGCCGGAGGTGGTTCCGAACGCTTCGGGTCGGCTCGACGCAGAGCGCGTCAGCGCACGACGTCGAAGCGCAGCTCGATCATCCCGCTCGCGCGCGGCAGCGCCTCGGTCAGCCGCATCGGCGGACCCGGCAGACGCCGGTCGAACAACGGCTTGCCGGCGCCGAGCACGACCGGCACGACGGTGACCCAGACCTCGTCGATCAGTCCCGCGTCGGCGAACTGGGACGCGACGTTGCCGCCGCCGACGACCCACAGCTTGCGGTCGCCGGCCGACTCGATCATCGCCTGGAAGTCGCTGCCGAAGCGGACGTCCTCACCCGCGGGCGCGGGCAGCTCGCGCGAGGTCAGGATCCATGTCGGCTTGCCGGAGTAGGGCCATGACGTGATGTGGTCCAGGACCCACTCGTAGGTCACCGAGCCCATGACCATGGCCCCGATGTCCTCGTAGAACTCGTCGTAGCCGCCCGCGACCGTCGTGACGGCGGGGCCCGGCTCGACGCCCGGGAACTTCGTCAGCCAATCCAGCGTGTCGTCGGACTCGGCGATGTACCCGTCCAGCGACATGGCGGCGTAGTAAACGACTCGGCTCATCACACGATCCTAGGGCTGGTACGGTCGGCGCGACATGACCGCGCGGCTCGGCCCCGGGTCCACATTCGCCGGGTACCGGATCGAGTCGCTCGTCGGGCGCGGCGGCATGGGCGTCGTGTACCGGGCGACCGACTTGTCCCTCGGACGTCCCGTCGCACTCAAGCTGATCGCCCCCGAGCTCGCCGACGACCCCCGCTTTCGCGAGCGGTTCCTCGACGAGCCGCGGCTTGCCGCCTCGCTGGACCACGCGAGCGTGATCCCGATCTACGAGGCCGGGGAGCACGACGGGCAGCTCTACCTGGCGATGCGCTACGTGCCGGGCAGCGACCTGCGGACGCTGCTCGCGAGCGAGGGCGTGCTCGCGCCCGAGCGCGCGCTGGCGATCGTCGCTCAGATCGCCGGCGCGCTCGACGCCGCGTACCGCCAAGGGCTCGTGCACCGCGACGTCAAGCCCGCGAACGTGCTCCTGGACGAGGACGAGCACGCCTATCTCACCGACTTCGGCATCACCAAGCAGCACGGCGACACCACCAGCGATCCCGGTCACGGCACGCTCGACTACCTGGCGCCGGAGCAGATCCGGGGCGAGCCGGTCGACGGGCGCACCGACGGCTACGCCCTTGCCTGCGTGCTGTACGAGTGCCTGGCCGGGCGCCCGCCGCACCGGCGGCAGACGGCCGCGGAGACGATGTGGGCCCACCTGCGCGAGGAGCCACCGCCGCTCGAGCGCCACCCGGCGCTCGACCCGGTGCTGCGGCGCGGCCTCGCCCTGGAGCGCGACGACCGCTATCCGACCTGCGCCGCGCTGATCGACGCGGCGCGGGAGGTGCTGGCGCCGAGAGCGTCGCACCGGGCGCTCATCGTCGCCGGCCTCGCCCTCATCGCGGTCACGCTCGTCGGCGCCGTGCTCGCGTCGTCGTCGCCCGAGGAGCGCGGCGCCGCCGCGACCGCCAAGGCCCCTGAGGGCAACGGCGTCGCCGCGATCGCCGCCGGCTCCGACGAGATCGGCGATTTCGTCCCGACTGCAGGTGCGCCGAGCAACGTCGCCGTGGGCGACGGTTCGGTCTGGCTGCTCAGCGGTGACACGCGCACGATCTCGCGCATCGACCCGAAGACGAAGGCGGTCATCGGGCGGGTCGACAGCCCGAACCACGCGACGGATATCGCCGCCGGCGCGGGCGCTCTGTGGGTCGGGACCGGCGAGGGTCAGGGCGGCAACTGGACCGACACCGTGCACCGGATCGATCCCGTGACCGACGAGCGGCGGACGACGCGCCTGCCGAAAGGGCTGTCCGGCGGCGATCGGTTCTTCCTCAACAGCGGCTTCACGCAGATGGCGGTCGGCGCCGGCGGGGTGTGGGTGACGGGAGGCGGCGGGGTCGCGCGCCTGGATCCGCGCAGCGGCGCGCTCGTCGCGACGGTCGATGCCGACGCCAGCCGGCTCGCGGCCGGGCGCGAGGGCGTCTGGTACATCAACGTGTTCGACGCCGGCGCGGTCACGCCGATCAACCCGCGAACGAACCGCACCGGACGGGCGATCCATGTCGGCGACGCCGGCATGTCGGGGATCGCCGTCGGCGGCGGCTCGGTCTGGGTGACGGCGGAGCACGAAGGGTTCGTGTTCCGCATCTCGCCCGGCGCGAGCCCCGAGTCCACGCCGATCAAAGTGGGGATCGGCGTGAACTACATCGCCTACGGCGCCGGTTCCGTGTGGGCGGCGAACTACGCCACCGGCACCCTGTCGCGGATCGATCCACGTACGAATGCCGTCGTCGCCGAGACCCCGATCGGAGCGGTCCAGTCGCTGGCCGCGGGTGCCGGATCGGCGTGGGCCAGCACGGCGGGGTCGCCGCGTGCGGGCACGCTTCCCGCATCGATCTGCACCGACGAGTCGGGCGGACGCAAGGCGGACGTCCTGATCGCCTCGGACGCTCCGCTGCAAGAGGAGAACGACGATCCGCGCGAGTTTGCCGACGCGATCCGCGCCGTCCTCGCGAACCACGCATTCCGGGCGGGGAAGTACGTCGTCGGGTACCGGTCGTGCGACGACTCGACGCCGCAGGCGGCGGCCTACGAGCTGCGCCGCTGCGCCGCGAACGCCAACGCCTACGCGGGCGCAGACCGCCTGGTCGCGCTGATCGGGCCGTACAACTCCCAATGCGCTCAGGTCGAGCTGCCGATCCTCAACAGCGCGCCCGGCGGGCCCCTGGCCGTGGTCGGCGCGACCAACAACGACACCGGGCTCACCCGCACCGGGGTGCCGCCGCCGGAGGGGATTCGCGGCACGCCCGACATCTACTACCCGACCGGCACGCGTCACTACGTGCGGGTGTTCTCGTTCAGCAGCATGATCGGCGCCGCCGAAGCTGTCCTCGCCGAGCAGCTCGGCGTCGAGCGCATCTATCTGCTCGACGACGGCAGTCCCACCTGGAAGCGGGAGCTGATCGATCCGTTCCGCCGGATGGCGAGCAGACGCGGCCTGCGCATCGTCGGCTCGACGCGGTTCAATCCCGACAGCGCCAAGCGCTACGACGCGATCGCGCGCCGGGTCGAGGGCTCCGGGGCGGACGGCGTGGTCTTCTCCTCCGGCCCGCTCAGGCCCGCGGCGCAGCTCCTGACCGCCGTGCGCGAGCGGCTCGGTCCACGCGTGCCGGTGCTGGCCACCAACGAGTTCGCCGCCCATTCCACCAAGGAGGTCTTCGACGCGGCCGGCCCGGCCGTCCGCGGCGTGTACGTGCCTTCCTTCGACCTGCCGCGCAGCGCGTACCCGCTGACCGCGGAGGCGCGCCGCGTCGCCCGCTTGATCGATGCCGAGACGCCGGGAACGCTCGAGGCGGCACAGGCGACCGAGATCGTGCTGGACGCAATCGCCCGCTCCGACGGCACGCGCGCCTCGGTGCTGTCCGAGCTCCGTGACACCAAGGTGACCGACGGCATCCTCGGGACCTTCCGGTTCGACGACAAGGGCGACATGACGCCCGGCTGGATCCCGTTCCTGCGCATCACCCGGCCGGTCAAGAGCCAGGCGTCGGCGCTCGAAGGCGCCGTCGCCGCTCGTGGCATCCGCGTGCCGCCGAGCGCGGGCGACTGACCCGTGCGGCCGCTCGCGTTCCGAGTGCTCGGTCCGCTCGAGGTGCTCGAGCGCGATCGCGTGGTCGCGCTCGGCGGCGGTCAGCAGCGAGCGCTGCTCGCGATGTTGCTGCTGCACGCGAACGAGGTCGTGTCCGGCGATCGGCTGATCGACGCCCTGTGGGGTGACGACCCGCCGGTGAACGCCGCCAAGACGGTTCAGGTGTACGTCTCGCGCCTGCGCAAGGAGATCGGCGAGGGGCGAATCGCGACCCGCGCGCCCGGCTACATGCTGCAGGTCGACCGATCAGAGCTCGATCTCGCGCAGTTCGAGCAGCTGGTCGGCGAGGCGCAGCGGTCGGATCCCGGCCGCGCCGCCCAGACGCTGCGGCGAGCGCTCGCGCTGTGGCGGGGCCCGGCGCTCGCCGACCTGGCCTACGAGTCATTCGCGCAACCCGAGGTCGCCCGGCTCGAGGAGCTGCGCTGGGCGGCGCTCGAACACCGGATCGACGCCGATCTCGCCACCGGCCGGCACGCGGAGCTGGTCGGCGAGCTGGGCGGGCTGATCGCCGAGCATCCGTTGCGGGAACGGCTGCGCGCGCAGCTGATGCTCGCGCTCTACCGGTCGGGGCGGCAGGCGGAGGCGTTGAGCGCCTACCGCCAGGCACAGCGCGAGCTCTCCGACGAGCTCGGGCTCGAGCCGAGCGAGGAGCTCAAGCGGCTCGAGCAGGCGATCCTGCGCCAGGACCCGGTGCTCGAACCCGCCCGCGCCGCCCCCGCCGTGCCGACTCCGTCGCCGGGACGCTCGCTGCTGCTCGCTCCAGGTGCACTCGCCGGTCTCGATGCGCTCGTCCGCCTCGCCACGCCGCTGGCGGCCGCCGAACCGCCGCGCGAGCTGGTCGTGGCGGCGATCGTCGACGGCAGCGACCTGGCGTCCGCGACCGCGACCCTGGCCAAGCGCCGCGAGGAGCTGCTCGCCGCGGGCGTCGCCGCCCGCGCGGCGGCATTCTCCTCGCGGGCACGCGGGCGCGACATCGTGCGGCTCGCGGGCCAGGAGAGCGTGGACCTGGTGCTGAGCGAGATCGCTCAGCCGCGCCTGGACGACGACACGACCGCGGTGCTCGGACAGGCGCCGTGCGACGTCGCGCTGCTGGTCGGGATGCCGCGGGAGGGCCCGGTGCTCGTCCCGTTCGGCGGCGCCTGGCACGACTGGGCGGCGCTCGAGCTCGGTGCCTGGGTAGCGCGCGCGAGCGGAGCCCGCCTGCGCCTGATCGGGGCGCTCGGCGCGGACGACGAGCCCGACGCGAGCCGCCTGCTCGCCGACGCCTCGCTGATCGTGCAGCGGACGGCCGGCATCGTGGCCGAGCCATTGCTCGCGCCGCCCGGCAGCGGCGTGCTCGCGCTGGCCGAGGGTGCCGGGCTGCTCGTCGTCGGCTTCTCGGAGCGCTGGCGGCAAGAGGGGCTGGGCCGCGTGCGCGGAGCGCTGGTGGAGGCGCCGCCCGCCCCGACCGCGCTGGTCCGGCGAGGACCGCGGCCGGGCGGGCTGGCGCCTCCGGAGACCGTCACGCGGTACGGCTGGTCCTTGACGTCTTGACGACGGCGAAGGCACCGCCGCACGCGATCAGCGCGAGGCCGAGCACGCCGGCGGCGCCGATCCCGACGTCGTTCCAGTCGAGGCCGTCGGCTGCCGGCGCGGGTCCGGGCGCCGGCACCTTGACGACGGTCACCTCGGGCGCGTTGAACGTCCCCCGGCCCTCGGCGGCGTCGCGGGCGTCCGGCGACCGCAGGTCCTGGTAGCCGCTGTCCTTCAGCGGATACATCGGGTCCTGCGCGTAGTTGTCGGCGAGGGCCGGCGACGACGCCAGCGCGGCGATCGTGAGGCCCAGCGCGGCACTGCGGGTGAGGCGAGTCATGCTGGCTCCTGTGCTCCTCGACCGCCCGGTGCGGTCGTCTGCAGGCACCCTGATCGCGCCCGGTTTCAGTGCGGTATCAGAGCGCTGACAGCGAGCGGATCATCGATTATCTATGATGCGCCGTCGAGTCTCGAGGGCGAGGAGGAGAAGCATGGCCGTGACCGAGGAGGTCCTGGGGGAGTTCCACGGGTCGGACGAGTTTCCGATCGAGTGGCAGGAGGGCGAGAAGGAGCTCTTCTGGATCTACGACGATCTCCACATCCCCAATCCCGTGTCGCCGATGTTCTTCGACATCGGGGGGTGGTGGCTGACGTGCGACCACATGTTCCGGCGCTTCGGCACGCCGTTCGCGTGCGACTGGATCGCCAAGGAGATCAACGGCTACGTCTACACGGCCGCGGTCCCGGCGGACAGCGAGATCCGCAGCGAGGCGACGGAGTACCAGTCGCGGTATGTGCCGCGCGTCCCGCGCGACCCGGAGCATCCCGCGAAGATCGGCGCCTACCTCGGCTGGGTGCTGCCCGAGTACGCCGGCAACTTCCTCGCGTGGTGGCGTGAGCGGCTGCGGCCGGAGATCGAGCGCAACTTCGCGTACCTGGACGGCATCGACTACGCCGCCGCGAACATGCGCGAGATGGCGGTCTACCTCGAGGACGCGATCGACGTCCACGACCGCCACTGGAAGATCCACTGGATGCTCAACTTCGCGCAGTTCGCGTCCACCACGAACCTCAACGCGGTGATCGCGGAGGTCCGCGGCGGCGAGGATCCGGGGCTCATGGGGCGCCTGCAGTCGAGCCTGGAGGACCGCAACTGGGACTCGGTCGAGGACCTGTGGAAGCTCAAGGAGGAGATCAAGGGCGACAGCGAGCTGTCGGCCGCCTTCGAGGGCGAGACGGCCGGCGACGTGATGAAGGCGCTCGCGGGATCCGAGCGCGGCCGTGCGTTCGTCGAGGAGCGGATCCTCGCCCACCAGAAGGCGTACGGCTACAAGTCGATCTGGTCGCACGAGTTCGCGTTCAAGACCTGGCGCGAGGACCCGGCCCCGATCATCGAGGCGATCCGCGGCTACATCGCCACCGACTACGACTACCCGTCGAACATCGAGGCGGTCCGCAAGGACCTCGAGGCCGCGAAGGTCGAGGTGTTCGAAGGGATCGACGGCGACGACCGGGCGAAGCTGCAAGAGGCGCTCGACCTCTCGCTGGGCATGAACCCGCTGACCCCGGACCATCACTTCTACATCGACCAGGGGACGAACGCGCGGCTGCGGATCGCCCTGATCGCGATCGGCGCCAAGCTCGCCGACGCGGGTGTGCTCGACGACGCCGAGGACGTGATGTACCTGCGCTACAACGAGCTGCGGCTGCTGATGGCCGACCAGGGCGCGTTCGACGCCAAGGAGATCGTGTCCGACCGGCGCGACTACCGCGAGGACGCGGCCGAACGGCGCCCGCCGTCGTGGGTCGGGACCGCGACCAAGACCGCGCTCGACTTCCCGTACAACGCGCTCTGGGGCTTCCCGGAGAAGTTCTACGCCGGCGAGCCGTCGACGACCGGCGAGGTCAAGGGCCTGGCCGCGTCGCCCGGCGTCGTCGAGGGGCCGGCGCGCTTCGTCGCGTCGCTCGACGAGTTCGACCAGGTCAAGGACGGCGAGATCCTCGTGTGCCGGATGACCAACCCAGCGTGGGTGGTCCTGTTCACGAAGATCACCGGGCTCGTGACCGAGGCCGGCGGGGCCGTCTCGCACCCGGCGGTCGTGGCGCGCGAGTTCGGGATCCCGGCCGTGGTCGGCACGACGAACGCGGGCGAGCGGATCAAGACCGGCGACCGGATCCGGGTCAACGGCTCGACGGGCGTGGTCGAGCTGCTGAGCTGATGGGGCCAAACACGTTTGGCCTTGCGAGTTCGCTTCGCGAACATCGCGAGCCGGAGTGGATGGCACCCACCTCCCTGGAGGAGGCCTTGTCGCTGCGCGCCGAGCGCGGCGACGAGGCGACGGTGCTCGCGGGCGGGACGTTCCTGGGCATCCTCATGAACCAGGGATTCCTGCAGCCGACCGCGTTCCTGTCGCTGGGTGCCGTCCCGGAGCTGCGCGCGATCGAGGTGGTCGACGGCGAGCTCCGCCTCGGCGCGATGGTCACGCACCGCCGCGTCGAGCGCGAGGCGGCCGACTGGCCGGTGCTGGCGCGCGCGTTCGGCCTCGTCGCGAGCCCGCGCGTGCGCAACGTCGCGACGGTCGGCGGCGTGCTCGCCGACGCGGACTACGCGAGCGACCCGCCGGCGATGCTCGCGGCGCTCGATGCGCGCGCGGTGCTGCGCTCGCCGCGCGGGGAGCGCGAGGTGACGGTGGGCGAGCTGATCCTCGGCTACTACGAGACGTGCATCGAGCCCGACGAGCTGCTCGTACAGGTGCGGGTGCCGGCGCAGCCGCAGCGGGCGACGTACCGCAAGTTCCGCTCGCGGTCGGCCGAGGACCGGCCCTGCGCCGCCGTCGCTGCCGTCAACGGGGGCGACCGGCTGCGCGTGGTCGTCGGCGCGGTCGCGGAGACGCCGCAGGACTTCCCGGACCTGTGCGACGGCGAGGCGGCCGAGGTCGGCGCCGGGTACGCCGAGCGGATCGAGCCGCTGTCGGACTCGCGCGGATCGGCGAAGTACCGGCGGCGCGTGATCGCCGCGGAGGTGCGGCGCGCCGTCGAGGAGGTGGCGTGGACCCCCGCGTGACCGCCGATCTGCGCTATTCGGTCGAGGTCTCGCGGCCGGGCATGCTGCACGCCGCGTTCGTGCGCTCGCCGCACCCGCACGCGCGCGTCGTCGGGGTCGACGCCGCGGCCGCCGGCGACGACGTGGTCGTCCTGACCGGCGAGGACGTCGCCG